>NZ_JACGVF010000100.1:0-321010 GCF_014077085.1 Colwellia sp. MB02u-9
GCATGATAACTAATTGTTAAAGAAAGTTAGTTTCTTCAAAGAAGATAACTAACCGATACAGAATCTCATTCGCTCTATACCGTAAAGTAATTCGTTGCTGCAGGCCTTGCCTGAAGCGAGATGCGTATTCTACGCAACTCTGTTTTAATGTCAACGCTTATTTCGTTTTATTTTAAAAGTTTTTTTAACTTTCAAACAACTCGTTTTATCACGTTAAGTTAACCAAATCAGCTTGAACTGAATAAGATAACTTATTAAAACAGCTCTTTGGGGTTACCCCTTGGAACTGGAGCGCATTCTAGAGATTTCTGGCTTCACGTCAACACCTAATATCAATTAAATTGCGATTAAATGACTGTTTGCTTTTTAATTAAGCAACCCTTGCTGTGACTGACTATTAAAGCAACGTTATTGTTATTTTTTAATCGATAACACATATAGCTATTAACTTAATTAAAGAGTTCTTTAGGATGACTTTATCTTTATAGACATATTTTTTATCAATTTATCTTGTTTTAACCAACAAATAGTTCCAAACCACTATATTAATCTCTTAAAAAGATAAAACTGTACTCCTATATATAGTCCATTCAATGACAGGGACTCACATCCGTATTAAAAACCTACAGATGTATACAGTATCGTCAAACTCATGTTGCTAGATAGAAGTTTAGTTTATTAACTGTTGAATACTAGGAAACATGATTGCATTGATAGGGAGTACATTTACACCTGGTAGATTTTTGGCAATAAAATGGTATTTCCAAGCAAACTCATTTGAATGCGTCACTTCGGTTCATTTTTATTAGATTTATGGCTCGTCTATGCTTGGCTTAATTATCTTAAAGCTATACTGCCATAAGTCTATAAAATTAGGTTCAACTCATTACCTCTATATAGGTATTGCTTTTAACTTGGTAAAAGCACCTTGCATAGTGTTCACACTAACTTTTCAGTATCACCATTTTAAGAATTCATTTTTTATGGTCTCAGTAATAATGTTCAAATGAGACAGCCGTTAGCAAATAAATTACTTAGCGCTATAACAGCACCTTATAGTTGTGAGCTATGAATAAGAAATACATCGTGGAAAAACGCTAGGTTATTACTATGCTACTGAGAGTCACCTAGCATTTTTTATAAACAGAATGCGCTTTATAAATGCCATATTATACTGCGAGAAAATCTGGCCTTTGTTTACTGCAATGCTCAACAGGAAAGCTAATATTTTACTTTATCATTTACTTTCCTAAGCAGGCTTACAAAGAAAAGCTTAACGGCTAGGATAGGTTTACTCATTAAGAGGTAAAGATTATCGCTAACAAGTGATGAACTACTATCTATGAAATTGACAATCCAATTGTAACGAGGCAAAAGCTAAAATGCTGTTTAAGGCAAGCTCAACGCATGGAACATTTAGTTTTGATAAAGTGGTAAGACAAGAAAACACTAAAATACAGCGTAATTTCATCAAATGTCAGGCACAAAAAAACCGACGTCTATTGTCGGTTTTTTGTGTTATAGCCCTTTAAGAAAAGGGAAGAATGGTACCAGCGGTCGGACTCGAACCGACACGTCTTTCGACAGGGGATTTTGAATCCCCCATGTATACCAATTTCATCACGCTGGCATTTCTTTTCTATAACTTCAATAATATAAAGCCTTATTGAAGACAACAGCATTATACGAAAAATAATCCTGTTAGCAATAGTTTTTCTTTCATTATTACTTAAGTGCTGATTATTTGTTCATCAAGCTACAATCTGTACCAATTTTAGCTGTTTTTCCAACCAAATTCTGGTCTCGAAGATATTATCAAAAAAAGTATGCTTGATACCTGCGGCTCGGTAAATTTTGTTAAATAGGTTTTCGCTTAACTGTGATCTTGTGCAATGCGCTAGATTTACCGCCACCGCTTTAGTTTTGCTCTAGCAAATAAAGTTTATATGATATTCAATACCTGTTTCAACACTAATCGTTTTGCTTTTAGATGTGAGTAAAACTCCAAAATTTCTCTGATCAACTTTTGTAACGGCCAAAGACAAAGCTTGGTGTAAATTTTTTAAGTACTCACTATTGCACGGTCCTTGGGTTGCAGCTAATATCCAGTTGTCTGCTATCGTCAGTTCCAACCCGCTATTGGGTACAAATAGTGGTTATTATTAAACCTCCTGTTTTATATTCTAAGCACTTAATATTTCATCTGTTTTTGTCTGATTTCTGCTTGGAAATTAAAAATGTCGCTCTCTTACTTATACTTTTATGGGCCTTTTGTTAAACTAGCACAAATTTTTCTATTGATGTGGCTATGTCTTTAACTTCTAACTCACCTTTTCCTCGTGCAGGCTTTCGACGTCGTTTGGCTTCATGGTTGTATGATGCTTTAATTACAATCGCTGTTTACATGAGCGCTGGTGCAGCTTCTTTTTTAATTATTTCATTAATGGTTCATTTTGGCATTTTTGATTTGCAAGGTTATCAGCACTTAAGCGATACCATCACAAATACTTATTGGTTGCTGTGGCCCAATGAACTTTGGAAGCTGAGCTGGGTGGCATTTTTCTTTATCTGGTTTTGGTCTAAAAGCGGCCAAACTTTAGGTATGAAGGCGTGGCGTTTAAAAGTTCAAAATCAAGATGGTAGCTTAATCACTAAAACCACCGCTTTAAAACGCTTATTGCCAACATTATTAGGTTTGGGCAATTTTACGCTCTTGCTTGATAGAAAAGATAAATTGAGTCTACAAGACCGTTTAACTGATACTGAAGTGGTACTTTTAACGCTTGAGGCAAATAGAGGCAGGCTATAACTATTTTGAGGCTGTAACTAATATAAAAACCGAGGTGAATGCAGTAACGCTTTCACCTCTGGTGGCCAACCTAAGCTTTCAAACCTAAGCTTTGCAATATCAAGTTTCAAGCATAATATTTCAAAGCCTTTGTTGGGTTTGATCTTGCTAACTTGCGCGTTTGTTCATTAAATACAAAGCAATACTGACAAAAATCAGACTAGGCATAAAAGCACCAAAAATAGCGGGTAGCTGATAAACCAAACTGAGTGATCCTAGCACTTCATTGACAATAAAAAATAAAATTCCCGTGGCCACGCCCATCATAATTCTTGCCCCCATAGATACTGAACGTAATGGACCAAAGATAAAAGATAGCGCCACTAATAACATAACTGCCAAGGTAAAGGGTTGTGCTATTTTACGCCAGAAAGCTAGCAAATATCGACTTTGATCTTGTTTGTTGGCCTCAAGGTACTCTAAGTAATCACTTAAGCCCCTTAGTGATAATGATTCAGGCTTAACGGTTACAACACCTAGTTTATCGGGTGTTAATGTTGAACGCCAAGACATCACGGCTTGGCTTTCTTTACTAATTTCTGTTGCGCCGATTTTGGTTTCAACAACGTCACGTAATTGCCAAGCATTTTTCTGATAAACGGCGCTAGTAGCTGATACCCAACTCGATAGCTTAAGCTGCTCGTTAAAGCGATATATTTGGATGTTTTTTAGGGAACCCTTATCTTGTACTTCACCTATATGAACAAAGTAGTCACCATCTTTTGCCCACGTGCCGCCACTTGATGAAATTAAACTCCCACCCGAAATGGCTTGAGCTCGCACTTGTCGAGCAGCAGCTTCGCCTTGAGGTGCTAGCCATTCACCAATCGCCATACTAACAATGATCAATAACAATGCTGATTTCATTACTGATTTAATAATATCAAGACGTGAAAGCCCTGCCGCCTGCATAACAATAAGTTCACTACTGCTTGCCATCATCCCCATGCCAATTAAGCCACCGATTAATGCAGACATAGGAAAAAATAACGAGACATCTTGTGGAATAGCATAAAGCACGTAAAGCGCAGCGTGGGCCAAATCATAATTACCTCTGCCAACTGACTTCATTTGCTCAACAAATTTAATAATGCTGCTCAAACTGACAAATACCGCTAAGGTGGTGAAAGTTGTAGAGGTAATAACGCGACCTATGTACATATCTAAAATACGCATTAAGCAGCAACCTTATTTTTAGCTTTCTTCACTTTAAATTTCCTACCACCTTTTCGGCCTTTAACCAATAAACTTAAGCCTAATACCAGCACCGTAAAGTGCACTGGCCACAAACCAATATATTGTGGCACTGAGCCTCTTTCTATCCCTGAACGAATCGCGGTTAGTAATAAAAAGTAACTTAAAAACAGTAACAATGCCGGTAGCATTTTACCAAATTTACCTTGGCGCGGATTGACAACGCTTAATGGCACGGCCACCAAGGTCATAATAATACAAGCCAATGGAAAGGCGATCCGCCATTGGCTTTCTGCACTTGTTTCTGGCGTTTGTGCTTGATAAAGCTCCGCGGTTGGTATTGCGCTGAGCTTGCGGCGTTTATGGGCCACCTTTTGATCTTGAATTTGAATATAATATTTATCAAAGGAAACTTGTCGAAATTCTTTATTTTTGATGTCATTTTGATAACGGGTACCGGCTGATAGTATTAAACGCTGCGAGCCAGTTTCTTCTTCAACAACTTGGCCGGTTGCGGCATAAACTAAGCTAGAGTCGATAACACTAGCGTTTGGTGTACTTTCATTAGGCAACTGCGCGACAAAAACTTTTTCAAAAGTATTGTCATTACGATTTTTATCATGAATAAAGATGACTGCTTTTTTATTACCTGTGGTTTGAAAACGTCCAGCAATCAAGGAACTTAAACCTGAATCAGACGCAATTTTATCTTTAACTTGATGTTCATACTCTGCTGCCATGGGCGACAAATAAAGCGTAAATATGCCGGTAATAATCGCGGTAACAAAACCTAAAATTAAGGTAACGCGCACCACATACCACTCACTGACACCACAAGCATGCAGTACTGTCATTTCATTTTCAGCGTAAATACGGCCATAAGCCAATAAAACACCAAGAAAAAAACTTAAGGGTAAAATCATACCGGCAAGATCAGGGATTTTGAGGCCAATAAATGTCATCACTAAATGACCTGGAATGCCACCTTCTGAAGCATCATCAAGCACACGAACGAATTTATTACTGATAAATATTGTCATAATGACAAGAAATACCGCAAGTTGGGTTTTGGCAACTTCTTTGAGCAAATAACGAAATATAATCACAAAGTGATCCTATAAAAACTTAGTTTTTTCTGACATACAGCCATTTTTTCAGTAAACTTGTTATTTTTAGCATTAAACTAAATTTAAGCTTGCTAGGTAACGCTGTGCAATACGGCTATAATTATAGCCTTTAGCCGAATACATTTAAAAGCAAGCTTAGCGATTATTTACTGTTTTTAGCAAGATAAATAGTATATTTTCAATAAAATATACGCATTTGAGTCAAATTAGGAGACATCATGGAGTTCAGTGTAAAGAGTGGCAGTCCGGAAAAACAACGTAGCGCCTGTATTGTTGTCGGTGTTTTCGAACCTCGTCGTTTGTCAGCTATCGCAGAACAACTAGATGAAATTAGTGAAGGCTATATTAGCAATTTATTACGCCGTGGCGATCTAGAGGGAAAATCAGGGCAAATGTTGTTACTACATCATGTGCCAAATATTCTTAGTGAACGCGTGTTATTAGTGGGCTGTGGTAAAGAACGTGAGTTAGACGAACGTCAGTATCGCCAAATTATCAGCAAAACGATCAGTACCTTAAATGAAACCGGTTCAATGGAAGCGGTGTGCTTTTTGTCTGAATTACATGTTAAAGGCCGCGATACCTACTGGAAAGTACGTCAAGCGATTGAAGCAACACAAGATTGCCTCTACAGCTTTAACAGTTTGAAAACCCGTAAAGAAGAGCCTCGCCGCCCTTTACGTAAAATAGTATTTAATGTCCCCACTCGCCGTGAGTTACCGATTGGTGAACGTGCTATTAACCATGCTTTGGCTATTGCAAAAGGTATAACAAGCTGTAAAAACGTGGCTAACATGCCACCTAATATTTGTAATCCTGCCTACTTGGCTGAACAAGCTCAAATGCTGGATAGCAACTACGACAATGTCAGTACTAAAATAGTTAATGAAGAAGAAATGGCTGAATTGGGCATGGGATCATATTTAGCCGTAGGCCGTGGTTCGGTTAATGAGTCACTGATGAGCATTATTAAATATGATGGCGCTGGTGATGATTCAAAGCCGCTAGTGTTAGTCGGTAAAGGTTTAACCTTTGACAGTGGTGGTATTTCATTAAAACCAGGCGCAGGCATGGATGAAATGAAATATGATATGGGCGGTGCAGCCGGTGTTTTAGGTGCTATGCATGCACTGGCAGAACTTGCCTTACCGATCAACGTTATTGGTGTTTTAGCGGGTTGTGAAAACATGCCAAGCAGTAACGCTTATCGCCCAGGCGACATCTTAACCACTATGTCGGGTCAAACCGTTGAAGTATTAAACACAGATGCTGAAGGCCGTTTAGTTTTATGTGATGCCTTGACCTATATTGAGCGCTTTGATCCCGAACTGGTTATTGATGTTGCCACCTTAACAGGCGCTTGTGTTGTGGCTTTAGGTGCTCATGCAACCGCCTTATTCAGTAGTCATAATCCACTCGCGCATGAGTTATTAAACGCTTCTGAGCAAAGTGGTGACAGAGCATGGCGCATGCCTTTATGGGACGACTATCAAGATCAACTTGAAAGCCCATTTGCTGATTTTACCAATTTAGGTGGTAAAGAAGCCGGCGCAATCACTGCCGCCTGTTTCTTATCACGCTTTACCAAAAAATATAATTGGGCGCATTTAGACATTGCCGGTACGGCATGGCGCGGTGGTAAAAACAAAGGTTCAACTGGCCGACCGGTAAGCATGCTAACGCAGTTCTTATTAAATCGTTCTGGCGCTGAGCAAGGCGAATAGTTTTCACTGAATTTATAGCCGGAATAAAGTCATGCTAACCCAAGCAATGTTCTACAGTATTGAAGAGCAAAGTAGTATTGTAGGTGTCACTGAAGCACAGCTGCACCTGCATTATGCCTGCCTGCAAGCAGCTCACTTTTACCGGCAAAATCAGCGAGTATTTATTTATACTCAAGATCAACAAAGTGCTCATGATATTGATGAAATGTTATGGGCCTTTGATCCAAAAAGTTTTGTACCACATAATTTAATTGGTGAAGGTCCAAAACAAGGTGCTGCCGTCGAAATTAGCTGGCAGCCCCCAACAAACCGGCGTGCGGTTTTAATCAATTTAACCAGCAAGGTGCCTAACTTTGCTCACCAATTTTCGCATTTGATAGATTTTGTACCCCGTGATGAAACACTTAAACAACAAGCTCGAGATCGTTTTCGAACTTGTCGTCAATGGGGTTTTCAGGTAGCTCACCAAGTGGCAAGCGCACCGCAAACTATCGATACAACAAGTTAAAATTCTTCTGACGGAAACTCTGATGGAAAAAACATTTACCCCCGCTGATATTGAACAATCCCTTTATAAAAGTTGGGAAGAACAAGGTTACTTTAGCCCGACAGGTGAAGGCGATAGCTACAGCATTGCCATTCCACCACCCAATGTGACGGGTAGTTTGCATATGGGCCATGCTTTTCAGCAAACCATTATGGATACCTTAATTCGTTATCAGCGCATGCAAGGTAAAAATACCTTATGGCAAACAGGCTGTGACCATGCCGGTATTGCAACACAAATGGTGGTTGAGCGTAAAATTGCCGCAGAAGAAGACAAAACCCGTAATGACTATGGCCGCGAAGCCTTCATTGATAAAATTTGGCAATGGAAAGAAGAATCTGGCGGCACTATCGGTAAGCAAATGCGCCGTTTAGGCAACTCTATTGACTGGTCTCGTGAACGCTTCACCATGGATGAAGGCATGTCTGAAGCTGTGCAAGAAGTATTTGTCCGCTTATATGAAGACAACTTAATTTATCGCGGTAAACGCCTCGTTAATTGGGATCCAAAATTCCACACGGCAATCTCTGATTTAGAAGTCGAAAATAAAGACAAAAAAGGCCACATGTGGCATTTACGCTACCCGTTAGCTAATGGAGCAAAAACAGCAGAAGGTCTTGATTATTTAGTGGTTGCCACCACACGACCTGAAACTATGTTGGGCGATACCGGTATTGCGGTAAACCCAGAAGATCCTCGTTATAAAGATTTAATTGGTCAACAGGTTTTATTACCCTTAGTTAATCGTTTAATTCCCATTGTTGGTGATGACCATGCCGATATGGACAAAGGCACGGGTTGTGTAAAAATCACTCCAGCCCATGACTTCAATGATAATGAAGTCGGTAAGCGTCATCAATTACCACAAATCAATATTTTTGATAAAGACGCCGCGGTATTAGCCACTGCTGAAGTTTATGATACTAAAGGTGAAGTGTGTGACGTATATGATGCACAATTACCTGCTGAATTTGCCGGTATGGACCGTTTTATCGCCCGTAAAGCTATCGTAGCTAAGTTTGACGAATTAGGTTTGTTAGTTGAAGTAAAAGAACATGATTTAGTTGCCCCTTACGGTGATAGATCTGGCGTTATTATTGAGCCCTTACTTACCGACCAGTGGTACGTACGTGTAGAAAAACTTGTGGGCCCTGCCGTTGACGCGGTAAAAGATGGCCAAATAGAGTTTGTCCCTAAGCAATATGAAAACATGTACTTTGCTTGGATGAACAACATTCAAGACTGGTGTATTTCACGCCAACTGTGGTGGGGACATCGAATTCCGGCTTGGTATGATGAAAATGGCAAAGTTTATGTCGGTCGTACAGAAGCAGAAGTACGTGCTAATAACCCGATTGGCGATGACATGAAACTAAATCAAGATGATGATGTACTTGATACCTGGTTCTCATCAGCTTTATGGACTTTCTCAACCCTAGGTTGGCCAAAAGAAACCGAAGATTTAAAAACTTTCCATCCTACTGATGTTTTAGTTACTGGTTTTGATATTATTTTCTTCTGGGTTGCTCGTATGATCATGATGACCATGCATTTCAACAAAGATGAAAAGGGTAAAGCCCAAATACCGTTTAAAAAAATCTACATGACCGGCCTTATTCGTGATGAAAATGGCGATAAAATGAGTAAATCAAAAGGCAATGTTATTGATCCCCTAGACATGATCGATGGCGTTTCACTTGAAGACTTACTACAAAAACGTACCGGTAATATGATGCAGCCTAAAATGGCCGCTAAAATTGAAAAGTTGACCAAAAAAGAATTTCCTAACGGCATAGAAGCTCACGGTACTGATGCTTTACGCTTTACCTTGACGTCTGTGGCAACCACTGGCCGTGATATTAGCTGGGATATGAAACGTCTTGAGGGTTACCGTAACTTTACCAACAAGCTCTGGAATGCTAGCCGTTATGTACTGATGAATACGGAAGAATTTGATTGCGGCCGCTCTACACCAGAAAAACCAAGTGCTTCAATGGAGTTTTCACTGGCTGACCGTTGGATTATCGGCCAATTACAACAAACAGTTAAAACTGTACATGAAGCCTTTGATGCTTTTCGTTTTGACTTGGCTTCACAAGCATTATACGAATTTACTTGGCATCAATTTTGTGACTGGTATTTAGAATTAACGAAACCCATATTATTTAAAGGCAGCGAAGCACAGCAACGTGGCACTCGTCATACCTTAGTTAATGTTTTAGAAAGCTTGCTGCGTTTAATGCACCCTATTATGCCATTTATCACTGAAACTATTTGGCAGCGCGTTGTACCCTTAACTAACTTTGAAAAAACTGGCGATAGCATTATGATACAAAGCTTTCCACAGTTTGACCAAAGCCAATGTGACCAAACCGCCATTGATGATTTAGAGTGGGTTAAACAGTTTGTCGTTGCCATTCGTAATATTCGGGGTGAAATGGATATCACGCCAAGTAAGCCATTACCGGTACTACTGAAACATGTTAATGCTGATGACCAACGTCGTCTGAATGAAAATGAGCAATTTATCAGTGCCTTAGCAAAATTAGAGAGCATTACCTTATTGTCTGACGACGATAAAGGTCCAGCGTCTGCCACCGCCGTTGTTGGTGACTTATCAATATTAATACCTATGGCAGGTTTAATCGATAAAGACGCTGAATTAGCTCGCTTAGACAAAGCCATTGATAAGTTATCAAAAGACGCAGACCGTGTTCGTGCTAAGTTAAACAATGAAAGTTTTGTTAGCAAAGCACCCGAAGCTGTGATCAATAAAGAAAAAGCAAAGTTAGCTGATGCTGAGTCTACCCTGGCCAAAATGGTTGACCAGAAAGTCCAAATTGCAGAAATTTAATCACTGATTCAAAATAAAGCATAAAAGCCAGCCTCTTAGCTGGCTTTTTTTTGGGCTAAAAAAGTAAAATAATCTTGGTATTATTTAGAGATTCCTTAATTCTAATGTGTTAATATGTATTCGCGTTGAGTTTTTGCGTTTCGGGATAAGGAGAGCTCCATTGGTCAAAAGACCTATGATCAGCCTAGACGCTTTAATATGTGTTACTGGAAACCTTTCTCTATCTACATTTTAGATAGAGGGCATTTACTCCGTATATGGCCATTTTGGCTAAACTTTAATTTTTGACCTGCGAGAAATGTTGGTATGTCTGATACAGTAACTGGTAAAGTAAAATTTTTTAACGAATCTAAAGGATTTGGTTTCATCGAGCAAGAAAACGGCGCTGACGTTTTTGTTCATTTTAGTGCAATCTCTGGCGACGGTTTCCGTACATTGACTGATGGTCAATCGGTAACTTTCAGCGTAAAACAAGGCCAAAAAGGTCCTGAAGCTGAAAACGTAGTTGCATCTTAGTCTACAGTGCATAATAAGCTTTAGTATTAACTAGTGCTTAAATAAAAAACGAAACTTATGTTTCGTTTTTTTGTTTTTATCGCTTGAAAAACCTGATCAATACAACCTATAACCTGACGAGCTCTGGCCATTGAAATAAGTAAATCAGCACTTATAAATGAGCAGATATAATCAATAGCACATGGTTATTGTTCGAAACTAAACATAAGTCCCTACATCTATGTAGGCAAGATACACGATTAATTCTTACATGGCCGTTACTCGCTATCCATGGCTTAACAGATCGCTTCACAGATCGCTTCACAGATCGCTTCACAGCATGAGTAAATCCTTGCCGATGGATTTAGCAATAGCTAAGGTGTGTTATTGAGAGCACAGCAGCCGTAGTGTATTTTAACCAGCATAGCTAAGTAATAACATAATGAAATGGGTGCAAGCCAGTAGAACAATGCAAGCGCATATTGACCAGCGATATTAATTATTGGGATTGAAGATAACGCGAGCATAGACGGCTTAAGCCATCTCAGAATAATCGATTATTTATTTTAATGACGAAGATAAACAAGAATTTAAATAATTGCCGAAAAGTAAACGACAACTATTTAAGTTCAATAGCTAAATTCAATAGTTAAGTTCAATAGAAAAAACTACTTAAGCACAGCTGCCTAGCTGAGCAATAACTGACCCATATGATGCTAGCAAAATAAGTCTTGGTATCTATATTCTTTAAAGCAGAGTATTTAATTAATATGTGGTTCTATTAATTCAAGCATAACGTCAATGTGTGCATCATCATCATTTAGTGCTGGAATATAATGATATTTTTCACCTCCCGCATCAATAAATACGTCTTTGTTTTCGTGTACTAATTCTTCTAAAGTTTCTAAACAGTCGGCACTAAATGCTGGGCTAATAATCGCTACATGCTTATTGCCATCTTCAGCAAGTTTTGCCAAGGTTTCATCTGTATAAGGTTTAAGCCACTCGGCTTTACCAAAACGCGATTGAAAGGTCATAACATAATCATCTTTACTTAAGCCAAGTTCTTCAACCACTAAACGGGTGGTTTTATGACTAAAACAATAGTATGGGTCGCCCTGCTCTAAAAAATACTTTGGCATACCATGATAAGAAAAAACTAACTTATCAGGCTTACCATGTTCAGCTATATAGTTATTAATGCTGGCCGCTAATGCCTTAATGTATAAAGGTTTGTCGTGATAACCACTTTGAAAATGGATACTTGGTATCCAGCGCCATTTTTTAATTTTATTGAACACAGCATCAAAGGTTGCCCCTATAGTTGGACCCGCATATTGTGGATACAAAGGGAGAACAATAATATTGTTAACACCGTTTTTTTGAAAATTTTCTAAAGCATCACCAATCGATGGATTACCATAACGCATAGCCACATCAACCATCACGTTATCGCCATACTTTGCTGTGAGTACTTTCTCAACTTTAGCTTTTTGTTGCTTACTAATCACTAACAAAGGCGAACCTTCCTCAGTCCAAACCGTTTCATATAACTTAGCTGATTTCTTGGGCCGCACTCGAAGAATAATGCCATGTAAAATCACAAACCAAATCAAGCGAGGAATTTCCACTACTCGTGGATCAGATAAAAACTCGCCCAAATAACGCCTAAGTGCCTTTGGTGTTGGGCTATCGGGTGTGCCTAAATTAGTTAATAATACGCCCGTTTTTGTCGTGCAATCATGAATTTTTTTACTTTGGCCTGCATATCTTGACATAATTCTCTCTATAATATTTCGTTAATGGCATTGATGAAAATGTCTGAATCAGGCTTTACGCGGCTGTTGAAGTGCTTAACCGTTTTACCATCCGCACTAACTAAATACTTATAAAAATTCCATTTAGGTGCAGTGGTTTTTTCCGCTAATGCTTTAAAAATAGGATGAGCATCACTGCCATATACATGCACAGGCGATAACATAGTAAAAGTTACGCCATAGTTTACAAAACAGATATCAGCGGTATCTTTTTCGTCATCTTCTTCTTGAAAAAAGTCATCTGATGGGAAACCGATGACCACTAGACCTTGCTCTTGGTATTCTTTATGCAAAGCTTCGAGCGCTGTAAATTGTGGAGTAAAACCACAATGACTAGCCGTATTGACAATTAACATTGCCTTACCCGCCGTTAACTGACAAAGATCAAGCAGTTCTTTAGCATGCAATTTTTTTTCACTGTGTTGCATATATGCTAAACATTGTGCTGAAGGGTCGATGTTAATGTTTTTAGTGATATCGACTTCGGCCTGCGCTTTAACGGTAAAGCTTGTTAAAGCAATAATGCTAATCAACAATAAATTTTTCATGAGCTTCCTTCTTAAGGCTATTTCTACCGACATATTATCGTAATTATCTCAGCAAAGGAATTATCCGTGCTGATGATAATGTGCTATGTATTCTATCCGCTATTATACGAATTGGAGCAATAAATTGATCACTTATTAAAAATTAAATAGCCTTATTAACAAAGCGGTGCGGAAAAACTGTTACTCAGCTTTATTGAACGATATAGTAGCCTGCAATGTGTTTGCAGCAATTATAATAAAACCTGAAACACGCATTACAACCTAATGACATAAATCAAAAGCTAGTCGGTTAATTAGGTTATTATCATCTCAATAGTGACATGACCCCATGCCTACACGTAACAATTAAGTGAAAAAGTTTGTCCAGATTACACAGCGAAAACACAGTATTTACGCCGAACACCAATAGCTTACTAAGTGCTAGTAACTTAGCTTGTATACGTGGCGACCGCCTGTTGTTTGAAACGCTTGATATTAACATTGCCGCAGGCGATATTGTGCAAGTTGAAGGGCCAAATGGTGCTGGAAAAACCAGTTTGTTGCGTATTCTTTCCGGTCTTTCTCAACCCTATGAAGGTACGGTTTATTTTCAAGATGAAAGTATTACGCAGCAACGTGAAACATTCCATCAGGATTTACTTTATTTAGGTCACTTACCTGGCGTTAAAGACGAGATGACCGCACAAGAAAATCTCGAGTTTAATCTAGCTTTACATGGCCTAAATAGTGCCACAGCCGAGGCGACATTAGCAGAAGTAAACTTACTTGGCTTTGAGGATGCGCTGGCTGCTCACTTAAGTGCAGGACAGCACCGTCGAATATCTTTAGCCCGCTTATGGCAAAGCCAAGCTAAAATTTGGATTTTAGATGAACCCTTCACCGCTATTGATAAGTTAGGCGTGGAAAAATTAGAACAATTATTTTTACAACATGCTGACAACGGTGGCTGTGTGATATTAACCACTCATCAAGATCTCTCATTACCCGCAGAGCGAGTAAAGAAAGTCACTTTAGCTTATCGTTTTTATTAGGGTCATCACTTATGACACAAGTTTCTTACCGCGCGGCCTTTGGCTTAATTGTTAAAAGAGATCTGATGATCGCTTTTCGTCATCGCGACGACATTATTAATCCTTTATTGTTCTTTGTTATTGTCGTCACGCTATTTCCGTTAGGCGTTGGCCCAGAAAGTACAACGTTATCACGCATTGCCCCAGGCATTATTTGGGTTGCGGCTTTACTCGCCACTTTGCTATCACTGGACAGATTATTTAAGTCTGATTACGCAGACGGCTCACTAGAACAAATGCTATTAAGTCCGCAGCCAATATTTATATTAGTGCTGGCTAAAATTGTTGCACATTGGTTGCTTACTGGCTTACCATTAATACTGATCGCGCCATTGCTCGCGGTATTATTGCATTTAAATGAGCACAGCTATGGTGCGCTCATGCTAACACTATTACTGGGTACGCCAGTATTGAGCTTGCTTGGCGCTATTGGTGTTGCTTTAACTGTTGGCATTAAAAAAGGAGGGGTATTACTCAGCTTATTGGTACTGCCGCTGTACATTCCCGTACTTATTTTTGCCACTAGCGCAATCGATACTGCGGCAATGAACTTACCTTATAACGGACAACTTGCTATAATCGCGGCAATATTTTTTGCCTCGTTAACCTTGGCCCCATTTGCTGTAAGTGCAGCGCTGAAAGTGAGTACAAATTAATATGATGTGGAAGTGGCTTCACCCTTACGCAAATCCTGAGATTAGCTATCATTTTGCGGGTAAAATATTACCTTGGTGCGCGCGCCTAGCCTTTGTTTTTTTAGCTATTGGTATTACCTGGGCCTTACTATTTGCCCCTGCTGATTATCAACAAGGTGATACCTTTAGAATATTCTATTTACATGTACCTGCGGCGATGTTGTCTATGGGTATATACTTAGGCATGGCCATTGCCGCGTTATCTAGCTTAGTGTGGCAATTAAGACTTGCTGATGCCACAGCGGCTGCCATGGCACCTATCGGCGCGACTTTTACTTTTATCGCCCTCATTACCGGTGCGGCCTGGGGCAAACCTATGTGGGGTACGTGGTGGATTTGGGATGCCCGACTGACTTCTGAGCTAATATTATTATTTTTATACTTGGGCGTTATCGCTTTACATAATGCTTTTGAAGATAAAAATTTAGCAGGCAAAGCAGCCGGCATTCTTGCCTTAGTGGGCGTGATTAATTTACCGATTATTAAATATTCTGTCGAGTGGTGGAACACCCTGCATCAAGGGGCAACCGTGAGTAAGCTAGGCCAACCTTCGATGACTGCAGATATGTTTTGGCCATTTTTGGTTTGTTTTATTGGTTTTGCTTTTTTAGTCACAGCGTTAATCTGCTTACGTTTTCGCAGCGAAATACTCAATCGCAACAGTATGCGCCCTTGGGTACGTGAATTAGTGGCTACTGAGGAGAAAGCGCATGCAGTTTGATAGTTTCAGTGCTTTTATCGCTATGGGCGGCTATGGCTTTTATGTCTGGTTATCCTATGGCGTTAGTATGTTGGCTTTAGCCTTATTAGTGTTTTCGAGTATCACGGATCATAAAAAAATTAAGCAACAAATAGCTCAGCGTCAAAAACGCGAAGCAAAATTACGTCAAGCGGCCGAGCTACAAAACACACAAACCCGTACTGACATCAGTCATAAAACTTAAGAGGTAACAGTATGAATCCCCGTCGTAAGAAGCGATTAACGATAGTCACGTCAATAATCATCGGCTTAGGCGTTGTTGCCGGGCTTGTTTTGTACGCGTTAAGTCAAAATATTGATTTATTCTATAAGCCTTCTGAAATATATAATGGCAAACAAGATACCGGTCTTAAAGCCATTAACGGCCAACGCTTACGTATTGGTGGTTTAGTGGTGCCAGGCAGTGTGCATCGTAATAGCGAAAGCTTAAAAGTCAGTTTTAAACTCGCTGATATGAGAATGCCGATTAGCTTCTCTGAGACTGATCCAACCGTTACGGTAAGCTATGACGGTATTTTGCCTGATTTGTTTCGTGAAGGACAAGGTATTGTCGCTAATGGTATTTTAGTCAATGGTAATGTCATTGAAGCGAGCGAAGTATTAGCAAAGCATGATGAAAATTATATGCCTAGAGAGCTGCTTGACGATGCGACTGAAAAGCCGGTTAACTCCAGTTATAGCAAGAATCTGTTAGAAACAACTTACTAGCCCAAACAAACGCAGAACGACAAAGAAAGCGAACTCACTCTAGGTTCGCTTTCTTTTTTGATAAACACTATTATTTTCCCCTACTTACTTTCACTACTGGCTTTCCCGACTTACTTTCGCTACTGACTTTGCCAGTACTATTAGCCATGTAAATACCTATAAGATAAATTTAACAGTAGTCGTTAAAAACTAAAGCGAATAGCCCTTAGTGAACATGGCAATACTCGATGTTAAATAGCGATTAATTTCTGCTTCAGATAGTTGTTTTTTGGTATTAAATTCCACACGCATCCAACATTCTCCTTTCACCATATTTAAAAACTGTAGTGCCGCAAATTTAGGGGTTGGAATAGCTAATTGTTGCTTGCTGTCGAAATCGGCCATCAGTATTGCCACGTCATTAACAATACGTTCTGGACCTTCTTGATAAAATAGCTCTGACAACTGGGGGTATGATTTTGACTCATAAGCACAAATCTTATGAATGGCCAGTGCTTCCTTTGAGGTCAGCATAGCCAAAAAACGTTTCGCCAAAACAAATAAAATTTCTGCCGGCTCATTGGCGGTATCTAGGCCAATTTCAGTCATATGATATGAATCACACTTTTGCTTTATTGACGCGGCAAACAATTCATCTTTATTACCAAAATGGCTATAGACAGTTTGTTTTGAAACCTCGGCATCTTGGGCAATTTCAGCCATACTAGTTGAGCTATAGCCTTGCTCAGTAAACAGCATAGTCGCAGCATCAAGAATTTGTTTTCTTTTACTTTCACTTTTACTTCGAATATTTGCCATACACCCCTATCACCCATATTAACTTTATACGTTAACTTTATACATTTACTTTATGCATTTACTTTATACTTAGTTCACTAGCTCACGACTCAGTAATAAAAATTACATAAAACGCCTACAGTTCGATTCACTATTATAACAGTTTCATTAAACTTGTGATCTTGTTATGCGCAGGCCATCTCAAGATATTGGTTTCAGTGGCTGTTAAAACTATTGTGATATCACATAACATACCTCAAATTAGACTAGACAGTCTAGTTTGACTAAACTAGACTGTTCGGTCTAGTTTATATGTTATACGTTTAAGGTGCATTCCGTGTTAATAGATCAGCGTACTACAAGGTTTTTTCGCGTTTATGGCTTAGTTCTTTCCTTCGCCTTACTCAGTGCTTGCTCTGAGCCTACTCAAGAACCTAGTCAAAAAACTAAGCCAACAACGACACAAGCAAACAAACAAAGTGCTAATTACCACCAAAGCGCCGACATTCGCACCATATCACCCAGTATGTCTTACAACATTGAACGCGCCTATATTGGCAAAGTGGTCAGTAAACAGCTCACGTCATTAAGTTTTGAATATGCCGGTAAGGTTGCTAAAGTTTATGTTGATAGTGGAGACCTTGTTAGTAAAGGCCAATTATTGGCAGAATTTGATACTGAACTCCTCACCATTCAACGCCAAGCAATAGTGGCCACCATTGAGCAATTTCGTGCACGGGCCGAACTCAATCGTCTAAATTTATCTCGTATCAATAATTTAAGGACTAAAGGTTACAGTTCTAAACAAGCAGTAGATGAGCTAGAAGCTGAAAAAAAAATCATCAATGCTGATATTTCCCGTCAACAAGCAAATATAGCCAGTATAGAATATCAAATATCACACGCGAAACTCCATGCCCCTTTCGCGGCAGTGATCAGTAGCCGTACCGTCGCTGAAGGAGAAAACTTCAGCCCCAATCAAGACGCATTTAACCTGATCCAACAGGCTGCTCACGAAGTATCTGTTGGCGTACCTGTTAAAGTAGCAAGCCAATTAGTGGTAGGGCAAACGCTCTCTGTTACCTTAAATAAACAAACGCTCTCCGGACAAATATTAGCGATTGGTAAACAGGTGCATCAGGTTAGCCGCACCATTGAACTGCGCCTTGGCCTTAAGCAAACATTAACTTTTTATAATGGCCAGTTAGCACAAGTCAATATTGAACAAGGTGTTGAACAAGCCGGTTTCTGGCTACCTTTGTCGGCTTTAACTGACGGTATTCGTGGCCAATGGAATGTTTATCAGGTCACGGCAACCGCCCATGATTTATTGACCATATCAGCGACTACGGTTGAGGTAAAATACGCCACACTAGATGCCGCCTATATTACGGGTTTACCCTTAGTGACACACGAAGTCATTGCTAGTGGTGTGCATCGCTATGTGCCAAGACAAATAGTGAAACGGGCCAGCGAAGCTATCAAGCAAGTGGCTAGCACAGGGCAAATTTTATGATACGTTCATTTGTCAAAAATGGTCGTTTAATGTCCTTGATGATCACGCTTTTATTGGTGGCGGGTTTAGGGGCGTTAAGCAATTTACCCCGTACCGAAGATCCAAGGATAACTAATAGAATCGCTAGCGTTATTACGCAATTACCGGGTGCTAGTGCTGAGCGAGTTGAAGTACTGATCAGCGAGAAAATAGAACAAAGCCTTAGAAAACTACCAGAAATAAATCTACTCACGTCAAATTCTCGTGCGGGTATTTCAATTGTCCAAGTGCAATTACAAGATGAAATTACCGATCCCAAGCCAATATGGTCACGGGTTAGAGATTTACTGAACGATCTCAGCCCAAGTTTGCCAAACGGCACACTAACGCCGGTACTAGAAGACGACAGAGGTTATGCTTACACGCAAATAATTGCCCTAAATTGGCAAGGCAGCGAGACACCCAACATTGCTATTTTAGGTCGCTATGCTAATGAATTACAAAATCAGCTAAAACTGGTTCATGGTACAGATTTAGTCACTATATTCGGCCAAGGCTCAGAGGAAGTACTGGTCGAGGTGGACCCCGTTATTAGCAGCCAATTAAACCTTTCAATCAATGATATTTCAGAAAAAATTCTTAATGCTGATGCTAAAGTATCGGCAGGAAAACTCACCAACGCATTCAATCAAATGCAAATAGAGTTGGTTGGTGCATTACAGGACACCGACCGAATTAGTAACATCTCAATAAAAGCTGATGATAATGGCAACTTAGTACGCTTGGGAGACATTGCTGATATTCGAAAAACAGTCAATTACCCGCCAACCGAAATAGCCATGGTCAACAATCAACAAGCGGTAGTTGTTGCTACCCGCATGTTGCCAAACTTGCGTATCGACCAATGGAGTGCATCGGTGCAAAAAGCGTTAACCTCATTTACACAAACGCTACCTAATAATGTCACTTTGGAGGTGATATTCGATCAAAGCAGCTATACCGAAGCGCGTTTAAGCGACTTAGTCGGTAATATCGCACTAGGATTTGCCATTATTGCCGCAGTATTACTGATTACC
The DNA here is from genome assembly GCF_014077085.1 of Colwellia sp. MB02u-9. Lineage (NCBI taxonomy): Bacteria > Pseudomonadati > Pseudomonadota > Gammaproteobacteria > Alteromonadales > Colwelliaceae > Colwellia > Colwellia sp. MB02u-9. Next base: position 19,736 of record NZ_JACGVF010000100.1, read on the forward strand.
TTAGGCTGGCAAGCCGCTTTGATTGTCACCTTATCGCTGCCATTAACCGTGTTATTTACCTTATCCGTGATGAATTTTTATGGCCTCCCTATACACCAGATGTCGGTGACGGGTTTAGTGGTTGCTTTGGGTATTATGGTGGACAATGCCATTGTGATGGCTGATACCGTAAAAACCAATATCGAAAAGGGCCAACGTAGGCTTGACGCGATAGCCAATGCAGTCAATCACTTATGGTTACCTTTGCTGGGTTCAACATTAACCACCATTTTAGCCTTTATGCCGATTGTGCTTATGCCAGGGCCTGCCGGTGAGTTTGTTGGCGGTATTGCGCTTAGTGTTATATTTTCTTTAGTCGGCTCTTATATTATATCTCACACTATTGTTGCTGGCTTATCAGGTCGTTTTATTAGCCGACACAGGCATAAAAATTCGACTCGTTGGTATCAAAGTGGGATTAGTTTACCGGCGTTAAATCGTGGTTTTGTGCGCTTGCTTAACTGGTCACTACTACATAGAAAACTGGTGATCACCTTGGTAGTTTGTTTGCCTTTATTAGGTTTTATTGCCGCTAAACAGCTGCAAGAGCAATTTTTCCCCTCATCAGATCGTGACATGTTTCAGGTTGAACTTTTTTTACCCGCACAAAGCAGCATAATCAATACTGAGCGGGTTAGTAAAGTACTTACCAACTACCTTGAAGCACTCGATGGCATTGAATCGGTTCGCTGGTTTATCGGTAAAAATGCGCCTTCTTTTTACTATAATTTAATGCCAACCAAAGATGGTGCGCAGTATTATGGCCAAGGTATGGTAACCGCAACAAATTTTTCGGCAGCGAATCGTTTAATTCCCCAAATTCAACAAACACTTGATGATATGTTACCTGAAGCGCAAATATTAGTCAGAAAACTTGAACAAGGCCCGCCCTTTAACGCACCGGTAGAGTTGCGTATTTTTGGCCCAAATCTTGATCGTTTAAAAACAATTGGTGATGATATTCGCGCTTTTATGTCAGCAACCCAAGACATTACCCATAGCCGTTCAACACTACAACCTGGCACGCCAAAAGTTTGGGTTAATATTGACGAAGCAAAAGCTAACTTAGCTGGCTTGTCGTTAGTACAGGTCGCCAAGCAACTTAATACCACACTGTCAGGTCAAACCAACGGCTCGGTTATTGAGGCAACAGAATCAATTCCTGTCAGGGTTAGAATTGGTAACGAACAACGAGATGACTTAGCGGCATTAGCCAACATTAACATTATTAATCCCAGCTCAAAGCAGTCAATTGCCTTAACTGCCATCGCAGATTTAGAGATTAAACCCAGTCGCGGCGCTATTCCGCATCGCAATGGCGTACGAGTGAATGTTATTGAGGGCTATATTCGCGCAGACGTTTTACCGTCTATCGTACTTAACCGAATTAAAGAAAGTATGGCTAAGGCTGACTACCAATTACCTAATGGTTATCAAATAGAATTCGGCGGTGAATCGGCAGAGCGCAATAAAGCGGTGGGTAAACTCATGGCCAGTGTTGGCTTGATATTAACCCTGCTACTTACAGTTGTGGTGCTGTCGTTTAATTCTTTTAGACTCAGTGCGATTATATTTTTATCCGCATTTCAATCCATTGGCTTAGGCTTACTGAGCGTTTATATTTTTGATTACCCCTTTGGCTTTACCGTTATCATTGCTTTATTAGGGTTAATGGGACTGGCTATTAATGCGGCTATTGTGATCATAGCTGAACTAAAAATGGATGAGCAAGCGATACAAGGTGACCGTACAGCTATTATTCGCTGCGTACAAAGTTGCGCCCGTCATATTAGTTCAACAACCATAACTACTGTTGGTGGCTTTCTGCCTTTAATTCTTGCAGGTGGTGGCTTCTGGCCACCTTTTGCTGTCGCGGTTGCCGGTGGTACAGTGTTAACCACACTGTTATCCTTTATCTTTGTCCCGGCAGCGTTTTCACTATTAAGTCAACGTAATGCCTTTGAATTAACAAAACAGCCGGTATTAGCTTAATGCGCTTTGATAAAATTCACTTTACAAAATGGCTAGCGTTATCGTTAATAAAGCCTTATTGGCCATAAATATCAGTGATAAAAAAACGCAAAGTGTGACACTTTGCGTTTTTTATTAATCAGGATTAAAGCCGTTTTTAATATTCTCTATGCGCTCTTGATGCCGATGATGCGCCTTGCGTGTGGCAACTACAAACACAGCAACAATCGCTACAATTGCAATTAATAGCGCTAAAATTTCAGGTCGTAATAACGTGTTTAACCATTCCATTGGATAACCTTTTTGTCGTGAGTTACTTGTTGATCCTTCCTTGCTGATCCTTCCTGCTGATCGATATTGGCTTATTCTTCGAAGTAGGTACCCCAGCCATCATAATCTACGTTACATTTTTTTGCTAATTCGAACATCGTTTTTGTTTCATCAAAAATAATATCAAAATCTAAAGCTTGTTCGGTCACAATATCGAAAGCAAAGACTTTATCTCCGTTTTCTAATTCGGCCTCTTCTGGCTCTTCAATTTCAAAGCCGCTTTTAAATGCTGTAATCGCCGCTTTTTCTAGAATATCAAAGTCTCCACTAGAAAAATGATGTTCAATTGTATGGTGAACTTCTTCATTTGTGCCATCTTCAACTAGTGTAGCGATCAATTGCTCGGTATGTTCTTGCCATTGTTGCAATGCTTCATCAATCATTATTTTATCTCACTTGTTTGCTTATCTGGCGAATTTTGGTCATCTACTTGTGGTAGCTGACGGTCTGTTTCAATATTCAATTGTTCAATTTTCGCTAGCATGTCACTGCGGGTTTTATTGGTTATGTTGCGAATTTTATCTTTATCTTCGCTAGATAAATATACCGGTGGTAAAAATTCGATAATCATTTTACCGTTATCCCAACGATTTAAGTCTATGGTTTTATGAGTGTTGCTTGCACAAACAGGAATGATAGGTACATTAGCTTTTGCCGCCGTGCGAAATGCGCCTGATTTAAAAGGTAATAAACCACGGCCATAACTGCGTGTGCCTTCTGGAAATAACCAAACAGACAGCTTTTTTTCACGAATTTTTCTAGCGGTAGTATCGATAGTATTCATGGCTTTATTTTTATTTTTTCTATCAATTAAAATATTACCCGTTAGCCAATACATTTGACCAAAAAAGGGGATCCATTTTAAACTTTTTTTGCCAACACTAACCGTTGCGGGTTGAACAGCATTACTGACGGTGAAAATATCATAGCTATTTTGATGATTACAAATATAGACAACAGGGCCCATATTTTTTGTCGACTCTGGTATTCTAACCTCAACCTCTAAACCTAAAATTTTTGCAACTTTGCCAAGATAATTAGCTGTATGATGAACATTGTCGCGATGAAATGGCCTAATCAAACAGAATAAAATTGAACAAATACAGATGATAACTAAAGAAAAAGTCATCAATATGACACGAATAACTGCTAACAAAAGACATTCCTATAAAATTTACCAGGCGTGATTATACCTGTAATTAATAAAATAGCTAAACCTACCATTAATTGTTATCGCTAAGCTACATTAAGATACCTAACACTGGGCAGATTCAGCTGACTTTGGTCACTGCAGTTTATGTAAACTGGGTTAACGAGCCACTTGAATTTCACGATACTTCTTATAAAGTAATTTAAAGTAGTCATATTCAAATGCTGAACCCGAGCCGTAGTAGCGAAAAGGTAATCTGGCTCTAGCATCAATACTGTTCAGTAATGAAAGATAAAGTTCCTCTTCAGATTTCATCCCCAGCTCATCCATCACTTGTTGATCTGCTAAACCATCAAAAACAAGACCGGTGGCATCACGCAGTGACGAGGGGCCCAACAGAGGTAAAACGAGATATGGTCCGGCCTTAACGCCCCAAAACCCTAGTGTTTGACCAAAGTCTTCATCTTGCGCGGCTAAGCCCATAGGTGTTGCAACGTCGATTAACCCTGCTAAACCTAAGCTGGTATTAACAGCGAAACGACCTAATGTTTCGCCCGCCACTGATAATTTAAACTGCAATAACGAATTGATAAACGTTGATATTTCAGCCATATTATTGAAAAAATTACTCAGCCCAGTTTCAACAACATCAGGGGTGATTTTCTTATAGCCCGTCACTATGGGTAATAAAACGTATTCATCGGCTTTAGCATTAAAATAATACATACGACGATTAAACCCCTCCCAAGGGTCGGAATAAGCACTCATCACACCAAGTTCGGCCAGATTATCTGGTATCGCAATGATCGGTGTTATGGCCGTACTCTCTAATTTTGGCTGTGAGGAGCAGGCTAACAATAAAAAACACAGGGCGATAGCGAATAACTTAGAACACTTATTGGCAAGCATTGACATTAATTTAACCCTCCTTGGAACGTGGTCTGTAGGTGCTCAACAAAACTGAGTCTATCTAAGTTGCCACAGTGTCCACCACGAGGGAAAATTTTTGCCCTATCGGTAAAAATGCTCTGTAAATACTCCACCTCACCCGCCTGTAAAATAATATCGTCTTGATTGGTGACCAAATAAATTTTATCAGATGCGGTTAAATAATCTTCAATGGCATGTAAGCTGTAACGTTCGATCAAATCGGCTTTGGTGATGCTGGCATCTTCGCGCTGGGCTCTGGGTAGCATGGCACGGTCAAAATAATCACCAAAGGTGATATCACTGGCACGTTGCAGTGAATGCGTTAAACTCTCAAGCTTGCTTATCCTGTGGTTTTTATAGGTGATTGCGCCCGTGTTAAAACTAACATCGATGGCAAATATCATATCTGATGACGCTATTCTAAACGAGGCGCCAATTAACAGTTTTAATTCGGCTTCAGTTAAGGCAACATTTTTAAATAAACTGAATATTGAGCCTTGATCAAATTTTGAAGACCGTTGTGCTGAGTAAGCAATAGAAAAGCGGGAAAAAATATCATCAAACATAGCAACCGCCGCGGGTCGATTTTCACCTAGATCAAAATAATTATCTAAAATACTGACTGAGTTATATAAACTAACCGGTGGGTTAATCAGAAGCACTTTTTCAAAGTTAAACGCCTGTTTTTCTTCATCAAGTAGCGCTATAAATGCTGAGTGCGCGCCACCTAAGCTGTAACCCGTAAGAGAAAATGACAATGCCTCTACGGCGTCTTGAGCTTGAACTTGTGCCCAAACTAAATTCATCACCTGATATAAATATTCTGCGTCATGCGCTAAATCACCCGGCATGTATTGGGTGTTAGGTGAGTTAACAATAAAATTAGCAAAGGTGGGCGATGACAATGAGATGACATGATAACCCTGCTGAAAAAAACTTTTTTGCAGGCTGAGCATTTTCACACTATCGTAGCTCGCTCCAGTACCTGCAATAATAAAAATCAAGGGTGCACTCGCTTCTTGTTTTATTAACGAGTATTTCATTTTTTTGTTAAACCAAAATACCTCAGAAATTTCATCTAACGGCTTAATCGTTATACTTTTATTAATAATGTCTAATGACTCTGGTAGGTCAGCAGCCGCTTCTTGGCAGTAGCCGGTAACGGTGGCTTGATAAGACGAATAGGCTAAATCGCATACTGGTTTACTAACAACAACTTCATCTTGTTTACTGCTACATGCTGCTAGCATTATGATGAGTAAAACACTAAAAATACGCACTGGTTTCTCCCTAATCCTGTGTGTTTAAAATTTGATATCTACCAAACACCTATAACCTACCCATGAACCTAGGCATAAACCTAGCCATGCCAATCCGTTTCTAAGTGCTTACTAATATAATGAATGGGCTATAAAGTCGAGCATTCGCTGTGAAGTGTCTTATCATTTTATCAGTGAATTTTTCAGTGAACTCTTCAGTGAAATTTGGTGCAGACTGATCAATAGTTAATTCACTCACTAAATGCTACTGAATATCTTACATGATAGATATCCCAAATAGCTATAAAGTCGCTTATTGTCTCACATTACTGATGCGGATTTGAACTACGGATGGTTGATCTAAGCCATCAAAAATTAAAAGCCAATTCAAGGTGATTGAATTGGCTTTTTCATTAGGTATTTAATGGCGAGTAAAGCGGGTCTTTAAAAAAGCTCTTCAGCTATATCAAACATCGCACTTTGGCCAGATTTCGCTGAGGCGATCAACGACTGAGTACGGGGTAATAATCGGGCAAAGTAGTAACGAGCGGTACGGACTTTACTTTCATGGAAAGTTTTATCATCGCTAGCAGCCAGTGAAACTTCTGCCATTCTAGCCCAAACATAAGCCATCGCCGTATAACCAAATATGTGTAAATAGTCATTGGCCGCACAACCCAGTTCTTCTGGCGAAGTCTGTGCTGCGGTTAACAAGTATTGCGTTAATTCTTCAAGTTCATCTGTGACCTTAGCCAAAGGTTGAGTAAACTCTTGCATAGCATCCACTTTATCCGCTTGCATATAGTCACGTACTTCTTCAAGAAAGACTGCCACAAATTTGCCTTTACTACCGGCCACTTTACGGGCTAACAAATCCATCGCTTGAATACCGTTAGTGCCTTCATAAATTTGTGCAATACGGGTATCTCGCACTAACTGCTCTTGTCCCCATTCTCTAACGTAACCATGACCACCGAAAACTTGTTGACCAGCAACGGTGTTTTCAAAGCCAAGATCAGTAAAAAACGCTTTAGCAATCGGAGTCATTATAGCAACAAGTTGATCCGCTTTGACTTGCGCTTCACCCGTACCATAAGTCGCAATGTCTAATTGCATAGCCGTATAAGTTGATAAGGCACGTGAACCTTCATTTAACGCCTTCATGTTTAACAACATGCGACGAACATCACCATGTACTAATAACGAATCAGCTTGGGCATCAGGTGACTTAACACCAGATAAAGAACGCCCTTGAATTCTATCTTTGGCATATTCTAAAGCATTTTGATACGAGCGTTCTGCTGCACCTAAACCTTGGATACCTACACCAACTCGCTCAAAGTTCATCATAGTAAACATGCAAGCTAAGCCTTTATTGAGCTCACCGACTAAATAACCTTTAGCACCATCAAAATTCATCACACAAGTAGCTGAAGCATGAATACCCATTTTATGTTCGATAGAGCCACAGCTGACATTGTTCTGTTCACCGATGGACTCATCATCATTAACATTGAATTTTGGTACCAAGAATAATGAAATTCCACGAGGTCCAGCGGGCGCATCAGGTAATTTAGCTAACACTAAATGGATAATATTCTCCGTCAGATCATGCTCACCGGCGGTAATAAATATTTTTGTCCCTGACACTAAATAACTGTCATCAGCTTGTGGTACCGCTTTCGTTCTGATCATGCCTAGATCAGTGCCGGCATGGGCTTCAGTTAAGCACATGCTTGCACACCAGTCGCCGGCATAAATACGGGTTAAATAGCGATTCTTTAATGCTTCACTACCATGTTTTGCTAACGACAAGCCAGCGCCAGCAGTTAAGCCTGGGTAAAGTGAAAATGAAATATCCGCCGAACATAACATTTCTTCATGAAATGCGGTCAACATTTTAGGCATGCCCATGCCACCAAAGTCAGGGTCTCCGCCTAATGAGGTCCAGCCACCTTCAGCATAAGTTTTAAACGCTTCTTTATAGCCGGGTGCTGTCGTGACTTTACCCGCATCGAAACTAACCCCTACTTCATCGCCATTGCGCGACAATGGTGCTATTTCTTGCTCTGCAATTTTTGCACAACCTTCTAAAATTGCTTCGGCGGTATCTCGGTCAACCCGATCAGCTAATGCCGGTAATGACTGCCACAATTTATCAGCATTAAATACGTCATATAACAAAAAATTCATATCTTTTAAAGGTACTTGATAGTCAGCCATCACATTCTCCAAACAGGTAATTTAAACAATTAATTAAAACACTCGTTTGAATATATAGCAAAGACAGTAAAAGTAAAAGTAAAATGATAAATTCGTCGGTCATTAAAAATCAACCTCATAGCCTTTTCATTGCTTAGAACAACGACTTTATAGCCAGTAACAATGACTAAATACCAAGGGTTTTCTTAATAACTGCTTGTTATAATTATTAAATAAACAACAAAATAGTGGCTTATGTTAACCAGCAAAAATGCTCACAAAGTTAGTGAAATTGGTATAAGCTTGAGGCGTTAATATTTAGCGATAAAGGTGAGTGGTGAGATTATTTGGGGCAGTAGTTATTTTAATATTATGCTTTGCGACTATGACGTCGGCAAAGCAGCTTGATTTTAATAAAACAACAACCGATGGGCATGTACAATTTAACTACCAATGGCTAGACCAAGCTCAGCAACCACAAGCGTTAAGTTTTGCTATTGATAAAGTGGCTTTATTTGATCGCTTTAGAAACTTTAAAAGTTATAAAGCCAACCACGCTAGCAAATACGTTGATCAGCAAATGAGAAAACAACTGACACAACACCCTATCACTGATGTAAAAGTGACATTTTTAGGTCGTGGTAATAATTTACAAATGGAACTCAACAGTGAAAATAAAACAGCACTTGACCAAGCGTATCTAAGCATAGCGCAACTTGAACAAGACTTTATGAATGAGCATTTAACCCGTAACTATTATACTCAATTTGTTACTTATGATAACAGCTTAGCCATTAAGCCCGACCATGTTCGCTTCGCACAAGAGTCATTTACTGATCTATCCGTACTAAAAGGCCTTATTTTAGACCGTGTTGGTGAGGAAAGTGTCAGAAAGGTCAGTAATTATGTGCTCGGATTTATCCAAAGTATTCCTTATGCTACGTTAGAGTCGAGGGTCACATCAACCGGCGCGGGGTTTAATCCGCCGCTGCAAATACTGTGGCAAAACCAAGGTGATTGTGACAGTAAAGTAACCCTGACCGCTGCTATTTTTAGAGCGCTAATGCCACGTATAAAAATGCAGTTGGTTTTTATCGATAATCATGCCCTACTCGCGATAAATATCCCAAGCGAAGGCGATGAACTCACCATCACTATCGATGGCCTAGACTACATTTTAGCTGAGCCCACTGGCCCAGCAATGATGCGCATTGGAGAATTATCAGCAAGTGCTGAGTTTGCCATACGCAATGGCCGCTATTATGCCGAAGCTTTTTTTGCCGACCCTAGCACTTAATATCAGCGCAATTACGTTAGTGTTTTGACCAGTTGCGACAAAATACTATCGCGTAATACCTTTAGGCTAATTGGCTTAGCAATATGCAAGTTCATACCCGCCGCTAAGCATTGCTGCTTGTCTTCTTCACGGGCGTGAGCTGTCATAGCGATAATGGGTAAGCGGTTATATTGTGGTTGAGCGCGAATATGCTTAGTGGCGGTTAATCCGTCCATGATGGGCATTTGAATATCCATCAAAACAATATCAATATTTTCCAGTGGTAATTTTTCTAACGCCTCTTGACCATTTTGTGCAACAGTCACTTGCGCCTGCATGGACTGCAATAATTTAACCGCCACCAATTGATTAACCAGATTGTCTTCAACTAACAATACTTTCAATCCAGCTAGGCTGCCTACTTTTGGTTGCACCGCATCAAGCTCATGACGGTTAGTCGTCATTTTATTATCCATTATGGCGCCATGTGATGAGAGCCGACAAAGCTCCTCGGCCAACTTAGCAATAACATTTCGGTATAACGGCATTTCAAGCAACAAGTAATTAATACTATTGCGGTTTAATTGCTCAAGTAGCTCAGCTGAAATAACACTGGCTATTGGCTGACATAACGCCAGTACAGCGACCTCTTGCTTTATTATATCCAATTCACTTTTCAACAAATCTTGCGGATACTTGCTACTATCGATAAGTAATATTTTATCTGCTTTAGCATCAACCGTTTTTAGCGCTGAAAAACTTGAGATGTCTATCACAGCTTGCGCAATATCAGTAAAGTTCTCTCGTAATTTTTCGGGTATATTTACCGATAAATTCAGCACAGTACTGGTCGAAAATTGCGGTCGAAACTTAGTTAAGCAATGTGCAGAGTAACCGGTATCGCAAACCGGCATATTGGGTGCGTCCATAGGTAAAGCTAAGGTAAATTCAGCGCCCTGGCCTAAAACACTGTCAATAGTGATTTTGCCACCCAGTAAATGCGCAATATGTTGGCATATTGATAACCCTAGCCCTGTGCCACCATAAACTCGGGTCATCGACTCATCGGCTTGTTTAAATGCTTCAAATAAGCCCGTTTGTTTTGATTTTTCTATACCTATGCCGGTATCTTTCACGGTAAATAACACAGCGATATTTTTTGCATCGACCGGTTCGGTGGTGGGGCAAGATAATGACACGCTAAGCGCAACTTTGCCGCGCTCAGTAAATTTAATCGCATTATTAAGTAAATTACTCAACACTTGCACTAAACGCATAGTGTCAGTATGAATATCTAGTGGCACTTGGCTATCAATGGCAACACTTAAACTTAGCTCTTTGCCAACGAGTGCCCCAATATTAAGATTAAGTGCTTGCGATACAATACTTTCCAGTCCAGTCAGTTCTTTATGTACAGACATATTTCCTGACTCTACCTTGGCCGAATCAAGCAATTCGTTTACTAAATAAAGCAAAGTATTTGAAGCGGTTTGAGCATTACCTAAATATTGCTCCTGAGCCTTATTTAAACGCGTTTGTTGTAAGAGAAAAAACATCCCTTGCATGGCATTTATCGGCGTACGAATTTCATGACTCATATTCGCCAAAAATTGGCTTTTAATTTGGTTAGCTTCTTCAGCTTGATTTTTCGCGCGCTGCAGGGCTTGGTTAATCTTAAATTGCTCAGTCACATCGCGAATTAAAATAATACTGCCAAGTAATTCATTAAACACCCCATAAAACGGCGCTTGATAAATTTCATAGGTATTATGCTCAGTCGGCACCGTTTGATGATGCGCCACAAATGAATGACCTCGCTGACTTTGACTAATATTCTGCGCCACTTTTTTGCTGATATCAGCCGCAATAAAATCATTAATTTGATCGCCTAAAATATCAACTTCTTTTCGTAAGACCCGTTTTTCAACGGCCTGATTACAGCCAATTAAAGCGCCTTGTTGATCGTTAAATAGAATGTAGTCTGGAATCGCATCCATCACTGAGCGTAACAGCGCATAGTCACGCTGATGTTGCTCACTTTTATGTGATAACGCTTGAGTTTTTTCTTTTACTCTCGAATCTAGCTCAATGTTTTGATCCTTTAAACGCTGCATTAAGCTGCGATTTTGGCCAAATAAATCTTCGACAATTTTAAACCAGTGGCGCCATTCGGCAGAGGGTTTTATTTTACCGGGATCACCCGCTGAACAATGTTCAATATGCCTGATGAATTTTTTAGAGGGACCGATAAATAAGCGATAGGTAACGTAATAAACCACCACTAATAAACTTAAAAAGCCAAAAGAAATACTGATCAGTATCGACAAAAAACGCTGATTAATCGTAGTATAGAAACTTTCTTTGCGATGATACTCCAATAAAATCCAGTCATTAATAACCAACTTCTGCTGCTGAACAACCCAATCACCAATTTCAGCACTTGGCATAATATTGAGTAACGATTGATAACTGAACTGATTTAATTGCGACGGTGCAGTGTCACTAAAAGCGGTTTGTGCATTTAGCGGAAGATTGCTGTTATTTTTATGCAACAAAACATGACTTTGCTTATCAACAATAATATAGCCGTGGTCTACTTCGCTTACCTCAGGCAAATAGTTATATAAGCCCGCCGTATTCATATCAATGAGCACCGCCCCTTTCATCTCATGGTCTAAATACACTCCCATACCTAGCATGGTGTTTAAACCTTTACTCGCCGAGTCAACATAAGGCCGTGCCCAAAGCTTTTCATCCTTGTGCTTTGAGGTTTTTATCTTCAGCATTAACTCATTACTTAAACTTTGATCATTGTATTGCCAGATACTTCTGGGTACCCAAGGATATAAATTAACAAAGCGTTGCATTGAAATGTAATACAGCCAGTTAGCTTCTTTGATTGACTTTTTTGCAGTAACAAATGCCGGCGTTAAAGCATTAGCCATCGTTAGCTCATGCAGCAAGGATTGATTGAAAGTGTCAATACGACCAACGCCGGTAATATTGCCGCTCATCATATGATGATTAGTGCTTAAATTTTGTCGATTTTTATCAAGGTAAAAGTACTGACCTTCTTGTCGCAAAGACGGCGGCTGACTAGGTAATTCTCCCGGGAAACGCAAATAATATTCAGCTAAATCACGTATGCCCGCGAGGGTTTCTACCGTACCGGTCAGTTTATTATTAAGCTGCGCACTATATTCACTCAGCTTAGCTAATTTATAGTCTCGAAAATCTTGGCGGGCGAGATAATAATTATAAGAGATGATAATAAAAGTCAGCAGCATAATGCTGGAAAAAACCACAATGACTGATTTATTGTAGCGTTGAAGAAGTTGCTCTTTTGAATTTTCTACTAACACTAACAAGTCCTAATAATGATATAGAGGCAAGTGCGCTAAAATTTAGCTCATCGGCAAGTTACCTTTAACTTTATGACCTAATATTAAATCAAAGTACTGACTGAGGATAGCACTGAAAAGGTTAACGGTGATATTGTAACAAATGGATAATATCACCGCCGCACTAAATTTTTATAGATTTTCTTCGGCAAATGACGCTAAACGACTACGCACAACACCATTTAAGTTGATGTTACTGCTACCTGGAAAATTTTTAAAACGCTCAACAATGTAGGTCAAACCGGAGGTTACTGCCGTTAAATAGTTACTATCTATTTGCGCTAAGTTACCTGAACACACTATTTTTGTGCCTTCACCACAACGGGTAATAATGGTTTTCAATTGTGAAGCCGTGAGGTTTTGACATTCATCAAGTAGCACCAAAGTATTTTGAATGCTGCGACCGCGCATAAAATTGACTGATTTAAACTGAATGTTCGCTTTATCAATAATATAGTTAAGACTACCATTCATATTTTCATCTTGTTTGTGCAACACTTCTAACGAGTCGGTGATGGCGGCTAACCAAGGTGCCATTTTTTCTTCTTCCGTACCGGGTAAAAAGCCGATTGACTCTGCGATTTCAGGGGTGCTGCGGGTGACAATAATTTTATCATAAAGTCCACGCTCTATCACTTGCTCTAGCGCGGTTGCCAAGGCAAGTAAAGTTTTTCCACAGCCGGCTGGGCCGGTAAGAATGACTAAATCAATCATGGGATCAAGCAAGGCATCCATTGCCATACCCTGATAGATATTTTTTGGATGAATGCCCCACGCTTGTTTTGCCATTAAACGCTCACGACTCAAATCGGTTATCGCTAAGTTTTCATCGTCCAACCCGGTAATTTTACCTGCGAAGTGTTCGCCTTCGTCAATCAGGTATTCATTGATATAGCCATTAGGCAGTAAATCACGCTTGATATAGTGCGTGGTATTACGGCCCTCTGTTTCACTTTCACAGTCATGAACCTGTTGCCAGAAATCACCCGGAAATTGATGATAACCTTTGGTTAAAAACTTAATATCATCAATGAGTTGATCCGTGCGGTAATCTTCAACAAAAGCAAGTCCAGCGCCTTTTGCCTTTAAGCGCATGTTAATATCTTTGGTGACTAGCACCACTTTATTATCTGGATGTTTGGCTTGTAAATAAATCGCGCTACTAATAATGCGATTGTCATTTTCATTAAAAGACAATTTCACCTTACTCTCGTCTAAGGCATAATCGTTGAAAATAGCTAAACAGCCACTGGGGTGTAGGTCATCGTTTTGCGGTAATTTAACGCCTGCTAGTACTTGTTCAGGCGTGGCATTAACTAAGGTATCTTCCAGCGCTCTAATCGCTACTCGCGCATCACGACTGACATCTTTGTGGCGGTCTTTGATAGAATCTAATTCTTCTAGTACAGTCATCGGCACCACCACATCATGTTCTTTAAAAGAGAGGAAAGCGAAGGGTTCGTGTAATAATATATTGGTGTCTAAAACATAAATAATTTTATTTGCTGTCATATGAAAGTCCTTTCCCAAGTTGAAGGCTGCACAGTATTCTTGCTTAAAACTGCTGCTAGAAACCAAAAATTTGATAATTCATCTAACCAAAACAATGTCATTACTTGTTCTTTTTTACCATAGCGTTACCGTCATAAAAAGTCATGATAAAAAGCCGTCATAAAAAGCCACTATAAAAATAATCCTAATAAAGCTTATGCTATTAAGCTTATAACCACTTTGACAGCTTACTTTCCCGCAAGCAAGCCGCTTTTGCGGGTTAAGCGCTAAGTCATATCCATCATTATTGGACTGAAAAGGCTCTATTACTAAAAGTAAAACTCAATTCTATAAATTTAAAGCAAAAAAAGTCGCCTTTTACCGATTTATTTAATGATCACTTCTATGATTAACGGTACTATAGCGCCCTTTTTTTGGCGTGCATTTTTTGCGCGAGTTATTGAGTTGGAGTTTTTTTCTATGTCATTTTACCCTGGACAACGCTGGATTAGTGATAGTGAGTCAGATCAAGGACTAGGTACGGTTACCGCGGTCGAAGGTCGTTTTGTTACTATCGTGTTTACGGCTACAGGGGATGCAAGACAATACGCCATAGATAATGCCCCTCTAACGCGAGTCATTTTTAATACTGGCGATAGTATTCCAAGCCATGAAGGCTGGTCACTTAATGTCGAATCTTCTCAAGAAGACAAAAACTTACTGACTTATTTTGGTACTCGACAAGACACAGGTGAAGCCTGCTCGTTAAAAGAAATGATGATTGATCATTTCATTAAATTCAATAAACCTCATGACCGTCTACTGAACGGCCAAATTGATCGCCTAGATTGGTTTCGCTTACGCAAAGATTGCTTACAGCATCAATTTAGCCAACAACAATCTGATTTAACCGGCCTTAGCGGTGGCCGTGTGAGCTTGATCCCACACCAATTATATATTGCCGAAGAAGTTGGTAGTCGTTTTGCGCCACGCGTTTTATTAGCCGATGAAGTCGGCTTAGGTAAAACCATCGAAGCGGGTTTGATTATTCATCAACAATTGGTTACAGGGCGCGCTAAACGTGTGCTGATCATAGTACCTGAGTCATTGATGCATCAATGGTTGGTTGAAATGTTACGCCGCTTTAATTTGTCGTTTAGTATTTTTGATGAAAGTCGCTGTGAAGAAATCACCGCTAACAGCGAAGATGAAAATCCCTTTAGTTCTGAACAACTGGTGTTGGTCAATCTTGGTTTTATTACCAAAAACCCACGTTGGTATGAAGCTATTATGGATGAAGAATGGGACTTGATGGTGGTTGATGAGGCGCACCATTTAAACTGGCAGCAAGATAATGTCAGCATTGAATACCAATGTATTGAACAGTTAGCGCAAACTATTCCTGGGGTGTTATTGTTAACAGCAACACCCGATCAATTAGGCCATGAAGGTCACTTTGCCCGTTTGCGTTTACTTGATCCTGATCGCTTTTTCGACTATCAAAAATTCACCGAAGAAGAGCTGCATTATACCGAAGTCGCCAATGCGGCCAATACTTTGGTTACCGATGAGCCATTAGCGACTGAACAAATAACCACCTTGACCAACTTATTGCACGAAGCTGACGTTAGCGCACATATCGCAGCGATAAATCATCTGGAAGAAGCAGCTAAAAAAAATGCTCGCCAGCACATTCTTGACCAGCTTTTAGACCGTCATGGCACTGGCCGTATATTATTTCGTAATAGTCGCAACACCATTAAAGGTTTTCCGGGTCGTGAATTACATGCCACGCCACTGGTGATGCCAGAAGCCTATCAAGACTCGATCAATGAACTATTATTGTCGGGCACAACTGAAGATTTAAAGTCGCAAGCACAAGCAAAACTCTTGTTTACGCCCGAAATATTGTTCAGCTTAGATAGCCATGAAGACTGGGTTGATATTGACCCACGTGTTGACTATTTAATCGCACTATTACAGTCGTTGAAAAAAGAAAAAGTGGTGGTGATTTGTGCACATGCGCAAACAGCAATCGACTTGGAAAACGCCTTACGTGTTAAAGAAGGTATGCGTGCAGCAGTATTTCATCAAGGCTTAAGTATTTTTGAACGCGACCGTGCGGCCGCTTATTTTGCTCAAGATGAAGATAGCGCCCAAGTGCTACTGTGTTCTGAAATTGGTAGTGAAGGACGTAACTTCCAATTTGCTCATCATTTAGTGTTATTTGATTTACCACTTAACCCTGATTTACTTGAACAACGTATCGGGCGTTTAGACCGTATCGGCCAAACAGAAATTATTCGTATCCATGTACCCTACTTTGAAGAGTCAGCGCAGAGCTTACTGTTTAATTGGTATACACAAGCGTTGAACGCCTTTGAACATACCTGTATTACGGGTCACTCGGTGTTTAAAGCCTTTGGTGAAAGCTTATTTGAGCTGGCGCTTAGTGCCAACTGGGACTCTAGCGAAGCACAAAACTTGATTGAGCAAAGCCATGAAAAGCATCTGACCATCAAACAAGATTTAGAAACCGGTCGTGATAAACTGCTTGAGTTACATTCTTCTGGCCAAGGTAAAGCGCATGCTTTAGTGAAGAAAATAGCACAACTAGATCAGCAAATTCATTTACCACAATTTATGTTTCAGCTGTTAGACGTTTTTGGTATTCAACAAGATGATAAAGCCGATAACGCCATTGCCCTGCAGCCTTCTGAACATATGTTATGTGCCAACTTTCCGTGCTTACCTGAAGACGGCACCACCATTACCTTTAATCGTGACACCGCCTTAGCGGTTGAAAATTATCAGCTGATCACTTGGGATCATCCTATGGTGCGCGGCGCGATGGAACTGGTACTTTGTGATGAAATTGGTAACGCTAGTATTGGTGTTTTGAAAAATCCCGCACTACCTACCGGCACATTTTTCTTAGAGTGCATATTTACCTTAGCCGCCATCGCACCGAGCAATTTACAACTAGGGCGTTATTTACCCACTACACCTATTCGGATATTAGTCGACAAAAATGGCAATAACCTTGCTGATAAAGTTAGCGAAACCGTATTAGATCAACAATTATCACCGGTTAAAAAGCAAGTGGCATTGCAGTTAGTTAAGGCACTTAGAAGCCAAGTGGCTCCGTTAGTCGCCAAAGCAGAAGACCATGCCGAGCAGCAAGTTGATTCGATTCAACAAAAAGCGCTGAAAGCTATGCACCTAGCTATGGATGAAGAGCATCAACGCTTAACCGCGCTAAAAGCGATCAACCCAAGTGTGCGTCAGCAAGAAATTGACTTTATTCTTATGCAAAAAAAGGCTTTGGCTGAATATATTGAAAAAGCCAAAATTCAATTTGAAGCGGTACGTTTAATTGTGGTCAGCAACTAAGTCAATACAGACTAAAAGCTAAACACTAAAAGCTCTTGATAAAAGCCATCAGGCTGGGCATATTCTGTCACCTGATGGCTAGCTTACCAACATCAAAAAGTACAACCTTCAACAGTACAAGCGTTTAAAAGGAAAACAATAAAATGGCTGCTAACCCTGACTTTATTTATCAGCCTCAAATGCGCCCCTACCTTGATATTATTTATCACGACAATGATATTGTGGTCGTCAATAAATCCAGTGGTTTATTGACCGTATCTGGCCGTTTACCTGAGCATCAAGACTGTTTAGAAAGTAGAGTGCACAAAGTATTGCCCACGGCAACTATTGTGCATCGATTAGACATGGCGACATCGGGTATTATGGTGATGGCACTTAATAAACCTGCGCATGTGGCTATTAGTCGCCAGTTTGAAAAACGCTTAACGCAAAAAAGCTATATTGCTCGGGTCTTTGGTAAGATTGAAAAAGCGCAAGGCTCTGTTGAGCAACCCCTAATGGGTGATTGGCCAAATAGACCAAAACAAAAAATAGATCATCAACAAGGTAAAGCGGCATTAACGCATTATAAGGTATTAAGTTATCGCCAAGATATTGATGGTCAAACTAGCACCTTAGTTGAGCTGACACCCATAACAGGACGCTCTCACCAGTTGCGCGTGCATATGCTGTGGCTTGGCCACCCAATACTCGGTGATCGACTTTATGCCCACGAGCAAGCCTTGGCGATGAGTAGCCGTTTACAATTGCATGCCCAAATGCTACAAATAAGCCATCCAGTGACAGCGCAAACCTTAACATTTTCAAAAGCCTGTCCGTTTGATTAACACCAAGAGCGGCGAGAGCTAGTTAAAAGCTAATTAAAGAAAGCCCCACTAGCGTCGATAATATCACTAGAGCCGGTTTTGTCGCGCTTAATAATCCGTTATTAATGATCCGTTATCGACCATCAGTTACTGATACTCAATGTGCAGTTATTGCTCAGTCACCCATTTGAGGAAGTTTGCTTTTTATGCGCTTAAACATACGCCCACTATTTTTATTCATCGCGTTAACGACCTTAAGTCTATTAGTTAACAGCGCGCATTCATGGGCAATGGAGACTGCTGAGCCTAAAAAGCAAACGGATAACACGAGCTCAACGGCACCAAAAAGCACTGAAGCTGACACTCACACTGAAGCTAGCACTGCGCCAACAAAGTCCACAGAAGATAGCCAGCAAAATAAAGTCATGATCAAGGCACCTGTTGATGCTTTTGAGCAGCAGCAGCAAGATATTAAACACTACTTAGCGCAAGAAAAAATAGTGCCATTACTGGTAGGTACTGACAGCTACCTTACGGTCATTAATGAACACACCACGGCAATTAATAAAGGCGTGATGGTGTTAATTCCTGATTGGCAACAAAGCATAGCAACACCTAATGCACTCAATCAGCTAAGTAGCAATATGCCACAACATGGCTGGACCACAATTACCTTGCATCCCCCGCATAAACCGCAAAGCTACCCTTCACAAGCCTTCACGGCGCAAGAGCGTAGCACTGAAGATATTGAGACCTTAACAAACTATGAGAAAAAATTTGCTGATGTTATGCAAGCAGTCATTACAAAAGCGAAAAGCTACCCAGGCGTCATTATTGTGGTAGCAGAAGGCAATCATAGCGCCGTATTACTGAATATCTATCAACAAGCATTGGTGGCCGAACCCAGTGCTTTAGTAATGCTCAGTAGTTATATGCCGACCTTGCCCGAAAACGATAAAATTGCTCAACAACTCGCGTTAAGCGATTATCCTGTACTCGATTTATATTTGCAGCGCGATCACCGTTTAGTACTGGCCAGCGCAAAAATGAGAAAAGATTTTGCCCAAAGAGCCATGAAAATATATTACCGACAAAGACAATTAAGTAATCAAGCCACGGGTTACTATGCGAAACAAACCTTAACCAAAGCTATTATCAGTTGGCTTAGTGCGATGGGTTGGTAAATAAAAGAAGCTATCAGTTTGAAGTTATAAGCTGTCAGTAAAAATAAACATCAACGGCAAGTTGGCATTGTCTGACAGCTGACAGCTTTAAACTTATCGCTAAAAGTAGTTGTCAGTTTGAAGTTATGAGCTGTCAGTAAAAATAAACACCACTGCATGTTGGCATTATCTGACAGCTGACAGCTTTAAACTTAGAACTAAAAAAGCTGTCAGTAAAAATAAACACCAACTGCAAGTTGGCAGTATCTGACAGCTGACAGCTTTAAACTTATCGCTAAAAACTCTTAATTCGGTGTTGTTTCAACCCCGAACTCTGGTCGTTTTCTAAAGAGATTAGCGATATCTTCTTTAATCAAATAAAGCGCTGGGATCAAAAACAGTGTGATCACAGTCGCAAAAACAATACCAAAACCTAATGAAATCGCCATCGGTATAATAAACTGGGCTTGTAAGCTTTGTTCAAAATATAATGGGAAAACACCAAAAAAAGTGGTCAGTGAGGTGAGTAATATCGCCCTAAATCGTTGAGTACCCGCTTGACTCACAATGTCGAACATTCGCATACCCGACCCTTTCGCTTTATTGATAAAGTCGACCATGATTAAACTGTCGTTAACCACAACCCCCGTTAAAGCAATAAAGCCAAACATCGACATCATGTTGATCGTTCGACCCAGCAACCAATGGCCGATAATGGCACCGATAATACCAAAAGGAATGACCGACATAATCACCAAGGGTTGGCTATATGATTTAGTTGGAATAGCGATTAAGCCATAAATCAAAAACATCGCACCAATGGCAGCAAAGCCGAGTTGAGATAAGAAATCAGCTTGATCTTTACTCGCCCCTTCAACACCATATTCCACACTGGGATAGTCCGCTAAAATTTCAGGAATATAATCATCATTCATTTCACTGACCACTTTTCTTGATTCAACCTTATCGCTGTCAATATCAGCTGAAATGGTGATTGAACGCTTCTGGTTAATCCGAGTAATCGTGGAAAAACCTTGGCCTATTTCAATATCAGCCACTTGATAAAATGGCACTTTTTCACCTTGAGGTGTCCTAATCCACATATCTTCTAGATCAGATACCGATAAACGGCTAGCTTCAGGATAACGCACCATGACTTTCAACTCATCACGGCCACGTTGAATACGCTGTGCTTCATCACCATAAAAGGCTTGCCTGACTTGTTTGGCTAAGTTAGACAAGGTTAAGCCCAGTACTTCTGCTTCTGGCTTGATACTAAGTTTAATTTCTTGGCTGCCTCGGCTAAAAGAATGTCGGACATCGTAAACACCATCATAACTATTCAGTTGCGCCTGAATAGCCTCAGCTGCCGCTTCAAGTTCAATGTCATTTTGACCGGTTAGCTGAAATTCAATCGCAGCACCGCCGCCGGCATTAGTGCCCGCAAAAAAGCGTAGCTCTTTAGCGCCTGGAATTTCACCAATTTCATCACGCCAAAGTTTCTCTATTTGATAAGCGTCGAGCTCACGTTGATCGGGTTTGACTAATTCTAACAATACATTGGCAACGGTATTACCGTTAGTGAAGATCATTTTATGCTTAATAAAACTTACGCCATTATACTTATTTTGTTTCGAAATGGTCTTAACGGCTTTCTCTACTTGTGCTATCGCTTTATTACGTTGATGCGCAGGAGAGCCGTCCACCATAATAAGATTACCTTGAATAAAGTCGCTTGGAATATTAGGGAACACTTCTAATTTAACAAACGCTCCGGTAATAAGGCTAATCGACAAGATTAAAATTGCCACAAATATTGCCATGGTGTTGTAGCGGGCAATTAAGGCCTTTTCAAGAAAAGGCTGATAAACAGTATGAATAAAGTTTTCAAGTTTTTCCTTGAAACGCATTTGAAAACGCTCAAGAAAATTTGAATTTTCAGCACTTAACGGGACATATTTCATGTGCGATAAATGGGCTGGCAATATCCACTTTGATTCAATCAGTGAAAATATTAAGCAAAAACTCACCACAATAGAAATAGAACGGAAAAAGGCGGCAAAAGTGGCATCAATAAACAATAACGGTGTAAATGCCGCTATGGTGGTAAGCACACCAAAAGTTGCTGGCATGGCTACACGCATGGTGCCGCGAATAATATTATCGCGAGAATGGCCATATTTCTCAATTTCGGCATAAGCACTTTCACCAATCACAATGGCATCGTCTACCACAATCCCCAGTACCATGATAAAGGCGAATAAGCTCAGCATGTTAATTGATACCGACCATTCACCTAATAATGGCATCATTAACAAGGCACCAAAAAAGCTAATGGGAATGCCTAACATCACCCAAAAAGCGATTTTTATTCTTAAAAACAGTGTTAACACGATAAAGACTAAAAACGCCCCAATCAACATATTGTCAATCATCATGTCTAAGCGCTCAGACAGATAATATGAGCTATCTCCCCAAACGGTTAATCTCGCGCCTTTAGGTAATTGCTGATTTTTTTCATCAACGTAGCCTCGCACTTGGGCAGCAATCTCTAAATCATTTTGATCACCGGTTGACTGCACCATAATGCTTGACGTGTTTTCATCATCAAAGGTGGCAAAGTCTGCTTGCTCAACAAAGCCATCGTTAATGTTAGCAATGTCTGACAGCACTAAGCGCGTACCATCAACATCAGTACGCAACACTAAGTCGCCATATTCATGTCCTGTGTAGGCTTGACCTTCTGTGCGCAGCAAAATATCACCACCGCGCGCTTTAATTGTGCCTCCGGGCATGTCTAACGATGAAAGACGCACCGCCTGAGTAATGTCGTCAAAGGTCAGTTGGTACTCTTGTAGTTTTTCTTCAGACACTTCAATGCTAATTTCATAGTCACGGTTGCCAACAATTTCAGCACTGTTCACACTGGGCAATGCCATGATTTCATCACGAATATTTTGCGCCATCACTTGTCGGGCGCGTCGCTCCATTGAGCCGCTAACCGACAACCACATCACCTGACCTTTGAACTCTTGTTTCGTGACTATCGGTTTTTCAGCTTGCTCGGGGAAAGTGGTAATGGCGTCAACTTGCATTTGCACTTCATCAAGTTTTTCTGACATTGAATAGCCTGATTGCAATTCAATAGTGACAATACCCACACCTTCTCTAGCCGTTGCTGTAATACGCTTTATACCTTCAATATCTTCTAATGCTTCTTCAACTTTTAAAATGACTGATTGTTCAACTTCTTCTGGTGCGGCACCTAAATGAGGCACCATGACCTGAATACTATTAGCGTTAAACTCAGGAAACATTTTTTTATTAATGCCCTGATAAGAAAAGTAGCCTGCCACTAAAATAAACACCATCAAGAGATTAGCCGCGACACTATTGTGCGCAAACCAAGCAATAATACCTGTGTGTTTTTCGTCGTTATGGGCTTGAGTCAACTCGCTCATTCGTCGTCACCTTCCACCTTGGTAACGCTATCTTCGCTTGGGGCTTTTTGGGTATCTTTTAGCTCTCCTAATACACGTAGCGCCATGCCCTCGACAGGCGCTTGCATTTGAGTGGTAACCAATCGAAAGCCGGCGCCAAAGCTGTCATGGCTATAAACATAAGTAGCATCGTTGCGTAAGATATTAATTTCTTGAATATGCAGTTTATTGTCTTTGTCTACTAAGTAAACTCTATTGGCGCCATGTAAGGCATCACGGGGGATAGTGACAATATCTTTAACTTCTTTGCCTGAAATTTTGGCATTAACAAAACTGCCAATGCGCAGCTCTTGGTGTTTACTCGATGATAAAACACTATAGGGGTCGTCAATTTGAGCAATGACATAATGCACACGACTTCGACTGTCCACTTCGCCTTCATAACGCGTTAAGTTTGACGCCCAACGATGCTCAATGCCATTAACTTTAGTGTAAATATCCACGGTTGAGCGACTGCTTTGCTGAGCATTAATTTTTGGTAAATTCAAAAAGCCGACATCACGCGGCTTGATGGGTAACCTAACTTCAGCATAATCAACGGCAAATATGGTTGTTAAAGCCGAGCCCATAGAGACATATTGACCTATATCTACTTGTTTTTCTTTTACTATTGCATCATAAGGTATGATTATTTTAGTACGCGCTAGCTTGACTTCTGCACCAATAACATTAGCTTTTGCTGCTTTGATATCAGCTTTCGCTTTTTGTAATTGCGGTAAGCGTAAGGCAAGTACTGGCGCTTCAGACAAAGCTCTTTTGGTTAACAACCATTGCTCTTCTGCCTGATCTTTTTTCGCTTGCTCTTCAATCAACAGCGCTTTAGCGGCATCTAATTGCGACTGTGCTTGTAATAATGCCACTTGGTAATTAATGTCATCAATACTCAATAACACTTCACCTTGAGTAAAAAACCCACCAATATTAAACTTCTCGTTGACGAAGGTTATTTGTCCAGAAACCTCCGAAATTAGCTGGGTTTGTGTGCTAGGTAAAACACTACCTTGGCTGGCAATAACAAAACCAACATCTTGTCTGGCAATATTTTTAACTTCCACCAGCGGCGCTTTAATAATGACAGGTTTTTTCGCCGGTTTAGGTGACAAAACCGTAAAAATAATTAAGCCGATAACAGCGACTAAAATGATAGCGATGGGGGCTACTACGAAGCGTAGTGGGATCATGCGTTGGTTTTTTTTGTGGTTATTTTCAAGCGCAGAGTTCATCATCAATTCTCAATAAATTCTCAATAAAAGCTTAATAAAGGCTATGCCAAGGACGTTTATATCTTGATTATTACTCTCTTAATAAGATAATAATAACTCTCTTAATAAGATAGTAATAATAACTTAGCCTGATAAGTCAACCAGGCTAAGTGATAACTATTTATTAAGAAACTTTGCCCAAGACAATAATATCTCACGAAAATCTTCACGCCCACAAGACGATGAGTCATGTTGATCAAAATCAATGTCTTCTTCCATCAGATCCTCTGGCAAGACCTCAACCCCATTCATACTGGCATTGGTTTGCACTGTGACATCGCCACGATTAAAAACCACGGTATATTCACTACCCGTTATGGTGATCTCCAATTTTTTCTCTTGTTCAATCTCGGAAATTGCAGATAATAAATTTGCCAACTTTACCGGGTCAGCACCCACTTCAACCTCTAACCAAGGTCCGATAACTTCATGCTCAAGTGAAAACTTAGCTATGGCGCCACCGGTTATTGGATCGTTTATAAATTGATATTCCATACATACCTCATTTTGAAAAATCTTTGGGAAAGCCCTATTTATACCAAACGGATTATATCACTGGCCACTTAGCGAGAATAATTAAAGCCAATTTAGTATTAAGACGGATAATTGTTACTTTGCGCCAGCAGCAGTGCTTAACATTAGGCTTAACATTAGGCTTAAAACACCAGTGCTATTAATAAAATAGTCACCATGTTTTCAAGAAAATCTACAGCTTAGCTTTACGATGTTTAGCGAATTGCTGTCGCAGCTTAATTGTAGCAAAATCATAGTTTTTAACACGAGATTACGCGCACTTGTTTACTATTTTTTATCCTCACATTAAAAATGGTAATTCAACCAACCTCAACTCAGTATAATTAGTACAGATGAGTGCTATAGACGACTATATCTCTTTGGTAAAGCTGCCATGAGCTAAAACACATGTGCTAGCAATGATATTTTTTATCATCTATGGTTCAATCGAATACACCTAGCCCCTATATTAGAAACCAGTCACTCGGGTAAATGACCATTGAACTTAAATTGGGTTACAACGTCTATAAATTACCTGTCTATTTATCTGATCGTTATATCCTTGTGAAAAAAGGAACTTTCACCGCCGTTTTATTATCGCTAATTGTGCATAGCTTAATACTTTTCGTTATGTTCGTAACCCAGCCCGGCCAACAAAAAATAGTAAAATCACCCTCGAAGCATGCGCCAATAAAAAGCTTCATCTATTATGCACCCAAGTTAGACAAAACCGAGCTAAAGGCCATTAAAACAAAACCGCTAGCAAAAGAAATACCCATTGAAGACCTGCCTACGGTAAAAAAAGACCATAAAAATTCGAAAACGAAACAGGCATCAAAACCTAAAAACACAGAAAAATTTATCGATAAAGCACTTGATAAAACACTCGATAAAGCACTCAAAAAACCCTTTAACGATACAATAAGCAAGGTAAGCGAATTACCTAAAGCGCGGCCTAAAACGTCACAACCAAAGCCGTTACCAGAGCCAACGAGAAGCAAGCTAGATAGTTTCATGCAATTACAAAGGCTGCGCAGTAAACTTAATCAAAATTCAGTGTCCAATACCGATAATCCTTATCAAAGCGAGCAACCGCCTTCTATCTTTAATACCGACGTAAAGACGGTGCCTCATTCAGTACCGTTAAAAGATGAAGCACAAACACGTGAAAAAAATACTAAAAATATGGGCGCAGGTATAGCCATTACCAAGGGTGATGACGGCAGATGCTCGATAACTCAGGATTTGAGCGCCTACGGCCTAGGCGAAGGCTCATCAACACAGTTTTTTAGCTGTGGGGAGTCAAAATTTGATAAAAGCTTTCGCGAGCACATGAAAAAAGTCAAAGCTAAACTAGGTAAAAACTAGGCTATCTAATTGCTAACTAAGCGCTAACTAAGGATTAAACTAAATAAGAAATAAGCTAGGTAGATAGCAAGCTAGGTAATTTTATCAACTTAGCTGTCACAATCGAATTCCCCCCCAAACAAAACTTTTCACAGCCAGTAAAAATCAAACCAAATTTTTATGGTGCACAATTTTTAATCACAGTTACACTTAAAAGTAGCTCCGAAATAAATCCTTAAACAATAAGTCCTTAAACTTAGCAGGTTACGGCGTAGACTAAATATCCATCACCAAATTTATCAGCTGTTTCAGGAAGATAATAGCCATGTCTAATAAAATACTAGTCAGTTTTGTTTTTTTACTTTTAATCGCATGTAACAACGATCGAAAAAATGTCGCATTAGGCACATTAGAACGCGACCGCATTGCTCATACCGCCACCGTTAGTGAAGTGATCACCGACTTACCTGTTAGCGCAGGTAGTCAGGTCACTAAAGGCATGATACTGGTAAAGCTTGATGATGACTTACAAAAAGCGTTAGTTGCCAAAGCACAAGCACAGGTGCAACAAGCACAAGCAAATTTAAACAAAGCGCATAATGGTGCTCGTGCAGAAGAAGTTGCTGCGGCACAAGCTAATGTGGCTGGCGCTAAAGCGGCATTAATACAAAGTAAGGCAAATTACACCAGAACACAAAGCCTGATAAAGTCTAATTTAACCAGTCAAGCGACGCTTGATAATGATCTAGCGTTGCGCGATGAAAGTTTAGCTAGGCTTAACAGTGCCAAAGAGCAATTACGACAATTAGTTAATGGTACCCGCATTGAAGATTTAGCCATTGCTGAAGCTGTGTTAGCAAGTAATATTGCGATGTTAACCAGCGAACAAAAAAATCTCAGTAATTTAACCATTACCGCAAAACGTGATGGTATTTTAGATAACTTACCGTGGAACTTAGGTGAGCGCGTCACTGTAGGTAGCCCAGTGGCTGTTGTGCTTGCGGGTAAAGCACCTTTTGCGCGCGTTTATATTCCTGAGCCTTACCGCGTTCATGTCCATATTGGTGATGAATTATCTGTCTACGTTGACGGTTTAGCGCAACCGCTACTGGGTCACGTTCGCTGGGTAGCTACCGAGCCAGCATTCACTCCCTATTACGCACTTAATCAAGCCGAGCGCGCTAACTTAATGTACTTGGCTGAAATTATACTGCCTGACAACGCCGCTGATTTACCTAGTGGCATTCCTGCACAAGTAGTCTTACCCAGTAAAGTTTCACGACAAAAAACCTCCCTAAGTGAGCGCTAATGGCTGAGTTAGCGATTGATGCCAATAATTTAACCCATAAATTTGGCTCTGTGACCGCGGTTTCTTCATTGAATTTACAGGTAGAAAAGCAACGTATTTATGGCTTTCTTGGCCCCAATGGCTCAGGAAAAACCACCGCGATTCGTTTATTTACCGGTTTATTGAAACCTAGTGCTGGCACAGTTAACGTCTTAGGTTGTCATTTACCTAAAGATACCGAAAGCTTACGTCGACAAATAGGCTACATGACACAAAAATTTTCTTTGTATGATGATTTAACCATCAAGGAAAACATGCAGTTTATTGCTCGCGTTTACGGTTTACCCCCCAAAGAACAAAAAGCTCGCCTCGATGAACTCATCAGTATTTATCAATTAGAAAAACTTAAAAAGCAATTAGCCGGCAGCTTAAGTGGCGGACAAAAACAACGCTTAGCACTGGCGTGTGCGGTAATGCATAAACCTAAATTATTATTTTTAGATGAACCAACATCTGCGGTAGACCCTGAAAATCGTCGTGAATTTTGGGAGCAGTTATTTGATTTATGCGATCAAGGCATCACTATTTTAGTATCAACCCATTATATGGATGAAGCTGAACGCTGCCATAAATTAGCTATTTTAGACAATGGCATTAAACGCGCTGATGATTCACCAGCACAATTAATGGCTGACATGCCGGCTAATGTGATTGAAATATCAACCGACAATCTTAGGCAACTAAAACAACAATTAATCGCCTTACCTGAGGTAGTTTCTGCATCACAGATTGGCGCTCATTTACGGGTATTAATCAATAAAAGCATTGTTGACCCTATCGCCTTTTTAAAGCATATCCGTATTATGTCTAGCAAGGCAGAACTCAACATCGTCAGAGCCAGTCTTGAAGATGTTTTTGTCTTATCAACTAGCAACAAGCTTATGCCAGCATCACAGGTCAGTAAGGCTCAGTTATGATATCCTTATTGAGAATTCAAGCCATTGTTATCAAAGAATTAATTCAACTTAGACGTGATCGAATGACCTTTGGCATGGTGATCATGATCCCTTTAGTGCAATTGTTATTATTTGCTTTTGCCATTAATACCAATATTCGCCATATCCCCGCCGGCATAGTCGATCAAAGCCAAACTGCCTTAAGTCGTGTCTTACAACAAACCGTTGCCGCGACGAGTATGGTTAATTTTATCCGCCATTATCATTCGTTACCCCAAGCGCAAGCCGCCATTGACCGAGGCGATGTGCGGGCGGTATTAATTATCCCCAAAGATGTTGCTCAGCGCTTAGTTCGCCATACTAGCATTGGCTTTGGATTACCCCCCGCAAGCGATGAAGAAACCAGCCGCCCTATTGCGCAGTGGTTAGTTGATGGCGCTGACACCGCAATTGCTAGCAGCATAAAAAGTTTACGCAACATGCCCTTAGCCGAGTTATTAGACAAGCCGGTGAATCGTAATGTCCCGACCTTTGAAGTCACTTTATTATATAATCCTGAACAACGTAGTGTGGTCAATACTGTGCCTGGTTTGGTGGCGATTATACTCACCATGACCATGATCATGTTCACCTCAGCCGCGATTGTACGAGAGCGAGAGCGCGGTAATATGGAGCTATTAATTACCACACCCTTAGCCTCGATTGAGCTCATGATAGGGAAAATATTTCCTTATATTTTTATTGGCGCTATTCAAGTGAGCATTATTTTAGGCTTAGGACATTTCTTTTTTAACGTGCCTATTAATGGCAGTTTATGGCAATTAACCTTCGCCACTTTACTCTTTATTTGCGCTAGCTTGGTGTTAGGATTAGTTATTTCTACCTTGGCAAAAAACCAACTGCAATCGATGCAAATGACAGTATTTATTTTACTGCCTTCGATATTATTATCCGGCTTTATGTTTCCTTACGAAGGTATGCCAGAAGTAGCGCAATATATCGCTGAGGGTTTACCTGCCACGCACTTCATTCGATTAATTCGCGGGGTAGTTTTACGTGATGTTGCAGTAGTAGATATGACTTTTGACATGTTATGGCTAATGGGCTTTACCCTGCTAGGCTTAATGGCAGCGGTACTGCGCTTTAAAAAGACCCTAGATTAGCGATAAATCTATCAACTGATCAACTTAAGCTATCAATAAAAAAAAACCTGTTGATTATAATCATCAACAGGGGTTTGCATTGGCTTTTTACTATGAGGTATAAGCTATGAGATATAAGCTATGGGTGAAATAACTCAGTAAAAGCGCAGAGCCTAGCTTATACCAATCTCACTAATTATCTGATCATTTTTACTGGTTAAAATAACCCACTACTGCGTTATTTATTTAATAATTAGAACAACTAGTTATTAAAATAAATGCCTTATATTTGGCCATTTTCCCTGCGTATAAAGTAGACCACCTAATTAATAAAATTGGTATTACTTATATTGGCACGAGTACGAGATAAGCACTGCTCACGCCATTATTTATTGATATCACAAGCAGGTATCAAATTAGGCTTCTACTTGTAAAATAACTTTATCGGCTTTACTCGTATAACTTTCCATTTGATGAAAGTTCAAGTAACGATAAGTATCAGCAGCTGTTGCATCAATTTGTGACGCGTATTGCATGTACTCTTCAACCGAAGGTAGCTTACCTAAAATTGCCCCCACACCGGCTAATTCTGCCGAGGTTAAATAAACATTAGCGCCATTACCTAAACGGTTAGGGAAGTTACGTGTCGAGGTTGAAAGCACAGTTGATTTTTCTTCAACCCGTGCTTGGTTACCCATACACAGTGAGCAACCTGGCGTTTCCATCCGTGCGCCGGCTTTACCATAAATACTATAGTAACCTTCAGCCGTAAGTTGGTCTCTATCCATTTTCGTTGGCGGAGCCACCCATAAACGGGTCGGTAAGGTTTTGCCAAATTTCTCAATCAGTTTACCTGCCGCGCGAAAATGGCCAATGTTGGTCATACATGAGCCGATGAAAACTTCATCAATGACAACTCCCGCCACTTCTGATAATAATCTCGCATCATCAGGATCATTGGGACAACATACAATAGGCTCTTTAATATCGGCTAAATCAATGTCAATAATGTGCGCATATTCAGCATCACTATCTGCTGCCATTAATGAAGGATTAGCTAACCAAGCTTCCATGCCTTTAATACGACGCGTAATGGTGCGAACATCACCATAACCTTCACTGATCATCCACTTTAACATCACAATATTAGAGTTTAAATACTCGCTAACCGCTGCCTCTTCTAGCTTGATAGAACAACCACCCGCTGAACGCTCAGCTGAGGCATCTGACAATTCAAAGGCTTGCTCAACCGATAAGCCTTTAAGCCCTTCAATTTCTAAAACGCGACCAGAGAATTCATTAATTTTACCGGCTTTTGCAACGGTTAATAACCCCTTTTTAATACCGTAATAAGGAATGGCGTGCACTAAGTCACGTAAGGTAATACCAGGTTGCATTTCACCTTTAAAACGCACTAAAACTGACTCAGGCATATCCAATGGCATAACACCGGTTGCCGCCGCAAATGCCACTAAGCCAGAGCCGGCAGGAAATGAAATACCTAAGGGGAAACGGGTATGAGAATCACCACCTGTACCGACAGTATCAGGTAGCAACATACGGTTTAACCACGAGTGAATAACGCCGTCACCCGGGCGAAGCGAGACACCACCACGATTCATCATAAAATCAGGTAAGGTGTGATGAGTCACCACATCAACCGGTTTAGGGTAAGCCGAGGTATGACAAAAAGACTGCATGGTTAAATCGGCAGCAAAGCCCAAACAGGCTAAATCTTTTAATTCATCACGGGTCATTGGCCCAGTAGTATCTTGCGAGCCTACGGTCGTCATTTTAGGCTCACAGTATTGACCCGCGCGAACACCAGTAACACCACACGCTTTGCCAACCATTTTCTGCGCTAAAGTATAACCTTTAGTCGAAACAGCAGGGTCAACGGGTGTGGCAAATAAATCTGTTATTTCCAAACCTAATGCTTCACGCGCACGGCCGGTTAAACCACGACCGATAATCAAAGGAATACGCCCACCAGCGCGCACTTCATCTAACAATACTGCGCTTAATGTAAATTGTGAAATCACCTCGCCAGCGGCATTTTTAACTACGCCTTCATAAGGATAAATGTCTATCACATCACCCATATGCATTTTTTGCACGTCTAATTCAATCGGCAAGGCACCTGAGTCTTCCATGGTGTTATAGAAAATAGGGGCAATTTTACCGCCTAAACAAACACCACCACTGCGCTTGTTTGGAATATAGGCGATATCGTCGCCCATAAACCAGAGCACTGAGTTGGCGGCCGACTTACGTGAAGAGCCCGTACCGACAACATCACCGACATAAGCCAGTGGAATGCCGTCTTTTTGCATTTCTGCCAGTTGCGCAATAGGACCCACCACGCCATCTTCGTCAGGTGTAATACCTTCACGCTCAATTTTAAGCATGGCTTTAGCGTGTAATGGAATGTCAGGGCGAGACCAAGCATCAGGTGCCGGCGACAAATCGTCGGTGTTAGTTTCACCGGTGACTTTAAAAACTTTAACGGTAATTTTTTCCGCTACTTTTTCTTTACTGGTAAACCATTCGGCATCAGCCCAAGACTGCATCACTTGCTTGGCCGCCGCATTGCCCGCTTCAGCTTTTTCTTGCACGTCATGAAATGCATCAAACATTAACAAGGTATGGGATAAACCTTTCGCCGCAGTGGCCGACAATTTATCATGGTCTAACAGCTCAATCAGGGGTTGAATATTATAACCGCCCAACATGGTGCCTAATAATTGTGTTGCTTGTTCAGGGCTTAAAATTGCTGACGTGACTTCACCGCGAGTAACCGCCGCTAAAAAACCGGCCTTGACATAAGCCGCGTCATCAACACCCGCAGGTATATGATTGGTTAATAAGTCGATAAGAAATGCGGTTTCACCTGTGGGTGGATTTTTAATTAATTCGACTAATGCTGCGGTTTGTTCCGCATCTAACGCTTTAGGTACAAGACCTTCAGCGGCACGTTCTGCTATATGGTTGCGATATTCTTGAAGCACGATATTCACCTAATAAGATAAGTGATACTTAATATGACTTTTGGTTGGACTCGATAATTTGATTATCAAGGCTAGCACAGCGTTGTTAAGTATCTGAGATTAAAATTTAATGTTTATCTATTGATGTTCTATCTATTGATGGTTAGGTCAAAATTAAACAGCGTCAATAGATGCTTACTATAACTAACCTCTAATATAGGAAATTATCAGCCGCTAGCAAATTAGACTTTTCTACTAAGTAATACAATTGCCGTGCTTTTTTATCCTGCTAACAACGGATAATAACTAATAACAACACCAACATAAGCAATATAACTATATCTTCTATTAACTATAACAGTGATGAATAATGCTTATTTAATCTAATGATTCGTAGTCAGCATAAAATCAGGTAAACTAGGGGGTATAATTTGTCCTGCTAATAACAATGATTAACAAATGTTATTAGCAATAATATCGCTAAAGAAGAGAGAATTTAATGAGCCTGTATCTAGAATATATAGCAGAGATTGAAAATCGTAAAAACGAATTAGCACTAGCACCTAAGCCTATAGATGGTGCTGAGTTATTAGCTGAAATTATCGAACAAATTAAAGATCAAGATAATGAGCACAGAGCTGATTCACTTAATTTCTTTATCTATAATACCTTGCCAGGTACCACAAGTGCCGCGGGTGAAAAAGCCAAGTTCTTAAAAGAAATCATTCTAGGTGAATTTGTTGTTGCTGAAATCTCAGTAGCCTTTGCTTTTGAATTACTTTCTCACATGAAAGGTGGTCCTTCAGTAGAAGTGCTACTTAGCTTAGCATTTTCTGACGACTTATCAGTGGCAAAACCTGCAGCAGAAGTATTAAAAACCCAAGTGTTTTTATATGAAGCAGATACTGCTCGTCTTGAAGAAGCATTTAAAGCCAATAATGCCATTGCCAAAGACATTCTTGAAAGCTATGCAAAAGCTGAGTTCTTTACAAAGTTACCAGAAATAGCAGAAAAAATTGACCTAGTGACTTATATTGCTGGTGAAGGTGATATCTCAACAGATTTATTATCTCCTGGCCATCAGGCTCACTCTCGTGCTGACCGTGAATTGCACGGCCAATGCATGAGCACTCCAGAAGCTCAAGAAGAAATAAAAGCATTACAAACTAAATACCCTAGCGCGAAAGTCATGCTTATCGCAGAAAAAGGCACTATGGGTGTTGGTTCATCTCGTATGTCGGGTGTTAACAACGTGGCACTGTTGGCAGGTAAACAAGGCAGTCCATACGTACCTTTTATTAATATTGCCCCTGTGGTTGCTGGTACTAATGGTATTTCTCCCATTTTCTTAACGACAGTAGATGTCACTGGCGGCATTGGTCTTGATCTTAAAAACTGGGTTAAGAAAGTCGATGCAAGTGGCAAAGCTGTTGTTGACGAAAATGGCGATTCTGTACTAGAACAAGCTTACTCAGTAGCGACCGGCACGGTATTAACTATCGATACTAAAGCGATGAAGCTATACAACGGCGACAAAGAGCTTGTTGATGTATCTTCAGCGTTTACACCGCAGAAAGTAGAATTTATGAAAGCAGGCGGTTCTTACGCCGTTGTCTTTGGTAAAAAACTTCAAACTTTCGCCGCTGAAACCTTAGGTATTACAGCGCCAGCAGTTTTTGCACTTGCCAAAGAAATGTCAATCGAAGGTCAAGGCTTAACGGCAGTTGAAAAAATATTCAATAGAAACGCGGTCGGTGTAACCTCTAAAAATGCCTTACATGCAGGCTCTGATGTTCGTGTTAAAGTCAATATTGTTGGCTCTCAAGACACAACAGGCCCAATGACATGCCAAGAGCTAGAAGCAATGGCAGC
Source organism: Colwellia sp. MB02u-9 (assembly GCF_014077085.1). NCBI lineage: Bacteria > Pseudomonadati > Pseudomonadota > Gammaproteobacteria > Alteromonadales > Colwelliaceae > Colwellia > Colwellia sp. MB02u-9. The sequence goes on from NZ_JACGVF010000100.1 coordinate 54,014, forward strand.
GTCAACTATTTCTCCAATCGTAGACGGTGCTTACCAATCAGGTTGTCACACAGCGTCTGTTTGGGATAGTAAAGCAAAAGCTAATATTCCTAAGCTGATGAGCTTTATGAATGCTTTTGGCCTTATCACTGCGCGTGACCCGAAAGGTGAATACCATGCAATGACTGACGTTATTCACAAAGTGTTAAATGATATCACGGTTGATGACCGCGCCATTATCATTGGCGGTGACTCACATACGCGTATGTCAAAAGGTGTAGCCTTCGGTGCCGACTCAGGTACTGTTGCACTGGCACTTGCTACAGGTGAAGCGTCTATGCCAATCCCTGAGTCAGTAAAAGTGACTTTTAAAGGTCACATGAAAAAATACATGGATTTCCGTGACGTTGTGCATTCAACGCAAGCGCAAATGCTTAAGCAATTTGGCGACAACGTTTTCCAAGGCCGTGTTATTGAAGTACATATTGGTACTTTATTAGCTGACCAAGCTTTTACTTTTACCGATTGGACTGCAGAAATGAAAGCAAAAGCTTCAATCTGTATTTCTCAAGATGACACCTTAATTGGTTCACTTGAATTAGCGAAAAAACGCATCCAAATCATGATCGACAAAGGTATGGAAAACGCAGCGAAAACCCTTAACGGTTTAATCGCTTTAGCTGACCAACGTATTGCTGGTATTAAATCTGGCGAAACACCAGCATTAACACCAGATGAAAATGCTAAATACTACGCTGAAGTCGTTGTTGATTTAGACCTGATTGACGAGCCTATGATTGCCGATCCAGATGTAAATAACGACGATGTGTCTAAGCGTTACACGCATGACGTTATTCGCCCTGTTTCGTTCTACAAGGATAAAACGGTTGATTTAGCTTTTGTGGGTTCTTGTATGGTACATAAAGGTGATATGCAAATTATCGCGCAAATGTTCCGTAATATTGAAAAGCAAAATGGCAAAATTGAATTCAAAGTACCTTTAGTTATCGCGCCACCAACATACAACATTGTTGATGAGCTTAAAGCGGAAGGTGACTGGGAAATACTACAGAAGTATTCTGGTTTCGAATTTAACGATGCTGTGCCTAAAAATACCGCCCGTACTAAGTATGAAAACATTATGTACTTAGAACGTCCTGGTTGTAACTTATGTATGGGTAACCAAGAGAAAGCTGAACCTGGTGATACCGTTATTGCAACGTCAACACGTTTGTTCCAAGGTCGTGTTGTAGCCGATACCACTGAGAAAAAAGGTGAGTCATTATTAGGTTCTACGCCGTTAGTTGTACTGTCGTCTATGCTGGGTCGTTTCCCTACCTTGGCTGAGTACAAAAGCGCTGTAGACGGTATTAACCTAACAGACTTTGCTCCGCCGCTTGAAGCATTAACAACGCCAGCATCAGTGGCTGTTAAAATTGCTGATCCTAGCTAGGCTCATACCTTTTAAGATCTGAAAGCAAATAGCTAAAAACGATTAAGCAAAAGGGCTAGTTTACCATGCGGTAAAGTAGCCCTTTTTTATGTCTATTCTGTAATTATTATTTGCTAACACCGGTTTCATTCATTATCTGCTCTACTTTATAGGCAGCGAAAACAACCCAATATAAGCTATTTACTTTACTAACAAATTGTTCTAATTATTAAATAAATAACGCAGTAGTGCGTTATTTTAACCCGGTAAAATGATCCTAAAATTAGTGAGAGTGGTAAGACTATATTATGAAGCAGGACATTCAATATTAGCTGATAAAGACGGCATGATCATATTAGGAAATGACAATTTATCATCAAAGCGCTCAACACCTTCTAGCACTTCAATTTTAAAACCATAACTTTTGCATAGTCGTAATGATTGGCGCATAAGAAAAGTGGCTAATTTACTAAATTCTGTACTTTGTTTGGTGATGACTTGTAGGTGGTATTTACCATTTTTTAAGTCGGTTTGTTTAAATTGTACTTGATGGTCAAAGTCCCACTGAGAGGCGCCGTTGGGGGTATTAATATTGTTCGCACATGCCGTTAACAACAGCGCTAACAATAGGCACATTGATTTTTTCATCATCTAAATCTCCTTATAAATAAAAATTAATTTTAGCCTCAGCCGTAATACCTGTTCCACTTAAAAATGCAGGCTAATGTATTTTTAAGTAAAAACATCGTAAGTATAATCACAGATAAAGCCTATGGCTATAGCCAAAATTAAAACACAAAAAAGCCAGCAGAGTTGCTGGCTTTTCAATTAATGCACTTAACAGTTAAGTTAAAGCTTACATTAACTAATTATTTTTTCTTTTTCACTGCTTTCGCATTCGGTAAATCAGTGATTGAACCTTCAAAAATCTCTGCCGCTAGGCCGATTGATTCATTTAAGGTTGGGTGAGCATGAATAGTTAAACCAACATCTTCAGCATCTGCGCCCATTTCAATCGCTAAACAAATTTCGCCTAGCATTTCACCGGCGTTGATACCGACAATAGCACCACCTAAAACACGGCCAGTTTCTTTGTCGAAAATCATCTTAGTTTTACCTTCAGTACGCGCAGAAGCAATAGCACGACCAGAAGCAGCCCAAGGGAAGTTAGACACTTCAACATTTAAACCTTGCTCTTTTGCTTCACGTTCTGTTACGCCAGCCCAAGCCATTTCTGGGTCGGTATAAGCCACTGATGGAATACAACGCGGTTCAAAAGTATGTTTCTTACCAGAGATAACTTCAGCAGCGCAATGTCCTTCATGTACCGCTTTATGCGCAAGCATAGGTTGGCCAATAACATCACCAATAGCGAAGATATGAGCAACGTTAGTACGTAACTCATTAGTTACGTTGATAAAGCCACGTTCATCAACATTAACACCCGCTTTATCTGCAGCAACTAAGTGACCGTTTGGCTTACGGCCAACAGCCATTAAAATTTTGTCGTAACGTACTTGTTCTTTCGGGGCATTTTTACCTTCAAAAGTAACATACAAGCCGTCATCTTTCGCATCAACGGCAACCACTTTGGTTGACAACATGATGTTGAATTTTTTACTGTTAAACTTAGTGTAAGCTTGAACAATATCTTTATCGGCAGCTGGGACTAACTGATCAGCAAACTCTACCACTGAAACATTTGAGCCTAAGGCTCTATAAACTGTACCCATTTCTAGGCCAATAATGCCACCACCAAGTACTAACATTTCGCCGGGTATATCTTTCAGCTCTAAAGCACCGGTTGAGTCAATAACACGTGGGTCTTCAGTAGGTACGAAAGGTAAATTAACTACTGATGAACCTGCGGCAATAATCGCATTATCAAAAGTGATCGTCGTTTTGCCATCAGCGCCTTCTACTTCAACAGTTTTATCTGAAGTAAATTTACCGTAACCAAATACCGTTTTAACTTTACGTGCTTTAGCCATACCGCCTAAACCACCAGTTAATTGACCAACAACACTTTCTTTCCAGCCACGAATTTTGTCTAAATCAATTTTAGGTGCACCAAAAGTAACGCCATGAGATGCCATTGCTGCTGCATCGTCAATAACTTTAGCTACGTGTAAAAGTGCTTTTGATGGGATACAACCCACATTCAAACACACGCCACCAAGCGTTTCACGGTTTTCAACTATCACTACGTCTAAACCTAAATCTGCTGCGCGAAATGCTGCTGAATAGCCGCCAGGACCTGCACCTAAAACTACTACTTGAGTTTTAATATCGTTACTCATGCTAACCTCAAAAATTTATGTGTTTATTGCTGGTGTTGCCAGCCTATATTTGCCGAGCTTTTATTAACAGCATTAACCATTAATATTTTCAGCATATTACTCTATTGTACTTGTTTGCGATCTTACTTAAAGCGCACAAAGATCGCCATCTTTAAATCAGTAAATATGTGCAAAAAATGGGTAAAGTGAAAATTAATTACTTTACCCACTTTATCTTATCTCACTGACTTATTCAGGTAACTTATAAAATGAGTTTTCTGATGTCACTCATTACGCCCGCTAGGTGCACAGTAAACCGCGCCGCTAACGCGCCGTCAATTACACGATGGTCGTAGGACATAGACAATGGCAACATTAACTTAGGCTCAAAGTCTTTACCATTCCACTTAGGTTTCATTTCTGATTTAGAAACACCTAAAATTGCTACTTCTGGCGCGTTAACAATTGGCGTAAATGCTGTACCACCAATACCGCCAAGGCTTGAAATAGTAAAACAACCGCCTTGCATATCATTTGCTTTTAGCTTGCCGTCACGTGCTTTCATGCTGATTTCAAGTAATTCACGTGATAACTGGTGAATACCTTTTTGATCAACATCACGTACCACGGGCACAACCAAGCCATTAGGTGTATCAACTGCCACACCAATGTGAATATACTTTTTAAGGATCAAGCTTTCACCATCGGCACTCAAACTAGAGTTAAATACTGGGAAAGTACGCAGTGCATCTGCCGCCGCTTTTAAAATAAACACCAGTGGCGTAATTTTAAAACCCAGCTTTTGCTTTTCACAAATAACGTTTTGCTCTTTGCGGAACGCTTCAACATTCGTGATATCAGCTTCATCAAATTGGGTTACATGTGGAATAGTGACCCAGTTACGATGTAAAAATGGTCCAGAGATTTTCTGAATACGTGTTAGTGCTTTTGTTTCAACTTCACCAAACTTAGAGAAATCAATTTGTTTCGCGCTAACAACTTGTAAACCACCTTCTCCAGACGCTACTGAACTACCCGCATTTGCTTTTGGACGAGACAATTCATATTTAACATATGACTGCACATCTTCTTTTAAAATACGCTTTTTACGACCAGTACCTTTAACTAATGATAAATCAACACCAAATTCACGTGCTAAACGACGAATTGAAGGTGAAGTATAAATAGCACCCGCATTGGTTAGACCCACTTGTGGATGATGTGGCACTGGCGCTGGCTTTTTAGCCGCAGGTGCTGCTACAGGAGCGGCCACTGGAGCCGCTACTGGCTCTGCTACAGGCTCATCAACATCAACAGGTGCACCCGATGCACCCGATGAAGTTTCAAGTTTAATAACAATAGAGCCTTGCTTAACTTTATCACCGGTATTAATGAAAACTTCTTTTACCGTCCCGGCATGCGGTGACGGTACATCCATAGTCGCTTTATCAGTTTCTAGGGTGATCAAGCCATCTTCAGCTTCAATAACATCACCAACAGCCACCAAAACTTCAATAACGTCAACTTCACCATCTTCACCAATATCAGGTACTAGGATGTCGATAACTTCACTACTGGCAGCCGCAACAGGCGCTTTTTCTGGCGTTGGCTCGGCTGCAGGTGCTTCTTCTTTTGCTGCTTCAGCTTCTGGCTCAGCTGCAACTTCTGCTGGTGCTTCCGTCGATGCTGTTGCCGTACCTTTCATCTCGGCAATCACATCACCTTCTTTGATCTTATCGCCCACTTTAACTGACAGGGCAACAAGTTCACCAGCAAACGGAGCTGGAATATCCATTGAGGCTTTATCTGTTTCAACGGTAATAATACCTTCGTCAGCCTCTAAACTATCGCCGACTGCAAAGCATATTTCGATAACTTCTACTTCATCGCCACCGACATCTGGGACTAGAATTTTTTCAATATCAGACATTTGTTAATTCCTTATCTAGTCTTAATTACGCGTAAAGCGGGTTAAGTTTGTCAGCGTTAATATTAAAGCGTTTAATCGCTTCACTTACCACAGCGTGTTTAATATCACCACGGTTAGCCAATTCATAAAGTGCAGCAACAACAATGTAGTTTTGATCCACTTCAAAATGTTGACGCAAATTATCACGGCTGTCACTACGACCAAAACCGTCAGTACCTAGAACACGATACTCAGTATTGATATAAGCACGTACTTGATCAGAATAGTTTTTAACATAATCAGTTGCGGCAATCGCTGGGCCTTTATCGCTCGTAATCACCTTAGAGATATAGGCTGTTTGTTGCTTACTTTCTGGGTGTAACATATTCCAGCGCGTTACTGCTTGGCCTTCACGGGCTAATTCATTAAACGAAGTTACTGAATAAACGTCACTTGATACACCATAGTCTGCTGACAAAATTTGTGCGGCTTGACGCACTTTTTGTAAAATAGTACCTGAGCCCATTAATTGCACATTCGCTTTAGCTTTTTTAGCTTCAACGCGTTCAAGTTGGTAAATACCTTTAATGATTTCATCTTCAACCGTTTTGTTTTCTGGCATAGCCGGATGTTGATAGTTTTCATTCATTAGCGTTAAGTAGAAGAAAATATTTTCATTTTCTTCATACATACGACGTAAACCTTCACGCACAATAACGGCAATTTCATAACCGTAAGTTGGATCGTAAGTCACACAGTTAGGAATTAAACCCGCTTGTACGTGTGAATGACCATCTTGATGTTGTAAACCTTCACCATTAAGCGTGGTTCTACCGGCAGTAGCACCTAATAAGAAACCGCGCGTTTGGCTATCAGCCGCAGCCCATGCTAAATCACCCACACGTTGGAAACCAAACATTGAGTAGTAAATGTAGAATGGAATAGTAGTCGCGTTACAGGTTGAATAAGAAGTACCTGAAGCAACCCAAGACGCCATAGCACCTAGCTCGTTAATCCCTTCTTGTAACACTTGGCCTTTCTTGTCTTCACGGTAATAAGCGACTTGGTCAGCATCTTGTGGCACATATTTTTGACCTTCGCTAGCATAAATACCTACTTGGCGGAATAAACCTTCCATACCAAAAGTACGCGCTTCGTCAGGAATAATAGGCACAATACGCTTACCAATTTTCTTGTCTTTTAATAAGCTGTTAAGTACCCGAACAAAAGTCATGGTTGAAGATACTTCACGTTCACCTGAGCCTTTTAAAATCGGCTCAAATATTTTTAATGCTGGAATATCAAGTGACTCTTCGGCTTGCTGACGACGTGCAGGTAATGAACCGCCTAAGGCTTCTCGGCGTGCTTTCATGTACTGAAATTCTTCACTTTCTTCTGAGAACTTGAAAAAAGGTAAATCAGCAATATTTTCATCACTAACTGGAATATTGAAACGATCACGGTAATGCTTAAGCGAATCAAGGTCCATTTTCTTCACGTTATGGGCAATATTTAAGGCTTCACCTGAAGCACCTAAACCAAAACCTTTAACCGTTTTAGCTAAGATAACGGTTGGGCGACCCTTAGTGTTTTGGGCTTTTTTATAAGCCGCATAAACTTTCACTGGATCATGACCACCGCGGTTTAAACGGTAAATATCTTCATCTGACATATTCGCCACTAGTGCAGCAGTTTCAGGGTATTTATTGAAGAAGTTCTCCCGGGTGTATTTACCGCCTTTGGCTTTACAGTTTTGGTATTCACCGTCAACGGTTTCACTCATTAACTGTAATAATTTACCTGAAGTGTCACGGGCAATTAACGCATCCCAGTAAGAACCCCAAATAACTTTTACCACTTCCCAGCCTGCGCCGCGAAATGTGCCTTCAAGCTCTTGAATAATTTTACCGTTACCACGAACAGGGCCATCTAAGCGCTGTAAGTTACAGTTAATAATAAAGGTTAAATTATCTAAACCTTCACGTGTTGCTAAACCAATAGCTCCTAGTGATTCAGGCTCATCTGTTTCACCGTCACCTAGGAAACAATAAACCCGTTGGTCTGAACAGTCTTTAATACCACGGTCAGTTAAATATTTAAGAAAACGTGCGGTATAAATAGCTTGTAGTGGACCTAAGCCCATTGAAACCGTAGGAAACTGCCAAAAGTCTGGCATTAAATGCGGATGAGGATATGACGATAAGCCTTTGCCATCACACTCTTGGCGGAAATTATTCATTTGCTCTTCGGTTAATCGTCCTTCCATAAAAGCACGAGCATAAATACCTGGAGAGATATGACCTTGGGCAAAAATAAAGTCGCCACCATCTTTTTCAGAAGCGGCTTTAAAGAAATGGTTAAAGCCAACATCGTATAACATAGCAGAAGACGCAAAGCTGCCAATATGGCCACCTAGGTCTAAATCTTTTTTAGAGGCACGTAATACCAACACTAACGCATTCCAACGAATAGCAGCACGAATACGTGCCTCTATGGTTTGGTCAGCCGGCATATGCGGCTCTAACCCTGGAGGAATGGTGTTTACATAAGCCGTTTTGGCGTCAAACGGTAAATGTGTACCGCTACGACGGGCTCTATCGATTAACTTTTCAAGTAGAAAATGAGCGCGTTCCGGCCCTTCGTTTTCTAACACAGACTCCATTGATTCTAACCATTCTTGGGTTTCCATTGAATCAATATCTAGATTTGGGAGCTCAGACATAATTACTTAGTCTCCAGTTGTTGTTTGTTAAGTAAATTGAGTGGTTTAAAGATAGCTGTTATTAAACAGATAACGTTAATTCGTAGTAATTTTTTATCACACCTATACCGTTCAAGTAATAAATCATGCACTTGGCAAGCATTCATTTTTTAATTGCTGACAGTTTTCGGTCGTTTCATTCTGCGTATTGAGCGTTCCATACGACTATTTTCCTGCGACATTTTTAATAGCACTTCTTCAATGAAGGCTAAATGGCGATGGCTAGCTCCCCAAGCAATTTGGGGCTTGCCACTGACAATCGCACTCATTAAACGTGTACGATAATCAGATATCTGGCTAAACACGTCAGGTCGCTTAGCCAATATAGTTAAATTCTTCTCAATGTTGTCAATCAACAATGGCGCCATACTCTGGGCTAAATGCAGAATAACCGCATTGTGGCTCGCGGCGCATATAGCAATGTAAAAACCAAAAACCGCTTCAGCTTCAAGCCGGTAATTGTCATCCAATTGCGCGGTGCCAATACTGTCATGTTTCCGCTGAATTTCTTCAAAATCAGCTTGAGTACCACGCATAGCCGCATAATAGGCTGACATACCCTCAATACCATGGCGAAACTCTAATAAATCAAATTGCGATTCTTTATTGTTCGCCATTAGGGCAAATAGTGGGTCTGACAGTCCGCTTAAAATCTTATCACTAACATAAGTGCCGCCACCTTGACGACGAGTGACTAAATTTTTTGCTTCTAACTTTTGCATGGCTTCACGTAACGAAGGACGGGAAACATCAAACTGTTTAGCCAGTTCTCGCTCTGCTGGTAATTTTTCGCCCGGCTTCACACTACCTTCTAGGATCATAGTCTCAAGCTGAGCCAAAATAATATCTGACAACTTAGCTTGCTTTACCGGCTTTTTAATACTCGGAATTGACATATAAAATCCTTTGTTATTGCACTATTAGGTATCTAAAGCCACTGGCTTTACTTCCAAATACCTTGGTCAATTGGTCTTACCAATTTGATAATTTCGAATATAATGTAACAAATGCCTTTAGCGTTGTAAACACTGTGGGTGATTTATAATCAATTACGCGACTTAAGTAGTTTCGTGATACCGGTGTAGCAGCGTGAATAAACGATTTCGATTTCACTTTGTGGAAATGAAAATTATAATAGGTAGTTTTATGTTCTAAGCGGTAAGTTTTGAGCTGTCAGCTATCAGTAACAAGAGTGTAGCTATATGGGTAGACGATTAAACTTGGCTTTGGTTTTAAGCTGACAGCTGAGCACTGACAGCTTAAAACTTTTCTCTTTTCTTTAATTAAATTTAAAGCTAAGAAATAATACCGGTTAAGGTTAATACCGCTATTACCGCTAGAAATAGTAACAAGGTACGTTTGGCTAATTTTACTAATAAACAAGGCCCTGCAGTATAGTCATCCGCGTCAACCATAAAGTCTTCCGACATTTGAGCAACACTTATTAAGACTTGGCTTGGCGTTTTTTCAAATTCAAATAAGTTATCTATCCAAGCCGGCATGGCTTTTGAGAAATGGCCAACAAACATATAACCAAAAGCAACTAGCCTAACCGGTAGCCAATCAACCCAAAATAATAATTGTTGCGTTGCTTTATCACCGTCATCGCCGTCGTCAATAGCCCGCTCTTCGCTATCTTCATCCTCAACATCCGCAGCAGAGCTTTCTGCGTTAACACTTTCATTTACCGTAGTTAATAGGCGATAAAACAATGCACCTGCCGCACCGAATAAAACGAAAAACAGCATAACCGCGATAAAGTAACGATAATTTAACCAAACCATTGTTTGGCCAAAGTCCATGTCAGCAATATTTTTATCTTGTTGTAGTTGCAAGTGATGCAACTCACAACTAGTTAATTCACCTTTAAAAGCTGATTGTAAATAGCTTTTATAAGCCTCGCGCGTTTTCATGCAGCCAAAGCAGACAATCAATATTAAGGTGGAGGCAATTAAATACAGTAAAGCGTTATCCACTTGTGCCAATAGAAAATGACAACCTAGTACAGGAATAAAAATTACTGCATAACTTAACAGTGCAGAATGTCGATAATTAGCCAGCAACTTAGTCTGTTTAATTACCGCCATATATCGTTGGTACAAGGTATTAAATTGCCAAGCACTTGACGACAAGTAACGCTCAGCAGCTAGTGCAATTAACAAACTAATTAAGCTCATTTTTAATTATCCTATGTTTTTAAAAAAATTTGGCTCTTCAGCTACGCTTTAGCTGTAAGTCTTAAGCTGTCAGCTATTAGTTACTCCCAACCCAAAGTTGGTATTTTTTTACTGACGGCTGACAGCTAACAGCTTCAAACTGACCGCTTTTGTATTAATAATGTTCTAAAACTTGGCCAATCAAACGCGGGCCCAGGGTCTGTTTTACGGCCCGGCGCAATGTCACAATGACCAACAATGTTATTTTCTAAGCCGGCATAAGTGCCGATCAAGCTATGACTCACGCGGCTAAGCTGTTGATATTGTACTTCAGTATAAGGAATATCGTCAGTACCTTCTAGCTCAATACCAATTGAAAAGTCATTACACTTTTCTCGACCTTGATAACACGACAGGCCAGCGTGCCAAGCTTTATCGTTAAACGAAACATATTGCACAATATTGCCGTCACGCTGAATAAGGCAATGCGCCGATACACGTAGGCGGTATATACTTTCAAAGTAAGGATCTATGCTTGGGTCTAAATTACCCAGAAAAAAATCAGTGATGTGGTCAGCGCCAAATTGCCCCGGTGGCAATGAAATATTGTGCACAACCAATAAACTCACGGCTTCATTTTCGGCTCTAGGCTCAAAGTGGCTCGACGGTTGAATTTCAACGCCACTGAGCCAACCCTTTTTAATGCTCAGTTCAGCGCTATTTTTTCGATCATTTGACAAAGATGACATACAATAATTCACCGATTGTTTATCCTGATACTATTACATAGTAAAGTGGACAACAGAACAAGATATACCAAACAGATTAACCTAAGAGTTGGACATAAATGACTGAAAATGACACAACAGCAAATTTTGGCAAAGGTTTTGTCTGGATAGCTTGGGTGCTTGGCATCGCCTTATTAGTTTTTATTTTTCAAGACTTGTTAGACGGACAATATAATCCCAATCAAGACCCTAAGCTTTCAATGCAAGCCAATGGTAAAGCCGCCGTTACCTTAGAACAAAACCGCCAAGGGCATTATGTAACCAACGGGGCCATTAATGGCCGCCAGGTTACCTTTTTACTTGATACTGGCGCAACACAAGTGTCAATTCCGGCCCATATTGCAGAAAACCTAGCCCTGCAAGCGCAAGGGCAACAACGTGTGCAAACCGCTAATGGCATTATTACCGTCTTTACCACGCAAATAAACGAGTTACGCATAGGTAATATTTATTTGTATGATATAGCAGCAAATATTAACCCCAGCATGGCGGCTGATGAAATTCTATTGGGCATGAGCGCGCTAAAAAGAGTAGAATTTAGCCAAACCGGAAAACAACTAATTTTACGAGAGCAGCTTTAAATGTTACCAGCCTCATTATTACACGACATCAGCAAAACCGTTACCTGGGCATTATGTGAAGACCTAGGCGTTAATACCTACCAAGAACTCGCCGCTAGCCGTGATATAACCGCCGAACTTATTCCGTTAGAAAACCAAGCGGTAGCTAACATTATTAGTCGCGATGCCTGTGTTATATGCGGCGTTGCTTGGGTAAATGAAGTGTTTAAACAACTTGATAACATTTACCACACCAGCACCAAAATCACTTGGTTTGTTAACGATGGCGAAAGCGTAAAAGCCAATACCACCTTATTTGAATTAACGGGTAATGCGCGTATTTTATTAACCGGTGAACGCACCGCCTTAAACTTTTTACAAAGCCTTTCAGGTACCGCAACCGTTACTAGCAGTTTTGTTAAACACTTGTCAGGCACCACCACTAAGCTACTTGATACCCGTAAAACCTTACCTGGTTTGCGTAGTGCACAAAAATACGCGGTAACTTGCGGTGGTGGGGTCAATCATAGAATTGGCTTGTTTGATGCCTTTTTAATTAAAGAAAATCACATTGCCGCTTGTGGCGGTATTGAAAAAGCCATCAAAACCGCACGCATCAACCATAGTGATAAAACAGTAGAAGTGGAAGTTGAGAACATTGAAGAGCTAACGCAAGCATTAAATGCCGGTAGCGATATCATTATGTTGGACAACTTTAGCCCGCAGATGATTGAACAAGCAGTGCAATTAACCGCAGACATATCGGCCGGTAAAACCAAGTTAGAAGTGTCGGGTAATATGACACTGGCAACATTAACAGATTATGCAAAATCAGGCGTCGACTTTATCTCGGTAGGGGCATTAACCAAACACGTACAGGCGGTTGATCTGTCAATGCGTTTTTGTTAAAACGAAAAAAAATAAAATAAAGTAAAGTTATTAGCTTTCAGTTCAAAGCGGTCAGTTTAAAACTAAAGCCAAGTTAATCGCTAGTGAATACCGCTAAGTCCTAATGACTGATAGCTGATAGCTGATAGCTGATAGCTTAAAAATATATTTATAAGTTATTAAATAGCGTTAAAATTAGTCATATAGCCTTAAAAAGACAAATATTTTAAAAAAAATTTCACAAGTAATTTACATTTAGTCTTTTTTACCGCAATATAAATTTAGCAAATATAATCAGATATGGAATTAATAATGAAAAAACTAAATACAATCAAAAAAGCACAAGGTTTTACCCTAATTGAATTAATGATCGTGGTCGCGATTATCGGTATTTTAGCCGCGGTAGCATTACCGGCTTATCAAACATATACTAAGAAAGCTAAATTTTCTGAAGTAATTCTTGCTTCATCAATCTACAAAACGGCTACTGAAGTAGCCGTTCAAACGAAATCAAAAATTGCAGGTACTCCACCAGTTGCGACAGCACTTGTTGTAACCGATTTAGATGCTGGCGAATTTGGTATCCCAGTAGCGAATGACCCCGGCGCAATTGCTGGTCCACACGTTGCATCTGCTGGCATGACAGACGGCGTAATCACTATTTCAGGTGCAACTACAGTTGATAGTGCTACTTATACCTTAACGGCGACTATAGCTAATGGTGGTGTTTCTTGGGTACAAGGTGGTACTTGTTTAACAAAAGCAATGTGTTAATCCTCACCTTAAGCTAATCATAAAAAGCTCCGTAAGGGGCTTTTTTTATCTTAAATTTTATAACAATTGTTTTTTTCCTTAACTAAATAGTTACACTGTAACTGTTGGTCATTACTGAGTTTTAGAGATTTATGAAAGGACTGCATCAACAATCTAGCCTACTCTCTGCGCTATCTAAGCATAACGTTGTTCCTACTGAAAAAGCAGGGAAAATTAGTGCTGACTTTATTCGGCAAAACAAGCCTTTTTTGCGCTATTTAGTTGAAGACAAAGAGATTAATGCTAAAGATATTGCTAGCACCTTATCGCGTAGTTTTGGTTGTCCATTAATCGACTTAGATCATTTTGATACCTCGATAATTCCTGATGGTATACGTAACGAAAAACTGATCCGTAAACACAACGCCCTGCCGTTATATTTACGTGGCAAAGTGTTATTTGTTGCTATGTCTGATCCCACTAACCTTGATGCCCTAGAAGAAATTCAGTTTAATACTGGCTATGCGACCGAGTTAGTCATTGCCAACGAAACCGCTTTAAGCAATTGCATTGAAAAACTATTAGAAGCCGACAGTGATGCGCTAGATATTTCTGATATCGACGCGAAAGAACTAGCTGGCATGGATGTTCAAGAAGAGCGAAAAGAAGAGGAAAACATTGGCCTTGGCGATAAAGAAGACGCGCCCATTGTGGTCTATATCAATAAAATACTGCTCGACGCCATTCGCAAAGGTGCGTCAGATTTACATTTTGAACCTTATGAAAAGTCTTACCGCATTCGTTTTCGTATTGACGGTATTTTAAACGAGGTGGCTAGGCCTCCAGTATCACTAGCCGCACGAATGGCCGCACGTTTAAAGGTGATGTCAAAATTAGATATTGCTGAACGTCGTGTGCCACAAGATGGCCGTATTAAATTAGCCTTATCTAAAAAGAAGTCGATTGATTTTCGTGTCAGCACCCTACCCACCATGTGGGGCGAAAAAGTGGTTATGCGTATTCTTGACTCGTCAAGTGCCATGTTAGGCATCGACATGCTAGGCTATGCGCCCAAGCAAAAGCAAATTTACATGGATGCCTTAGCACAACCACAAGGTATGATTTTAGTTACGGGGCCAACTGGCTCAGGTAAAACAGTTTCACTTTATACCGGCTTAAATATTTTAAACACCGAAGAGCGAAATATCTCTACCGCCGAAGATCCCGTTGAAATTAACCTTGAAGGCGTTAACCAAGTACAAATTAATACCCGCGCCGGTTTAACCTTTCCCAGTGCATTACGCTCATTTTTACGCCAAGATCCCGACATTGTCATGGTTGGTGAAATTCGTGATTTAGAAACCGCAGAAATTGCCATTAAAGCCGCGCAAACCGGTCACTTAGTCTTATCAACATTACATACTAACTCAGCCGCAGAAACCTTAACCCGTTTATTAAATATGGGTGTGCCGTCATACAACGTTGCTAGTTCTGTCACCATTATTATCGCTCAGCGATTGGCTCGACGATTATGTACCCAATGCAAAGCAGAAGAGCACATACCTGAAAGTGAACTGCTCGCTCAAGGTTTTTTACCTGAGCAAGTTAGCGAGATAAAATTATTTAAACCCGTGGGTTGCGATTTTTGCACCGGCGGCTATAAAGGTCGAGTGGGTATCTATGAAGTGATAAAAATTAGTGACATTACCGCGAACTTAATTATGAACGGCGCTAACTCCTTAGATATTGCCGCCCAATGCCAACGTGAAGGCTACAATAATTTACGCCAGTCAGGGCTTGAAAAAGCCGCTTTAGGGGTAACCAGTTTAGAAGAAGTTAATCGGGTAACCAACGCCTAAGCATTTTACTGCTACGCCACTTAACATTATAATATTACTGGTTGTTTGATAACGGTCAGCCTTATTTATTACCCCCTTAGCTAATAGATGCTGTTCGCTAACCTGCGATCCCTGGCTAAAAATTGCCAAGTGTAGCCAATAGCGATAAGCTCAATGTGACTATAACAATGATAAGAATTAACCTAGCGCTATGGCTAGCAATAAGCTAACCATAGCTAGGTAATAACTAGACAATAACTAAAGCATAACTAGACCATAACTAGACCATAACTAAACAATAAAAAAATTAGGTTAAGCCCATGGCTGTTTCTTCAACAGTAAAAGTAAAAAACAAAAAAACTAAAGTTAAAGCGCTTGATGTTTATAAATGGCAAGGGCTAAACCGCAAAGGTAAAAAAATCAATGGTGAGCTTAATGCCACCAGCATCTTAGAGCTTAAAGCCCAGCTGCGTAAGCAAGGTATAACCCCAGGTAAAATCAGCAAAAAAGCTAAACCTTTATTTGGGCTGGGCGGCGATAAAAAAATCATGCCGGTTGATATTGCCGTGCTTACTCGCCAAATTGCCACCATGTTATCGGCTGGCGTACCCTTAGTGCAAACCATTGAAATGATCGGCTCTGGCCACAACAATGGTAATATGCAAAAATTACTCGCCACTATAGGTCACAAATTACAGTCGGGTATCCCACTGTCTGAGTGCTTGCGTGAGCACCCAAAATATTTTGATGATTTATATTGTGATTTAGTTAACTCAGGCGAACAATCTGGTTCACTTGAAACTATCTATGAACGCATTGCGACCTATAAAGAAAAGGCAGAAGCACTAAAAGCAAAAATCAAAAAAGCCATGACTTATCCTATTTCTGTTTTAGTTATCGCTTTTATTGTTACCTCAGTTTTATTGATTTTTGTGGTGCCGGTATTCCAAGACATTTTTGCTAGTTTTGGTGCAGAACTACCCGGCTTTACGTTACTGGTTATTGCGATATCAGAATTTATGCAGGCATATTGGTATTTTGGTCTTGCCGGGCTATTTGTTGGCAGTTACTTCTTTAAAAAAGCCCATACCAATAGTCTGACTTTTCGCGATAGCGTTGATAGAAAAATATTAAAAATTCCTGTTATTGGTAGCGTGCTAAAAAAAGCAGCTGTTGCTCGTTATGCCAGAACCTTATCAACCACCTTTGCCGCTGGTGTACCTTTACCTGATGCGTTAGAGTCTGCTGCCGGCGCCTCAGGTAATGCGGTATTTCGTGAGGCTATTTTAGAGATTCGCGCTGAAGTCACCTCAGGTATGCAAATGAACTTAGCCATGCGCAATTGTGCTATTTTTCCTGATATGGTGGTGCAAATGGTCGCCATTGGTGAAGAGTCTGGCTCAGTTGACGATATGCTGGCGAAAGTGGCTACGGTTTATGAGCAAGAAGTTGACAATGCGGTGGACAATTTAACCACACTGCTTGAACCTATGATTATGGCGGTGCTAGGTGTGGTTATCGGGGGCTTAATTATTGCCATGTATTTACCTATTTTTCAAATTGGTATGGTGGTATAAGTTACCTTAAAGCACTGGCCATAGACATTGCTATAGACATTGCCATTTACTTAACACAATGAAATTAAAGCGATGCTTGTCATCGTTTTTTTGTTCACTTGGCATTATTTAATCAAAGCCATTAACATAAATCATCTACATTTTGAGGCCTATTCTTTTGACTGACTTTATTACACTAATGACCCACTCACCCGCATTTTTCTATGGTGTTGTCATCGTTTTTTCATTACTAATAGGGAGCTTTTTAAATGTGGTTATTTATCGCTTACCTAAAATACTAGAACAAGGTTGGAAAAGAGAATGTCGTGAATTTTTAGCTGATGAACTCGCTAAACCCGTCAAGCCGGTAGAAGCGATTATTACCCTGTCAACGCCAAGTTCTAGCTGCCCCTCTTGCCAACATAAAATTCGTTTTTACGAAAATATTCCTGTCATAAGTTGGTTATGTTTACGCGGTAAATGCAGTCAATGTCAGGAGAAAATAGCGCGGCGTTATCCGTTAATTGAATTAACTACTGCGCTATTAAGTGTGGTTATTGCCGCCCACTATGGCGTTACCTTCACCACACTTATGCTATTAGTATTAACTTGGGGCTTAATTTGTTTAACCTTAATTGATCTTGATCACATGCTATTACCTGATCAAATAACGCTGCCATTAATATGGCTAGGACTATTGGTTAACATTAATGGCAGTATTGTGCCATTAAACGAAGCGGTTATTGGCGCGGTTGCCGGTTACTTGAGCTTGTTTAGTATATTTTGGTTATTTAAGTTAATGACCGGCAAGGAAGGTATGGGCCATGGCGATTTTAAACTGGTGGCGCTTTTTGGTGCTTGGTTAGGCTGGCAGTTATTACCCTTACTGATTTTAATGGCCTCAGCCGTTGGCGCTGTTATTGGCATTAGCCTAATAGTATTTAAAAATCACCAGCGAGAGCAAGTGATCCCCTTTGGCCCCTATTTAGCGGTTGCAGGTTGGATAACGCTACTCTGGGGTAATGGCATTTGGTCTTGGTATTTAAGTACATTGACTTAACAAGCGCTCGAAGACAGGAAAAAGCTGTCAGTAAAAGAAGCTTTCAGTGAAAACAATCGCCTCTAGACGGTTAGGTGACACTGATAGCTGACAGCTTCAAACTTAAAGCTTAAACAGGAATTATTTATGTCTGAATTTATTGTAGGCTTAACCGGCGGCATTGGCAGTGGCAAGACCACCGTCAGTGATATTTTCGCCGAGTTAAACATCGACATTATCGATGCAGATATTGCCGCCCGTATTGTTGTGCAGCCCGGCAGTAAAGCACTATTAGCGATTAAAGCGCATTTCGGCGCTGACTATATTGCTGATAATGGCGAACTTAACCGAGCAAAACTGCGCAGCCGAATTTTTAGTCAGCCTCAAGATAAAGCTTGGTTAAATAATTTATTACACCCGTTAATTCGAGCAGAAATAGTCAGCCAAATAGCGCAGGCCAAAAGCAGCTATTGCCTATTAGTGGCGCCCTTGCTGCTAGAAAATAATTTACATAAAATGGTCAACCGCGTTTTAGTGGTTAATGTTGACGAAGCAAGCCAAGTTGAACGCACCCTAGCGCGTGATCCAAGTTCAGCGACAGAAATCAAGCGTATTATAGCGAGCCAAATGCCGAGTGAACAACGCCTAAGCTTTGCTGATGACATCATCAATAATCAGCATAAAAGTCTTGAAGATATTCGCCAACAGGTGATAATTTTAGATAAAAAATACCAGTTATTATCTGCTAGCACTTTCCACTCTAGCCTTGATAAGTAAGCCTTTGGGCAGTGTTTTTGATAAAAAAATTCGCCATTTTACCAAGCTGTGCGTACTATAAAGACATCACTCACTCATTTTCAAAAAAAGTTTCTAATTAATGACCGCTATACTGTATGAACATCCGCTCAATGAGCGTATTCGTAATTATTTAAAACTTGAGCAATTATTTGTCCAAGCTTCAGACTGCTTACAATACAATATGGCCACTAGTCACAGTGTGTTTTTTAATGCTTTATTTGCCATTTTAGATACCGTTGATCGTAATGATATACGTGGTGACTTGATTAAAGACTTAGAAAAACTAGAACAAAATTTAGTGCTTTGGTCACAAATTCCAGATATTAATAGCGCCGCGCTCGAAGATAACTTAAAACAAACGGTTGCCCTCTCCAGCCAATTAAAAGTCCCTAGCCCTAAGTGGTTGCAATTCAAAGATGATAAATTTTTGATGGCGTTAAAGCAGCGTTTCGCGATTCAGGGCGGCAGTTCGCGCTTTGATCTACCACAATTACAGTTTTGGTTAAGCCAACCAAGCGCTGAAGTTGAAGCACAATGTCGCCATTGGCTGTCGCTACTGGCACAAATTAGTGCCGCTTTATCACTGGTGCTAAAGTTTGTTCGTCAACGGACGCAGTTCAAGGAAGTAACAACCGATAGTGGCTTTTACCAAGACAATGGCGAAGGGTTAATATTATTACGTATCAAGATTGCGGATCATCTACCTTTTTATCCCATCATTAGTGGTAACCGTTTTCGCTACTCAATACGCTTTATGACGCCCTGCAATGAAAGCGGCCGTAAATACGCCAAGCAAACAACCCACTTCCAGTTGGCTCGGTGTAAATAAACAGAGTTAATAGTTTTAAGCTGTCAGCTATCAGTATCGACATAGTTGTTAGTTTTAAGCTGCTAGCTTTTAACTGACAGCTTAAAACTGAAAGCTTATCGCTTCCCCTAGCCGCTTAAGTAAAATTCTCTTATAATGACATAACAATTTTAAGTTAGTAGTAATTCTTATGACACTAAAAGTAGCTTGTCCCACTTGTAAAAAAGAAGTCATTTGGCAAGAAGAAAGTCAATATCGTCCATTTTGTTGTAAACGTTGCCAGTTAATCGATATTGGTGATTGGGCTGACGAGAATCATAAAATTAGCCAACCCGTGCAAGGTGCTGTTGAGTTAAATGAAGAGATGCTCGATGCTTTAGAAGCCGAATTTTTACAACATAACAAATTCTTTGTTGAACCTGAGTAATAGCCATTTGATTAATTAAGTGATCCCCTTTTTATCTGCAAAAATGGATAGATACCAGGCATAAAATTTAATAAGGCGTTATTCACCTTATTAAATTTATAACGCCGTAGCTTTGCATTTTAACTATTAAAAATGCACAGCTAATTAATCAACTTAGTAAAATATAGCTTACTTAACATAAGCGCTGTTAATGTTAATAGTGCCGCTATTGTTAGAGTGGATCAACGATAAAATATTATTGATAATTTTTTATCAGCTTTTCAATAATGGCTTGATTAGCCGCCGGAAAGTTTAAAGTAGCGAACTCGGCTAAACTAAACCAACCTGATTGCTGCCCTTCTAAAGCTTTTTCTTGGCCGTTAAAGTTATCAACAACAAATACGTCTAGTAACACTTTTTTATCGCCGTAATCATGGCTGATTTGCATTAATGGTGTACACGTCAGGGTTTCAATGGCGACTTCTTCTTTTAGCTCTCTGTGAAGCGCTTGATGAACAGTTTCATTTTCTTCAACTTTGCCACCGGGAAATTCCCACTTGCCACCCTGATGACTATCAGCTAATCGTTTAGTGAGAAAAAACTTATGATCTTGCTTGATCACCCCAACCGCCACATGCACAATTTTTGTCATTATTTATCCTAAATACCTATCTAATACTTATCTAATACTTATCTAATACTTATCTAATACTAGGTTAATTTATTATCTGCGCATTTTTAAACGCTGAAGTAAAAACTAGCTCATTTAATTAATCAAACGTGTATAAAAGATTATACCCGCTGCAGATACTTGCTAGCACATCATGTTGATCGCCAGCTTAATAGTTGACGGACTGAAGTCCGACCTACAAAAAAACGGCCCTACACCACATACCACCCGTAGATCCTATCAGCTGCACTTTAGTCCATTAAACTACAGGCTATTTCAACTGCATTGAAACACAAAACAACCATGCCTCAAAAATGAGCATGTCTGCACATTGTCACTCTTTCACCTGGCGTGCAAGCATACACTAATGCCGTGCAGCCATGGATCGGTAGTAACGGCCATGTGATTGTGACACACCCTCATCCTGAAAATAAAAATGCCAGTCAAGTGACTGGCATTTATCAACAATTTACTTGTTGAGTGCTTAGGTTAATTTACCGTGGCACTGCTTATATTTCTTACCTGAGTTACATGGGCAAGGTTCATTTCGACCCACACGTGGCAAGGTTGCTTGTTCTGGCGCTGAAGCTGATTCATGCTTAAACTCTTTGGGCAATTCATCGGCTTTTCTATGTTGCTCTTCAACAGCTTCAACATCAGATTCTGCTCTGATTTGTACCTTACTTAAGATACCAATAACGTCGTATTTTAAGTTATCAAGCAACTCAGCAAACAATTCAAACGACTCACGTTTAAATTCTTGTTTCGGGTTCTTTTGCGCGTAACCACGTAAATGAATACCTTGACGTAAATGATCCATCGCCGCTAGGTGCTCTTTCCAATGCGAGTCTAAGCTTTGCAACATAACAGCTTTTTCAAATTGACGTAAAACCTCAGCACCCACCATTTCTTCTTTGGCTGCATAACTGGCATCAACTGTATCTAAGATTTTTTCACGTAAAGTGTCTTCATGCAAATTACTGTCTTCTTCTAGCCATTTTGCAATAGGTAGTTCAAGCGTAAGTTCGCCTTTAAAGCGCTCTTCTAAGCCAGTAATATCCCACATTTCTTCTAACGATTGTGGCGGAATATGTTGGCCAATTAGGCCATTAACCACGTCAGCACGGATAGCGGTAATCACATCAGCAATATCGGCTTCATCCATTAATTCATTACGTTGTTCGTAAATAACTTTACGTTGATCATTTGAAACATCATCAAATTCAAGTAATTGCTTACGAATGTCAAAGTTACGACCTTCAACTTTACGCTGCGCGTTTTCAATACTCTTAGTTACCCAAGGGTGTTCAATAGCTTCGCCGTGCTCCATGCCAAGTTTACGCATCATGTTGCCGATACGCTCTGAAGCAAAAATTCGCATCAAACTATCTTCCATTGACAGGTAAAAACGTGTTGAACCCGCATCACCTTGGCGACCCGAACGACCACGCAATTGGTTATCAATACGACGAGATTCATGACGTTCTGTCGCAACAATGTGTAAACCACCGGCGGCTAATACTTTGTCATGCTCTACTTGCCAAGCCGCTTTAACTTCAGCAATTTTCTCTTCACTGGGATTATTTAGCTTTTCAAGTGTAGTGGTTAAGTTACCACCCAGTACTATATCGGTACCACGACCCGCCATGTTAGTGGCAATAGTCACGGCGGAAATTTTCCCGGCATCAGCAACAATTTCAGCTTCTTGTTGATGAAATTTAGCGTTAAGTACTTTGTGCTTAATTTTTTCTTTCTTTAAGAATGACGACAAAAATTCTGAAGTTTCAATACTGATGGTACCCACCAATACCGGTTGCCCACGCTTAACACAATCTTTAATATCTTCTAAAATGGCTTCAAACTTTTCTTCACCTGTTAAGTAAATTAAATCAGGTAAATCTTTACGTACCATTGGCTGGTTTGTTGGGATAACTACGGTTTCTAAAGCATAAATATGATTAAACTCAAACGCTTCAGTGTCGGCTGTACCTGTCATTCCTGACAGTTTATTGTAAATACGGAAAAAGTTTTGGAAGGTAATTGACGCCAGTGTTTGATTTTCGTTTTGAATATCTACACCTTCTTTTGCTTCAACAGCTTGATGTAAACCTTCTGACCAACGACGACCTTCCATTGTACGTCCGGTATGCTCGTCAACAATAACAATTTCGCCGTCTTTTACGATGTAATCAACGTCTCTTTGAAATAGCTTATGTGCACGTAACGCTGCCATAACATGATGTAATAAGGTAATGTTTGCTGCTGAGAAAAGTGAGTCTCCTTGCTGCATCAAGCCTTTTTCGAGCATGATTTCTTCGATACGAACTTGACCAAGCTCAGTTAAATAAATTTGCTTGGCTTTTTCATCGATAGTGAAGTCACCGGTACTTTCTTCACCTTCTTTATCTTCTTCTTCCTGTTGTACTAGTGTCGGTACAACGAGGTTGATATTACGGTAAAGCGCTGAGCTATCTTCTGCTTGGCCAGAAATAATGAGCGGTGTACGTGCTTCATCAATTAATATCGAGTCAACTTCATCGATAACCGCAAAATTTAACGGTTTTTGTGCCCGCTCTTCTGGTGAAAAAGCCATGTTATCACGCAGATAATCAAAGCCGAATTCGTTGTTAGTACCGTAGGTAACATCCGAATTATAAGCGGCTTGCTTATCTTCTGGTGCCATACCCGCGACATTACAACCCACCGTCATGCCTAAAAATTCAAATAATGCCCGATTCCAGTCGCCATCTCGCTTAGCAAGATAGTCATTGACCGTAATTACATGCACACCTTTACCGGTTAGTGCATTTAAATAAGACGGTAAGGTGGCGGTAAGTGTTTTACCCTCACCGGTACGCATTTCCGCTATTTTACCAGAATTGAGCACCATGCCGCCGATCATTTGCACGTCAAAATGACGCATACCAAATACCCGTTTACTCGCTTCGCGTACTACCGCAAAAGCTTCAGGAAGCAGAGCGTCAAGCTCTTCGCCTTGTGCAATACGTTCTTTAAACTCAGGTGTTTTTGCTTTTAGTTCTTCATCACTGAGTGCCTCAAAAACCGGCTCTAGGGCATTAATCTTACTTACTTCTTTTTGCATTTGTTTAAGCAATCGATCATTTCGACTACCAAACAGTTTTGTCATTATATTTACAAACATCGTGTTAAACCATATTGAGAAGAATATCTTCAACTGAAAATAAAATGATCGGTTGAGCCGATCACATAAACTTGCTTAGTATTGTAATGCCAGTTCTATTTTAAACAACTGAAATTAGAGCAAAAGTTATTATTTTGCATTATTTTGCTTTGCGATAAACATATTTTCTTGGATCTATTTGTCGGTTATTACGTAAAATTTCGTAGTGTACGTGCGGCCCTGTCGAGCGCCCTGTACTGCCCATTTTCGCAATAACTTGACCTTTGTTAACTACATCACCAACGGATACTGCTATGGTTTTATTATGACCGTAGCGAGTTTTTAAACCATCACCATGATTAATCTCAATTAAATTACCATAACCGTAACGAGAACTCGCCCAACTTACCACACCTGATGCCGTGGCAATAATGTCATCATTTTCACTGCCCGCAAAATCAACACCTTTATGCATGGCAGGTTTACCATTAAAAGGGTCTTTACGTAATCCGAAATACGATGACAACCAACCCTTAGTAATTGGTCGACCAGATAAATACCGAGTATTCTCTATATGGTGTCCAAAACTAACAGATTCAAGCATTTTTAATTGTTTTTCTTCATGTTCGAGTGTTTCTGCCAATGTATCTATACCTTGGCTCAATTCGGCTAAACTTTTTTGCTTAACACTATCGGCCTGATACATTGGGCCACCGCTAGGCGGCGCTTGTTGAAAATTAAACTCATTGTCTGGAATGCTAGCTTCTTCTGCTAAGCGATCGCCTAAAGCATTTAACCTCAATACTTGGCTTTGTAATTCGGCCAATTTCATGGTTACTGCGGTTACTTGGCTGTTGACTTTAAGGTTATCAATAGTGGGTAAACTTGACAGGAGATAAGCCGGATTTTGTGGTACGTCATCTGCTGAAGCAATTAAATGCACAATGAGGCCAGAAACCAAGGCAAAGACAACGAGAGCAGATAACCAATGCAGCTTATTTAGCTTCATTGAAAATCTAACGTTCTTTCCACGGTATAGTAATGTTAAACTCATATTTCATTTATCGTTTGTTCAGAGCTGACTTATGGCACGAAAATCTAGAATCCCCACAGACATGTCAGCGCTGTTTAATTCAACGTCAGGCACTTTGGCACAAATAGCCGCAAAAACCAACTCTTTAACCGTATTGTCGGACATTGTACGCCAAATTTGCCCCGACCTACCAGCCGATGTCTTCAAAATAGCCAATTTCAAAGCCAATGCTATTATTATTGAGGTAAAATCAGCTGTTTGGAGCCAACGTTTACAATTTGAAAGAATGAATATTTGCCGTGAACTAGCCCAAGTGACCAACAATGAGTTTAATCAAATAGAGATAAAGATCACGCCTTTTCGACATAAAGTTCCCGAAAAAACGGTTATCCCCAACGCTATTAATTCAACAATTTCAGCTGCTACTGCCGCAGATTTATTAAAAATAGCGGCAACTGCGCCCGAGAGTTTACGTAAGAAACTCGAAAAACTGGCTGCACACGCTAATAAATAGTTTGATATACGCAACTTACTTATCACTCTTAAGCTTATCCATCACTTTTAGGAATGTACTTTAGCCATAGCTTATTGCAGCAGTAACACTGATATAAGCAATAAAGGTTATATTTCTTTGTGCAATATTCATTAATATTGGCTGTTCAGCTGCCACCGTTAAGACATCAAGCCGAGGGATTAACGTCCAGCCTAGATTGAGACTACGAACGATTTCTCGGTGTTTTGGTGCTTGCAGGTGATATTACAGCCTTGAGCTAGATTTTGTAGGTCGGACTTTAGTCCGTCAACCGTTCAGCGAACACATAACCTAATGTTCAAAAATCCAACAAAGCAGTAAAGTAAAAGCAGTTTTCTTTTAGTTGCCATTGTCAGCTAAAAAATCAAAGCTATTTATAGCTCAGCATTTATGTCGTCAGACTGGTAAAATTTAGCCATATCTATGCCTCCTTCACAGATATGTCAACGCAACATAAACATACCCTTCATCGACCTGGATGGCTGCACTAACGCTGTGGAGCTAGGTTCTTACACGGATGTAAGTCAGTAGAGTGATGCAGAAGTAATTACCGAGATGGCTATGAACATCTGAACATAAAAAAACCAGTACATTGACTGGTTTAATTTATGGGACTTTGCGATTAAACGGCAGTATTAAAAAGCAGCCGCATTAATCTCTTGAAATTCAATAGGTGATTCAATCGTATCTTCGTACGTAACCCATTCAAAACAATCAACTTGTTTAAATACTTCGCGTAACAACATGTTATTGAGAGCATGGCCAGATTTAAAGGCATTAAGTTCACCTAAAATACTCACACCACCCATATACAAGTCGCCAATGGCATCAAGAATTTTATGTTTTACAAATTCGTCGTCATAGCGCAGGTCATCTTTATTAAGCATACGGTATTCGTCTAGCACGATGGCATTTTCTAAGCTGCCACCCAAGGCTAAATTATGAGAGCGTAAAAACTCAATGTCTTTCATAAAGCCAAAAGTACGCGCACGACTAATTTCTTTGATAAATGAACAGCTTGAAAGGTCCATACTCATCGATTGACAAGTATTAACAATCACAGGGTGTTCAAATTCAATTGCAAAATTGACTCGAAAGCCTTCATAAGGCTTTAGTTCGGCCCATTTATCGCCTTCTTCAACACGTATTGCTTTTGTAATACGTAAAAAACGTTTAGCAACATTTAACGTTTCAATGCCAACCGACTGAATTAAGTAAACAAAGGGTAAAGCACTGCCATCCATAATTGGAATTTCAGATGAGTCAACCTCAACAATAAGGTTGTCAATACCTAAGCCTGCAACAGCAGAAAGCAAGTGTTCGACGGTGGAAATCTGAACACCTTGCTCATTCACTAAACACGTACATAAGGTAGTTTCGCCCACAGCTTCCGGTGTCGCGGGGATATCGACAACGGGATCTAAATCAACTCGGCGAAAAATAATACCGGTGTTAGCGGGTGCAGGACGGAGAGTAATCTGCACCTTTTCACCTTTATGTAGCCCTACACCAATAGCAGAGACACTTTCTTTTAACGTACGTTGTTTAATCATAAATAGCCTTCTTAAGCCTATATTTTTGTATCAATTAGCCGCCACTGAATATGCGGAGACGTAATATATCAAAAAAGCCTAACAAAATCAAAATTCCAAATTTTTAGCAGTATTCAATTAGCTTCACTAACACGTATTAATCTGCTTGTTTGCGTAAAAATGCTGGAATATCTAAATAATCATCAAGCTCTGTTGCTGTTACTCTTTGCGCTTGAGCATTTGCTTCTGGCATAGTGACCGGGTTTGACGATAACTCTGGCTGCGCGCTTGGTGTATAATCACCACCAACCACTTGTGGCTCTGCTATCGGTGTTGGGTTAACTAGCGTAATATCAGGCTTGCGATCCGCACCAATACCCGTGGCAACAACCGTGACTCGTAGTTCATCTGTCATTTCTGGGTCAATAACTGCACCAACAACAACTGTGGCGTTTTCAGAAGAAAAGGCTTTAACGGCATTACCAACAGTTTCAAACTCATCAATACTAATATCCATACCGGCTGTAATATTAACCAATATGCCACGAGCTCCTGCCAAATCAACGTCTTCAAGTAATGGACTTGAAATTGCAGCTTCTGCTGCCTCTTCTGCACGATCCGGACCTGATGCTGTACCTGAGCCCATCATCGCTGTGCCCATTTCAGACATCACGGTTCTAACATCGGCAAAATCAACGTTTATGAGTCCCGGACGAGTAATAAGTTCAGCAATACCTTGAACTGCGCCTAATAAAACATCATTGGCTGCTTTAAAAGCATCTAACAAGCTGGTTCCAGGCCCTAATACTTTTAATAGTTTCTCATTAGGAATAGTGATCAGTGAATCAACACTTTTTGATAAAAACTCAATGCCTTGATCGGCATAATTCATCCGTTTTTTGCCTTCAAATGGAAATGGCTTAGTCACTACCGCAACGGTCAAAATACCCATTTCTTTCGCTATTTCAGCAACCACAGGCGCGGCGCCTGTGCCTGTACCTCCGCCCATACCTGCGGCGATAAACACCATATCTGCACCTTTAAGTGCTTCTTTGATGGTTTCTCTGTCTTCTTCTGCACTAAGACGACCAATTTCAGGGTTAGCGCCAGCGCCTAGACCTTTGGTAACATTATGGCCTAGTTGCAAAGTCACATCAGCGCCCGAATTGCGTAGTGCTTGTGAATCGGTATTTGCGGTGATAAATTCAACACCTTCTATGGTTTGTAACACCATATGTTCTACCGCATTGCCACCACCACCACCAACACCGATGACTTTGATGATTGCTTCTTCGTTATGATCTTCCATTAATTCAAACATTTTATTATCTCCAATTTTTGTTACGTTTTGTTCCACCAAAACTCTTTTTACTTTCTAAGACCTAGGCCATTAAATGATTGGCATGGGTCTAACTAGCCGCCAAAGCAGCTAATTAAAATTCACCTTTAAACCAAGCGAGTACTTTAGAGCCGATGCTCCTGACTGATTCACTTTTCTTTTGCTCTTTATTTTTTTGCTGATGCGCCTGCATACCATAATGCAGCAAGCCAACTACCGTTGAATATGTGGGGTCGTTGACATACTCTTTCAATCCACAAACATCAAAAGGCTTGGCAACGCGTGCTGGCATTTGAAACACTTCTTCTGCAAATTCAACCACACCTTCCATTTTGGCTGTACCGCCGGTTAACACGTAACCTGCAGCAATTTGATCTTCTAAACCAGATTCACGTAATTCCTCTTGGATCAGTTCAAATAATTCCTGATACCTAGGCTCAACAACTTCTGCTAATGTATGACGTGACATAGACCGCGCAGGACGTCCACCGACACTAGGGACTTCAATGTTTTCTTCCATACTCACCATTTGGCGTAATGCGCAAGCATACTGAACTTTAATGTCTTCCGCGTGGCTTAATGGCGTGCGGAAAATTTTTGCAATGTCGCTAGTCACTTGGTTGCCCGCTACGGGAATTACCGCGGTATGGCGTAAAGCTCCGCCGGTAAAAACCGCGATATCCATGGTGCCGGCGCCCATGTCAACAATACAAATACCCAGCTCTTTTTCATCATCTGTTAATATTGCATAACTAGAAGCTAGCGCCGAAAAAATCAGTTGATCCGCTTTTAAATCGCAACGTTCAACACATTTAACAATATTTTTTGCCATGTCATTGGCACAAGTCACGATATGAACTTTCGCTTCCATTCGTACGCCTGACATACCAATCGGGCTTTTAATGCCGTCTTGACAGTCAATGCTATATTCTTGTGGCAAAACATGTAGCATGCGACGTTCTGCAGAAATAGGTACTGAACGGGCGGTATGAATAACGTTATCAACGTCATCTTGCATAACTTCTTTGTCGTTAATAGGCACCATACCGTTCTCATTTTGACAACTAATATGCTTACCAGAAATACCCAAATATACCGAGGTAATATGGCAGTCAGCCATCAATTCTGCTTCATTGATAGCCCGTTGAATTGACTGAATAACTAGGTTTAAATCATTAACGCCACCTTTATCCATACCACGTGCCGGTTGATTACCAACACCAACAATACTCAGCTGGTTGTCAAGCGTGATTTCACCAACGGCTACTGAAATTTTTGACGTTCCAATATCTAATCCAACCACTAAATTTCTTTCAGTTATTTTTGGCATTAAGGCTAAACTCTTTCTTTATTATTCGCGGCTTTCCAACCAACGGCTAGACCAGTATCGTATCTCAGATCAACATAATCGACTTGTTGATCCTGCTTTTTATTCAATTTTATTTCCGGATAAATATCCATAAAACGCTGTATGCGTTCTACACGATTATCACGTCCTAAATTAATGGTGACACCATCATTTAAGATTAACTGCCAAGCAAAACGCTCAGTTAGTACTAATTCATCAATGGCTAATTGGCTAAAATCTAATAGCTTGTTCAAGTTTATAAAGTTCTCTAAGGCTATTTGTTCACTGCCTTCTGGACCAAAAAATGCCGGTAACTGTTTCACCAGACGCTGCACATCAGCCTGAAACGCTTTGCCATTAGCGTTAAGTAGAAAATCACCATTCCAGTGGGCAATAGGTTTTTGGTCAACAACATAAATCTTCAATTCATCCGGCCATTTTTTCCGTACTGAAACGGAATAAACCCATGGCAACTTAGCCACTTTTTGCTGAACATCATTAACATCTAAGTTGAAAAAATTGCCTAAATTAACTTGTTCTATCGCACGTTCAATATCTAAACGCGTGGTATATGGCATTTCACCGGCAATCGCAATTGAGGTAACCGGCGCTGACTCTTCTGAACTTAAATTTTTGTTCAGAAAAATACCGAAGGATAATATAGCGACAATAACAGCAACGAAAAACGCAACACCTAGCCAAAATGACCAGTGTAAGTTTGCTACTTCTTCCTTTAAAGGCAGTTGTTTGTCTATTGCCGCAACCATATTTTACAAAGCCCCTTGTGCGCTTATAGCGACAATTTCTGTCACTAATTCACTAAAGCTTAAGCCGTGAACTTTAGCGGCTTTGGGTACTAATGACGTTTCTGTCATACCAGGTACGGTGTTAACTTCCAATATCTGCCATTGATTTTGGCCATTGCGCATAATATCTACCCGGCCCCAACCTTTTGCTCCGGTGGCATTAAAAGCTCGCAAGGCGATATTTTGTACCTCTGCCTCATCATCTGCTGATAATGAACACGGACAATGATATTGCGTACTAGTTGATTTATATTTCGCATCGTAGTCATAAAAATCGTGCGGCGTTTCCATATGAATCACTGGCAAAGGTGTTTGGCCCAGAATGGCGACAGTATACTCAGGGCCTTGCACCCAAGCTTCTACTAATACTTGTTGGTCGTAGTTAAACGCGGCCATAAGTGCTTGATGCAATTCTTCGCTATTATTTGCCTTTGACATGCCAATACTTGAGCCTTCATTGGCCGGTTTAACCATAACAACAGCGCCTAACTGCTGTGAAATTTTTGCCGCGTCACCCATTTGATAGTCAGTTTTACTGACAATGGCAAAGGCAGGCGTAGGTAAGTTCATCGCTTGAAATACTTGCTTACTACGAATTTTGTCCATTGATAGTGCAGAGCCAAGCACATCAGAGCCGGTGTAAGGTATATTCATATATTGCAGCGCACCTTGCACACAACCGTCTTCGCCACCACGACCATGTAAGGCAATAAAAACACGGTCAATATCCAGTGTTGCTAAATCACTTAAGCAATAATTTTGGGTATCAATTAATTGCACATTAAAACCGGCTTCGGTTAAGCCTTTTGCAACCGCTTTACCAGAATTTAGCGATATCGCTCTTTCTGCTGATGTACCACCATATAAGACGGCTAATTTTTGCTCGATTAAAGGCTTCATCATAGTGCCACCGTTAATTTTTTATCTGTCGCTAAATTACTGGCAATAGTACCGATATTTCCAGCACCTTGCGTAATAACCATGTCGTTGTCACGTAACTGCGCTGCCAATAATTCAGCTAACTTGTCACTGTCGCTGACATAAATCGGTTCAATTTGGCCGCGTTGACGAATACTGCGCGCTAAACTTTTACTGTCGGCATTGGCAATCGGCGTTTCACCCGCACCATAAACATCAAGTAAAAATAAGCAATCTACTTCAGATAACACTTCGACAAAGTCTTCATAAAGATCACGAGTACGCGAATAGCGATGGGGTTGAAATACCATCACCAGGCGTTTTTCAGGCCAGCCATTTCGCATGGCCGCTATAGTGGCTTTAACTTCTGTTGGGTGATGACCATAATCATCTATGAACATCATTTCGCCTTGCTCAGTGCGTAAAGTTGCTAATTGTTCAAAGCGTCGACCAATACCAGCAAAGTTTTGTAAAGCTTGCTGAATAGCGTTATCGGCAACACCTTCATCAATAGCAACGGCCACACCTGCTAAGGCGTTTAACACATTGTGCTCACCTGGCAAATTAACGCTAATGGCTAAGGGTGCGTAGTCTTTGCGCTCAACAACAAATGAACTAACGCCGGCTGATTGTTGATATTGCGTGGCTCTTACATCAGCATCTTGACAAAAACCATAGGTAATAACCTGACGACTAATACGTGGTAATATTTCTCGCACCGCTGGATTATCTAAACACACCACGGCTAAACCATAAAAAGGTAAGTTGTGGAGAAACTCAATATAGGTGTCTTTAAGTTTCTCAAAATCACCTTGATAAGTCTCCATATGGTCTTCGTCGATATTGGTGATCACAGAAACCATAGGTTGTAGATGTAAGAAAGACGCATCGCTTTCATCCGCTTCTGCGATCAAATAACGGCTACTGCCTAAACGCGCATTGGTGCCCGCGCTATTAAGTAAGCCCCCAATCACAAAAGTGGGGTCTAAATTTGCCTGAGCAAAAATACTGGCAATTAAACTTGTAGTGGTGGTTTTACCATGGGTGCCCGCAATGGCAATACCGTGGCGAAAACGCATCAGCTCTGCCAACATTTCAGCGCGACGCACTACAGGAATACGTTGTTGATGTGCAGCAAGTAGCTCTGGATTTTCAGCATTAATCGCTGTTGACACCACAATAACGCTCGCATCGTTTACGTTATCTTGATGGTGACCTAAGGTGATTTTTGCACCCAAGGATGTTAAGCGCTTAACGACTTGGTTTTCACCAATGTCAGATCCGGTAATTTGATAACCTTCATTTAGCAAAACTTCAGCGATACCACCCATACCCGCACCACCAATACCAACAAAGTGGATGGTTTTAACCCGACGCATTTCCGGCATCCTGTTACTGGCATTATTTGATGTTGTATTGTGTAATCTTGCATCGCTGTTACTTGCTGTTGTCATTGCTTTACTCATGTTTTTGCCACCTCAATACAAGCTGTTGCTACCAGGTTAGTGGCATCAGCATGGGCAGCGTTGTGTGCAGCTTTAGACATCTGCTGCAGCACTTTGTCGGATATAAACAAACTATTAAGCATTTGCCCTAGTGTGGTGCCGTTAAATTCTTTTTGGACAATTAACTTTGCCGCGCCACAGTTAACCAAATACATAGCGTTCTTGGTTTGATGATCATCAACCGCATGCGGCAAAGGTACGAATATAGCGGGCTTTGCTGCCATCGCTAATTCAGACACAGTGAGTGCGCCCGCTCGGCAAATCACTACGTCAGCCCATTTATAGGCTGCTGCCATATCATCAATAAACTCTGTTACCTTAACCTTCTCTTCTGGTAAACCGTAATCTTGATAACTTTTTAACACTGACTGTTCATTGCCGCCACCGGTTTGATGCCACACATCAATACTTTGTACTTTAATTTGCTTCATCGCTTGTGGCACAACATCATTGAGTATTTTCGCGCCTAAACTGCCACCCACAACTAATACTTTTTTGCTGGTGGCCGGTTTTTCAGGCATCACGGTTTCAATAGCGATAATCTCGCTACGCAATGGGTTGCCAACCACCTTTGAGGTGACTCGATTGCTAAATGCGCCCGGAAACGCACTTAACGTTCTGGTGGCTAGATACGACAGAAAGCGATTACTCATGCCCGCAACGGCATTTTGTTCATGTAATACCAAGGGAATACCTAATAGCCATGCTGCCACACCACCCGGTGCACTGGCATAGCCGCCCATCCCAAGCACCGCATCAGGCTTAACCTTGCGCAGTATTTGAATTGACTGCAGTACAGATTGCAAAATTTTAAACGGTGTTTTCAACCACGTTTGCCAGTTTTTATTACGTACGCCAGACATATTGATAAATGAAATGGGAAAACCATTTTTTGGTACCAATTCCGCTTCCATACGCTCAGCGGTACCAAGCCAATGGATGTTCCAGCCTTGTTTTACTAGGGCTTGTGCAACCGCAATACCTGGAAATATATGACCACCGGTTCCACCTGCCATCACTAGCAGGGTTGGGCGCTTTACTTCATGACTTGTCTGTTCAGTCATTTTCGCTCTCAATAATTTTTGTTTGATGCACTTTTCTGGGTTTCTTATTGCTGTCTTTATGATCACCAGTCGTGCGACTAGTGGCTTGAATACTTTGCAAGCGAATTTCGTGGTCAATGCGAATCAAAATCACTACAGCAAGGGTCATAATAATCATTGAACTACCACCATAACTAATCAGCGGCATTGTTAAGCCTTTGGTTGGTACTACGCCTGCACTCGCGCCGATATTAACCGCTGCTTGAAAGCAAAACCAGATACCAATGGCATAGGCAAAAAAACCTTCAAAATACTTTTCTTGATTAACCGCTTTTCGACCTAGCAGTAAAGCTTTAAAAACCAAGGTCATACTTAACATTAAAATAACACTAATACCGATAAAACCAAACTCTTCTGCCAATACAGCCATAACAAAATCCGTATGTGCCTCAGGCAAATACTCTAATTTTTGTACGCTATTACCTAAGCCTTGACCAAATGTTTCACCGCGACCATAAGCCATCAGTGATTGAGTTAACTGATAACCACTACCAAAAGGGTCTTTCCATGGGTCGAGAAAGCCGGTTACCCGTGCCCAACGATAAGGCGAGAAATACGCTAACATGGTCAATAAAGTGATACCTACACCTGAAATAGCAATAAACTGCCATAATTTTGCACCGGCTAAAAACAACAAACCAAACGTGGTAACAAACATCACAATAATGGTGCCTAAATCAGGCTGCATTAATAACAAGGCACTTAATAGACCAAAAACCATTAAAGGCTTGGCAAAGCCTTTAATATTTTCCATTACCTCATTACGGCGCCTAACTAAGTAAGCAGACAAATAACAAAAGAAAAAAAGTTTAGCCGGCTCTGCAGCTTGTACCGTTATCGGTCCGACGCTAATCCAACGGGTAGCACCATTCACATTTCGGCCAACAACTAAAACAACCACAAGTAAAATAACAGCGATTAGCAGCAACTTACTGCTGTATTCATGCCAACGATGCATAGGTATTTGCAAGGTAAAGGCGGCAACACCCAGACTGAGTATGATATAAATCATATGACGGACAATAAAATGAAACGGGTTGTCAAATAAACGTTCAGCAATCGGCATTGATGAACTTGCTACCATAATTAACCCTATGATATACATACTAAATGCAAGTATTATGTAGCTACGGTCAAAGGTCTCTACCCTTCTTTCATCGGTTTGCAACCATGGCGGTA
Organism: Colwellia sp. MB02u-9; assembly: GCF_014077085.1. Taxonomy (NCBI): domain Bacteria; kingdom Pseudomonadati; phylum Pseudomonadota; class Gammaproteobacteria; order Alteromonadales; family Colwelliaceae; genus Colwellia; species Colwellia sp. MB02u-9. The sequence goes on from NZ_JACGVF010000100.1 coordinate 89,071, forward strand.
AGGCCCATTGTGATAAATTAGCAAAGGATAGCGACATTACCTTTGCTCCTGATGCGTTAATACTGAGGTGATAAATACCACGCCCCGTTCAACGTAGTTAGCAAACATATCTAAACTGGCACAGGCGGGGGAGAGTAAAACCATATCGCCGGCCTTTGCCTGTGTTCTGGCCAGTGTTACTGCTGCGGCTAGCGAATCAACGTGCGAGGTTTTATCGGCTTGGCTTGGTAAGCGTAATGCGGCAATGGCAGGTCCGTCTTTGCCGAGCGTGATCAAGTAATCTACGTGTTGAGTTAAGGCTTGAGATAATGGAGAAAAATCAGCACCTTTACCATCACCGCCGGCAATTAAAATCAGTTTATTCGCGGATAAGGTGGGCGCTAATCCTTCAATGGCGGCCAGTGTTGCGCCAACATTGGTGGCTTTTGAGTCATTAATCCAACGAATACCATCGTTTGTTTCAATCACTTCACAACGATGTGCTAAGCCTTTAAAGGTCATTAAACTGGCCAACATAGCTTTTAAATCCCAACCGGCACATTTTCCTAACGCCAATACGGCTAAATAATTTAACGCATTATGAAGACCTTGTAATGGCAATTCAGCTAAAGAACATAATGCCTGCTCACCTAACATTAAGTGGCTGATACCCTGATACTCTGCAAGACCAAAATCGCCATTTTGTGCGGGGTCGCTACCAAAACTTAACCGCTGACTATCGCCATAGCAGGCTTTAGGCAGAGTAGCCTTGTCATCACGGTTATAAAGCGCATAGCTACAGTGTTGATAAATGCTTTGTTTGATTGCGCCATAATTTTCAAGGGTTTTGTGACGATCTAAATGATCATCACTTAAGTTCAATACAGTGGCGGCCAATGCCTTCATACTTTTTACGGTTTCAAGCTGAAAACTTGATAGCTCTAACACAATAAAATCGGCAACGTCTTGATCTATTTGATCCAGGACTGGCAAACCAATATTGCCACCTAACTGCACGCGGTAACCTAAGGCATTACCAACATAATTTAACATGGAAACAACGGTAGATTTACCATTGGAGCCAGTCACCGCTAAGATCGGCGTATCACTTAATCGGCAAAACAATTCAATATCACCAATAACATCACAATTTTCAGCCATGGCGTTACGAATAGCCGGCTCAGCCATATTAATGCCAGGGCTAACAATCAAAATATCGGCTTGGGCTATTAATGCTTGCTCCCAATGGCCAAGCACTAAGGTATTATCAGCAAATTGCTGTTTAAAATCACCGGGAGAAATAGGCATTGCTCGGCTGTCGTTTACAGCAAAAAAAATTTGATGGCGATGTAAAAAGCGCGCGCACGACAAGCCCGTGATCCCAATACCTAAGATCACGATTCGCTTATTGGCTAATTGCGTCGTTACCGACTGGTGCAATTGTTTATTCACGCGTCTATTTTTACCTTAATTTCAAGGTTGCTAATCCAACCAAGACTAAGACTAAAGAAATTATCCAAAAGCGCACAATCACTCTTGGCTCGGGCCAACCTTTTAACTCATAATGATGATGAATGGGCGCCATACGAAAAATTCGTTGCCCGCGCAACTTGTATGAGCCTACCTGCAAAATAACCGAGAGCGTTTCTATTACAAAAACGCCGCCCATAATAAATAGCACTAACTCTTGCCTAACTAAGACAGCAATAACGCCTAGCGCAGCGCCTAAAGCAAGCGAGCCAACATCACCCATAAAAACTTGCGCAGGGTAAGTGTTAAACCATAAAAAACCTAAACCTGCACCAACAATAGCGGTACAAACCACCACAAGTTCACTCGCTAAAGCAATGTGTGGAATATGTAAATACTCAGAAAAATTGGCATTACCTGTCATATAAGCAAATATCGCAAACGCACCTGCCACCATAATAGTTGGCACAATCGCTAAACCATCAAGACCGTCTGTTAAGTTAACAGCATTACTGGTGCCAACAATCACGAAATAGACTAAGCCGATATAAAGCAAACCTAACTGGGGCAACACATCTTTAACGAAGGGAATTAATAACGTGGTTTCTTCAGGGCCTTGAGCAAACTGGTATAAAAATATAGCGGTTGCTAAGCCGACTACGGTTTGCCAAAAATACTTCCAACGGGCAATTAACCCATTGGAGTCTTTGCGAATAACTTTACGGTAATCATCAACAAAACCAATCAAGCCAAAGCTGACCAACACAAACAACACCACCCAAACATAGGTATTGGTTAAGTCAGCCCACAATAAAACGCTGACCACAATTGACGCTAAGATTAGCAGCCCGCCCATGGTTGGCGTACCCGATTTTACTAAATGACTTTCTGGACCATCGTCACGAATCGTTTGGCCAATCTGCATATTTTGCAGAGCGCGGATCAATTTAGGACCAAAATATAACGAGATAATCAAGGCGGTAAGCGTTGATATGATCGCTCTAAAGGTTAAATAAGAAAAAACATTAAAGAATGAATAATACGGGGTGAGATACTCACCTAACCAAAGTAACATTATGCCTGCTCCTGCATAGTCTGACTGTTATGCCATTTAATAATATCAGCCACTACGTATTCCATATGAGCACTGCGCGAACCTTTAACTAATAATGTCACTTGCTGTTCTTCATCTTGAAGTAACTGTTGTAAACGTGACATGAGTTTTTCTTTGCTACTAAAATGTTGTGCCTGTGTATTGCGCCCTCGATAAAAAGCGTCAGAGGCATTTTGACTTAATACGCCTAAGGTTAACAAATCATCAATCTCTTTACTTTTTGCATGTTCACCCACTTCTTGATGGTAACGACGTGCTTCACCACCTAATTCCCCCATATCACCGAGAATAAGTATCCTGCGCCCTGGGTAGCTCGCCAATAAATCTGACGCGGCATTTATTGATTCAACATTGGCGTTATAGCTATCGTCGATTAGCTTAATTTTGCTACTCAGTTGATGTAGATTCAAACGCCCTTTCACCGCAGCCATAGCAGCTAAACCTAAGCGAATATCATCTAAACTGGCACCAAACTCTAACGCTATCGTTGCAGCCGCAACCGCATTGCAGACGTTATGGTGGCCTGGCACAGTGAGTTCAATATAAGTATTACCGATTGGCGTTATTAACTGAAAACTCGCACAGCCGTTATCATCTAAAACTTCTTGATGACTATAACAATCTGCACTACCTTGACAGGAAAAACGCCGTACTTGTTTGTCAGTTAAACGCCATTGCCACTTATCCGCCCACGGGGTGTCTTGGTTATAAATCGCCACACCACCGGCGGTTAAGCCAGAAAAAATTTCACCTTTCGCTCGGGCGACTCCACATAAATCGCCAAAGCCCTCTAAATGGGCCGCGGCGATATTATTAATCATGGCAACATCTGGCTTGACCAGCGCAGCAGTATAAGCAATTTCGCCAATATGATTAGCGCCTAATTCGACCACCGCAAAGTCATGTTTTTGCTCTAGTCGTAATAAGGTCAACGGCACACCGATATCGTTATTAAAATTTCCTTTTGTGGCTAACACATTGCCTAAACGATTTAAAATCGCCGCCACCATTTCTTTTACCGTGGTTTTACCGCTACTGCCGGTGATTGCCACGGTTTTTGGCGCCACTTTTGCTTTAACATAAGCCGCAATGTCGCCTAATGCTTGATGGGTGTCTTTCACCACTATTTGCGCAATATTAAGCTTGGCTTGAGCTTGCTGAACAATAACAGCGCTACAGCCAAGTTCGCTGGCTTGAGTTAAAAATTTGTGACCATCAAAATTTGGTCCGTGCAAGGCTAAAAAAACATCACCGGCCTTTAATGCTCGACTGTCGGTACTAATGGCATTAATGGTAAGATTTTCACCGATCAATTGGCCGTTAACAGCTTGCGATAACTCAGTTAAGGATAACGAGATCATAACGTTAGCTCTTTTTCTAGTGAGTAGAATGCTTTTACAATGGCGCGTTCATCATAATGACGTTTTTCATTGCCAAAAATGATGTAGTCTTCATGGCCTTTACCAGCACAAAGAATGACATCATCAGCATCTGCTTGTTTTAATGCCATTAATACCGCGGTTTTTCTGTCTAATATTTTTTCAAAGCGAGTTGTTTTTCCTAAGCCAGCAATAATATCGGCGGCAATAGCCTCAGGGTTTTCGCTGCGTGGATTGTCGTTGGTAATGATGATGTGATCGGCTTTACTTTCTGCCACCTTCGCCATCAATGCCCGCTTACCCACATCACGGTCACCACCACAGCCAAACACTAGCCATAACTTGCCATGACAGTGCAAACGACAGGCGTCTAACGCACTAGATAATGCGTCGGGGGTATGAGCATAATCGACCACAGTGGTCGCTTTACCCGCAGACGAAAAGGCTTCCATACGGCCCATAATTGGCACTAGTTGGCTAATCGCGCTAACAATAGTGGTTAGTGCTATATTTTCGACCATCAATACGGCAATCGCCGCTAAAAGATTTTCAACATTAAAATCACCTAACAACTGACTACGAACTTCAGCTTGGCCTTGCTCAGTGTTGAGCGTGAAACTAACACCCTTAGTGTGATGCTCAACATTAAATGCTTGGGCAAAGCGCGGAAAGTTAGCGATATTTTCACCTCGACCATAAACCACAACAGGCTGTAATTTTGGCCAATGGGCTAACCAACTTTGCGCTTGGGGGTCATCACCATTAATAACGGCAACTTGCTTACCATCACAGCTAAATATTGCTCGCTTAGCCGCCGCATATTCGGTCATGGTTTGATGATAATCTAAATGATCACGGCTTAAATTAGTGAAAACGGCGGTGTTAAATAGGCTTGCACTGACGCGTTTTTGCGCTAGGGCGTGTGATGATACTTCCATTGCTACATCGGTAATTTTTTCTTCCGCAAATAACGCCAGTAGTTGATGCAGCTCTGTCGCACTCGGCGTCGTGTTTTCAATGCTTGTTAAGTGCGCAAGCTTGCCAGCACCATTAGTGCCGATAACCGCACAATTTTTCTGACAAGCATCTAATAAGTTGGCAATAATTTGGCTGGTACTGGTTTTGCCATTAGTGCCGGTAATACCAATGATATTTAAATATTGCTGGGGCGCGTTATAAAACGCTTTTGCTAGCTCGAATAACTCATGGTTAAGTTGAAAGTAACTTAACAGGGGTATCGCATTACCTGATGCCTGTTGACACCAAGTGAGTTGACCATGCTCTGATGACTCGGTAGTTTCTTGCAATATCATCGCACAATTTGTGGCCAGCGCCTGAACAATATATTCGCGGCCATCGCGTAAGCTGCCAATAACCGCACAGAATACATCACCGGCAATAAGTGCTCGTGTATCGTTGACTAAATTAGCCTTAGTAACACTAGCTTGCTGATTAAAAGTCGCTTTAAGTTGAGTCAAATCATTTGCTGTTAGCGATATTTCACCCAAACTTAATACTGCCTCGATAGCAGCAAAGTTTATGGCTTGATTTGAAACCGTTAAAGCGTGATCAGACATGATCATGCTCCTTAGTTGAACTTTTCGCTTTTTGCTCTGCTTGCACCGAAGATACTCGCGTGTTGTCATCAGGCGGCACATTAAGTAGTCGTAGTGTGCCCTTCATAATTCGTGAAAAAACTGGCGCAGCCACTTCACCGCCATGATATAAATCACCGCCTGGATCATTAATCACCACTACCACGGCAATTTCGGGATCTGAGATCGGTGCTATACCGGCAAACAGGCCAACATAATCATCACCATAACCACCGGCAAAGGCTTTAATCGCAGTACCACTTTTACCGCCCACGCGATAACCATCAACTTTTGCAACGGTATAGTGTTGATTAACCACATTTTCCAGCAACTCGACAACATTTTGACTATTTTCAGCTGAGAAAATACGTTCATGTTTTTGCTTCGCTAGCGATGCTGCATCTTGCTTTAAAATCGTTAAGGGCATTTTAATACCGCCATTGGCTAATGTGGTGTAAAAACGCGCCAACTGAATAGGGGTAATGGCTACGCCGTGGCCCCAAGACAAAGTAGCTAACTCAAATTTTGACCAACGCGGCCTATCGTGCATCATGCCCGAACTTTCACCGACCAGGCCAGTACCTGTGTCTTCAGAAAAGCCCGCGTCAAAAAATTTATCGATAAGGTAATTTTTTGGTACAGATAACGCCAACTTAGTGGTGCCCATATTAGAAGAATGTACTAATAATTCTGATAGGGTAATTTTGCCAAGGTAACGTGGATCAGAGACACGACTGCCACCTAAGCGCATCCAACCGGGATAAGTGTCAATAATGCTATCTTTTTTTATACTGCCAAATTCCAAGGCGGTTAATACCGTTAGTGGCTTCATGGTTGAACCCGGCTCATAAATATCGGTAATAGCGCGGTTACGAAAACGATGAATGGCAACACCAGAGCGATTATTTGGGTTATATGACGGGCTGTTTACTAGCGCTAAAACTTCACCGGTATTGACATTGGTGACCACTGCCGAACCTGATGTAGCTTTAAACGCCTTCACTGCGCCCTTTAATTCACGATAAGCGAGTGCTTGAATACGTTGATCTATACTCAAGGTGATTTTTTCTGGTGGCGTAGCCGCTTTGACCGACAATATTTCTATTTTTCGACCTTTGGCGTCTTTACGATATTGTTTCTCGCCATTTTCGCCCGTCAGCAGTTGATCATAAACGCGCTCAACTCCTTCAATGCCTTTATCATCAACATTGGTGAAGCCAACGAGATGAGCACTTATTTCACCCGCCGGATAAAAGCGTTTAGATTCTTTGCGCAAATGAATGCCAGGAATTTTCAATTCTTGAATGTAAACCGCCATAGCGGGGGCAACTTTACGTTCAATATAAACAAAACGTTTACTTGCGTTTTCAGTTACCCTTGCTTTTAATTCACTAACCTCTTGGCCCAAGACATCAGCCAAAGCCTGCCAATGTTTTGTCATAGACAAGGCATTAGTATCAAAAATAATTTTAGGATCAGCCCAAACGGTTTCTACTGGCACACTAATGGCTAACTCATGACCATTACGGTCAACAATCGAGCCTCGTTGCACCGTTTTAGTATTGGTACGCAACGAGCGATTGTCGCCCTGTTTTTTCAACATGTCGGGTTCAAACACTTGAATGTAGGCGGTACGGGTCATCAAGCCAGCATAAATAAGCACAACAGCAGCTAGCACAACGTAAAAACGCCATGCTACCGTGTTTGGATTATGTTGTGCTGGTTTTTTCATTGCCATACCCGTGGTAATAAATCATGGTAATTTAATAATAACTTCCGAGCTTGCATCTGGCCTTGTCATATTAAGTTGCTTTGCTGCACTGCTTTCTATCGCGCTGTGTTCGGCTAAGCTGTTTTGTTCTAGTAATAAGTTGCGCCATTCAATTTCTAAGGCGTCACGTTCGGTTAATAAAATTTCAATTTTACTGGTTGTTTGTCGATTTAAGTGGGTAAAATAAACCACTGAAAACGCTGATATCAACACCAATAATAAAACGCCATAAGTGGCTAAATGACGTTGAATGTCATACCAGATATCAAAAAACAACACTACTTTTTTGGTTGCCATACTAACGCACCATGATTAGCGCGCCAGTCTCTGTGCAACCCTTAATACTGAGCTGCGAGAGCGAACATTCTCTTCCACTTCATCTTTACTGGGCTTTAATCTGCGACCAATTAAGCTCAAGTTTTTACCCTTGTTCAATTCTTCTTCGCTAATGGGTAGGCCCCGTGGCACTTTTCTGCCTTGCGAATGCTTTTTCATAAACTGTTTCACTAACCGATCTTCGAGCGAGTGAAAACTAATCACCACCAAACGACCATCGGTGGCCAATACCGACAAAGACGCAGACAGTACTTTTTCAATTTGCTCTAACTCACTATTAATATAAATGCGAATCGCTTGAAAACTACGTGTTGCAGGATGCTTTTTCATTTCCCTTTGTGGTGCTGTTTTCTTAATTAACTGTGCTAATTGTCCGGTACGTGTCAGCGCCGTTTCTTCACGCTCGTCAACAATGGCATTAGCAATTCGCCAAGCATGTTTTTCTTCACCAAAAGTTCTTAGCACCCAAGTAATATCTTCAACGTCGGCCACTGCTATCCACTCGGCAGCTGTTTGGCCACGTGTGGTATCCATTCGCATATCGAGTGGGCCGTCTTTCATAAAACTAAAACCACGTTCTGCTTCATCAAGTTGCGGAGAAGACACGCCAAGATCAAGTAAAATGCCGTCTATTTTTTCAGTTAACTCATGTTTCTCAACAATCATCTGTAAGTCAGCAAAACCATGATGTTCGATAATAAAACGCTTATCGGCGGCATATTTTTTTGCCGCTTCTATCGCGGTTAGATCTCTGTCTATCGCGATCAAGCGTCCGTTAGGACCTAAATTATCAAGAATTAAACCTGAATGTCCGCCACGACCGAAGGTACAGTCGATATAAGTACCCTCTGGTTTTATCGCCAATCCAGAGATTGACTCGGCCAGTAAAACTGAAATATGTGCATTATCATGTTGCATTATAAATTTATCAACGCCATCTAGTTATCATAATTTTCATTGAACGATTTATCATAAAGATAAATCAAGTAATCGGTCAGTGAGCTCTGTTTCACCTGACTGAATTTGTGCAATGCCTTGCTGCATTTGGTTTTGCCAAGCGCTATCATTCCAGATTTCAAACTTTCTCAACTGACCGACCAACATCAAGTTTTTTTTCAAGCCTGCATGTTGGCGCAGTGGGCCATTAATTAATAAACGGCCACTTTTATCGATTTCGCAATCTGAGGCATTACCTAATAACACTTGTTGTAATAAACGCTCTTGTGGATTCATACTCGACAATTCACAAAGCTTTAATTCTATTTCTTCCCATTCGGGTAGTGGATATAACAATAAACACGGATGTTGAATATCTACAGTGCAGACCATTTTTCCTTGGCAATCAGCAAATAGCTCCTCGCGATACCGCGTAGGTATAGTGATCCTATTTTTGCTGTCGAGTGTTATTGCACTAGTGCCTCTGAACATAATCTACTTTATTATCCACTTTAATTGTTTTGGGATCACCTACGATCCACTAATTCCCACTTTTTACCACATTGTTACAGTTTAGTGAGTAAAGTAAACTTATGTCAAGTAAAGTTTTTGCAAATCCATAGCGCTGAATGCCTGTAAATAAAGGCTTTGAGGGAAGTGAATGAAATTGTGCACTTTTGTGGATCTGACGCCCAATGTAGACTGAAAATTAATTTTTTGTAACTAAAAAAGTCATTCTAGTGTCAACAATTAGTGACAATAAACCCACTTTTTTCATCTGGCAAAAATCTGCCTATTTAAGTGGCGCGGGTATATAAGTTAAAGTTTTCGCCCTTTAACTTGATCGCTAGTTTATCACCTAAGGCAAATAGTTCTGGGCTATAAAAGCTCAATTGTGAGAAGACTAGTGCGCTATCTTGCTCAATACTACTGAGTAAATAGTGATAGCCTTGTTCAGTTACGCCGATATGTTCAACGATGACATTACTGCCCTGTTCTTCGCATAACTCGATATTATTGGGTTTAACCAATAATTGGTAACTAAGTGTCGAGTCTTTCTTGTTGTCTACTGGTGCATTAACGATAGCACTAGGCGCTAATTGGCCAATTAGGCTGGTTACTTTCGCGTGATTATAATCCGCCAGTAGTGCTACCGGCAGCCAACTACCCAGTTGTAAAAAGTCAGCTACTTGCCAACTATTAGGCTGCTGGCAAACCTGAGCAGGAGGGCCAATTTGTAGCACCTTACCTTGATGCATAACGGCAATTTTATCCGCAAAGGTGAACACTTCATCTTTATTATGAGTAACAAAAATAGCGGTCATACCCAAACGCTTTAATAACTGCCTGATTTCAATCATTAATTCATTACGTAACCTAGCATCAATATTTGAAAAAGGTTCATCAAGTAATAATAAGCTAGGTTGTGGAGCTAAAGCACGGGCGATAGCGACTCTTTGCTGCTGGCCACCAGATAATTGATGCGGGTAACCTTGTCCAAATTCAGTTAATTCAAGTAAAGTCAGTAACTCTTTACATCGTTTTGCTTGCTCTGTTTTTGTTAATTTTTTCAGGCCAAAGCAAATATTTTCATTAACGCTAAGATGAGGGAACAAAGCATAGTCTTGAAATATCATCCCGATATTACGCTGTTCTGCCGGCAACATGGCTGCAGTACTGATTTTTATTTGCTGATTATTACTGGTGTTAATTTCAATGGTGCCGGCACTTTGTGCGACAAAACCCGCTAAGGTGTTTAGTAAGGTTGTTTTGCCACAACCACTGGGGCCAACCAGTCCTAATATTTCACCTTTAGCCAATGATAAATCAACTTGCGTTAAAATCACTTTTGTTTGTAATTCAACGGCTAAATTTTCAATATTAATCAGTGGTTTCACTGGGTGTCCTTCTGGCGGTTGAGAATAATAATCGGCAATAAGCCAAACAAGACAATTAAGATAGCGCCTAACGCACCCTGCTCTAAACGTTCATCTGAGATAAGCTGATATATTTGCGTACTCAAGGTTTCAAAGTTAAAGGGTCGTAATAACAGTACCGCAGGTAGCTCTTTCATGGCTTCAACAAAAACTAACAACCAAGCCACCAAAATAGATGATTTTAATAACGGCAGATGAACACGAAAAATTGCTGACAAGGTAGTTACACCTAAGCTCGCTGGTGCTAAATCAAGTGATTTTGGGATTTGCTCTATACCCGCGCTAATAGTGCCGTTGGCAATAGCTGAAAACCTGACGATATAAGCAAAGACAATAGCAAAAACCGTACCTGACAATATTAATCCAGGCGCGGCAAAACCTAACGCCTTAGCCACGTCGTTAATAGCATGATCTAATGGGCCAAAAGTGGCGAGCATGGCCATTGCAAGCACAGTACCTGGAATAGCATAACCAAAACCAGAAATTTGCACTGGCAACATCCGAAACCGGCTTTGATGTAAACGTTGAAATAAAGCCAGTATCAAGGCAATGAACGTGGCGATGGTCGCTGTATAAGTCGCAATTTCAATACTGTTTTTACCGGTAGCAATTAATGCAACAAGCTGTTGATAATCGGCATAATCTATCACCATTACTAGCAATAGAATAACCGGCAATAAAAAACCAGCAAAGACTAAAAACCAACAGAATATACTGCCAATGATTTGCTGAGCAACACTAAGCTGCTTACGCTGGTGTTGGGTATTTGGCCGGCTTGATTGATGTCGCTGCCCCGCTCTAGCGCGTTGCTCTGCAACAACAATAAATAAAATAAATAACATCAACACACTGGCTAATGCGTTAGCGGCAGCAAAATCATTGTAGCCAAGCCAAGTATCATAAATAGCTGTGGTTAATGTACTGACAGCAAAATATTGCACAGTGGCAAAGTCGGCTAATGTTTCCATAGTGACTAGCGCTAATGACACGGCAATAGCCGGACGAGCTAAAGGTAAAGTCATCTGAAAAAAACTTTGTCGCTCGGTACAACCTAATAACCGACTTGCTCTTAACAAGTTACGGTCTTGTTGCTCAAAAGCGGTGCGTGTCAACATGTACACATAAGGAAACATGACCAAGGCAATAACAACAGCTGCACCACCTAGGGTTCTAATATCAAAAAAGTAATAATCATTGGGTGATTGCCAATCAAACCACGCGCGCAATAAACGTTGCACAGGGCCAGCATAATCAAATAAATCGGTATATAAATAAGCGACTAAATACGCAGGCATTGCGAGCGGTAACATCAGCAACCATCTTAACTGCTTGCCCATAACAATATTAGTTTGGCTAATAAGCGCGGCTGCCGGCACACCAAAGCAAAATGATAACAAGGCCACCAACACTCCAAGTACCAAGGTATTACGGATATATTCAGGTAATACCGTCGCCCATAAATGGCTAAAAAGATCGCTGGACGCATTAATGCTGCCCAATAACATCACCACAATTGGCGACATTAAGGCTAAAGCAAAAAACCAGCTGAAGAATTTCCAACTGGTGTTTTTATTACCGGTGAGCACGAGGCGAGAACTTAATGATAAGCGCTATAAATCAAATTTTGCTTTATCCAGTAAAATCAAAGCGGCTTTACGGTGTTTAGCCATAGTTTCTAGCGGTAAACTGTCGGCTTTGAACTCTCCCCAAGCAGCGACTAATTTAGACGGTTTTACCCCTGGGCGTACAGGATATTCCATGTTGGTTTCCGCATACATTTTTTGCGCCGGCGCTGATACTAAAAAATTCATTAATGCTAATGCATTGGCTTTATTTGGCGCATATTTTGCCATCGCCATGCCGGAAATATTAACATGGGCACCACGATTATTTTGATTCGGGAAGTTAATATAAACCGCCTCAGCCCAAAGCTTTTGTTTTTCATCTTTGAGCATATTACCAAAGTAATAACTATTACCTAACGAGATGTCACATAAGTTTTGGTGAATGGCTTGCACTTGTGCACGATCACTGCCTTGTGGTTTACGCGCTAAATTGGCTTTAAATTTTTGTAACCAAGTCAGCGTATCTGCTTCACCGTGTTCTGCAATCATAGATGCCACTAAAGCAACATTGTAAGGGTGCTTACCACTGCGTGTACAAATTCGACCTTGGTATTTTTCATCAGCAAGATCTTCATAATTGAAGTCAATTTTACCTAATCTTTTTGCTGAGTAAATATTTCGTACCCGTGTAGTTAACGCATACCAAGTATTGTCAGCCGCTTTAAATTGCGCAGGAATTGCCGCACTTAATTCAGCAGATTGAGCCGGCTGTAATAAGCCATTATCTTTTAATTCAATTAAACGGCTAATGTCTGTGGTTAATAAGATATCTGCCGGACTGTATTCACCTTCACGTGTTAGGCGTTCGGCCATACCTTTTTTGGCAAAAACCACATTAACCTTAATACCGCTTGCTTTAGTGAATTCATTAAATAGAGGTTCAACCAGAAACGGTTGACGGTAAGAGTAAACATTAACCTCGTCAGTTGCTGCCACATTAAAACTTGCCGCTAAAAGTGCAACTAATACCAAAGGAGAAAACCAGATTTTATTCAACGTGAAGCCCGCCTAAATAATCAAAAATTTGATGAATTTATATTTTCTGTCAGACTAATCAAGATACTGATCACTGTCAAGGTTTTTGAGAATTATTCTCATTCAGCTTTCATGCGATTTTTCCTAAAATCTTACTAAATCAGAAAGATAAAAAGTTGTTTAGGAAAACTCATCAGCATGACCGCTTATCTATTGGTTATTGGCTAACTTTAGCCTGCAAAAAAGCCTGAGCTGATGCATTGAGGCAACGATTAGAAATATAGTGTCTAAATGAATTATGACTAATTAACCAACCCTGATCTGTGGGTGTTATTCGCTCTATATCGCTAAATTTCATCTTGTTGTCGTTATAAAATGACGATATATGCACACTGTCTGCATCAATTTTTAAGCTCACCTCAGCTTTCGCCACTTTACTTAACATCTGACGTGCCACCCACCAGGCTTTTTTATAGCGACTGCTGACAATCTCTAACAAGCCTAAAGAGAAAATAAACCAAGCGGCATATGGATTAAGTTCAGAAAACATCACCAACAATGCACCTATCATTAGCAAAAATGCACCTTTACGATATAGCGCAACGAAAGTTGGCGCGGGTACCGATTCATCATAGCATTCACTAAAATGAGATTTGTCTAATATAAATGTTGTTTGGTAACTAAAGGGCTGAGTCATATTACAGTTATGTTTAATGAAGTTATCCGCATTTTACCAATATTTTGGCATTATACCAATGCCATTAAGTTGCTGATTTTGTTGTGCGCAGGAAAAATAAACTAAAGCGGTTCACTTTATTTCTAATCTGGCGTTTATCCCTGCTCTACTTCAGGAGCCAGTGTCGAAGTTAGGCTAGGAAATCAGCTTAAAGGGTGATTAATAAAATCACGACTAAAGCTGTTGATTTATCATCCGCTTTATCAACATAACTTTGTTAGCATAACAGCGGCATCAACAAAATTTAGGCAACAAAAAACCGCGTTAAACGCGGTTTTTAAAGCAAAATTTATAACAAATTAGCCGTTGATATAATCAACACCTTCTTTGATATCAGCTTTTAATGTTGCAAGCATGTCATCTTTTGCTTTTTGTTCAAATGCACTTAGCTCGCCGTAAGGTAATATTTCAGCAATACCATTAACGCCTAAACGAATTGGGTGAGCAAAATATGCCGCATCGCCGCCTTCAACGTCTACGTAAGCGTAATCAACAACATCTTCACCTTGTAAACCTTTAACTAAAGATAAACAAAAACGAGCAGCAGCAGCGCCCATTGAAAGTGTAGCAGAACCACCACCCGCTTTAGCATTGACGACTTCAGTACCGGCATTTTGAATGCGAGGTGTTAAAGCCGCAACTTCTTCATCAGAGAAAGTCACACCTTGAACTTGTGAAAGCAATGGTAAAATTGTGGTACCTGAATGGCCACCAATTACTGGAATTTTAACTTCACTTACGTTCAAGCCTTTTAATTCAGCAATGAAAGCTTCAGAGCGAATAACGTCAAGCGTTGTAACACCAAAAACGCGGTTTTTATCGTAAGTACCGGCTTTTTTGAAAACTTCAGCAACAATTGGCACAGTACCGTTTACTGGATTAGTAATAATACCGACTAGCGCTTTAGGGCAATTTGCAACAATGCCTTCTGCTAAGGTTTTAATAATACCGGCATTAACAGCAAATAAGTCTGCACGGTCCATACCAGGTTTACGTGGCATGCCGGCTGGAATAATAACAATATCAGCTCCAGTAAGGGCACCGGCTAGATCATCAGCACCAAAACCAGCAACTTTTACTGCTGTTGGGATGTGTGATAAGTCAACGGCAACACCTGGAACAACTGGTGCAACGTCATATAAAGATAACTCAGAACCCGCAGGTAATTGAGTTTTTAATAGTAAAGATAACGCTTGGCCAATACCACCAGCAGCGCCTAGCACAGCAACTTTCATTCGATGTCTCCAGAAATTTGAGTAATTACGTAATAATTTGTCGGCCAAAAGATATAGTAAAAATGGCCAAAAAACAATGATTTTACCAAACAGATTAACTTATTGTACAACTTAGCGCCTCTGAATGAATTTAGCTCAAGCAAAATATTTTATAGATAATTATGCTTGTATTTACCCTCTGAGTCGCCTGACCTAGGGTATTCATTTAGCGGTATATTAGATTTATTTTCAAGCTTATAAGTTTACAACTAAATACCCAAATGGCCAGTTTATAAGACTTATGTTCGGTATTATTAATTTTAATAAAGATCCCCACACACAGCTTCCATCTTGAACTATAAACCTGTGCCGCTAACCTTGCATGCTCAATAACTTAGCAAAATGGCTATAACCCTATACGGTTAAATTTGTTTTCTGCACGACTTAACTTAGCCGGCTCAGACTTAAATTAACTTAGTAAACTTAACAGACTTAATAGAGTTGGTAGACTGAGGATTATTAACCTGTATTGCCTTATAAGGATAACGTATAATAAAAATTATGAAATAATACTTAGGTCTTAAGTAGGTATTATATATCAATAATAGTCGACCCTAATTTTTATCAAGTAGTGGACCTATATGAGCGGACAACAAAAACAAGAAGCTTTAGTACAAGCATTCAAAGATTTATTAAAGCAAGAACAATTTAGTTCACAAGCTGATATTGCCGAAGCCTTAAAATCTCAAGGCTTTGAAAATATTAGTCAGTCGAAAGTATCGCGTATGCTAAGCAAGTTTGGTGCGGTACGAACCCGTAATGCCCGGCAAGAAATGGTTTATTGCTTGCCGGCAGAATTGGGTATGCCTACGGCTAAAAGCCCACTCAAACAATTAGTACTCGATATTGAGCACAATGACGTTATGGTGATTATTCGAACGAGTCCTGGTGCGGCGCAATTAATCGCGCGCTTGCTCGACAGTTTAAGTAAAAGTGATGGTGTACTTGGTACTATTGCTGGTGATGATACTATTTTTATTGCCCCGACTGACGTTAAAGCAATAAAACAAACCATTGTTAGGCTTGAAGCATTATTTTTGAAAAACTTAACTTAAGTCTTTAATTCAGGATGGGGTTTACTTATTGAGTTTAATTCTTAGGTTTAATTAGGTGTCGCTCAACGCTATATTTATCTGCCAAACAATATAGCGTTGGCACTAAAATGCCCAGTATTAGTGACCAAGCTGTGCCAAAACATTTAAGCTAGGTACAAAAAATGCAGCCCCCGTTTCCGCTTGTGTATACTTGAGTAGATGATCACTATGGCCATGAGCATCACCAGCAATCATACTTTTTAGCATTAATTCAAAAGGCTCAGGCGAGTGACAATAAGCGACGAAGAACAAGCCTTGCAGCTTCATATCACCATACGGCATACTTTGGCGTAATATTTCAAGGCTATTGCCTGCACTGTCTTTTAAATTAACCCGCTTAATATGCGAAGATGGCGCTTTATTTTCTTCTGAATACTCTTCATTGTTCACTTTAGTACGTGAGAAAACGTCTTCTTGCTCTTTAACTTCCAATGAGTTCCACAAATTTAAGTTATGGCGATAACGCTGGATATGCAGATAACTACCCGCAGAAAATTCGGCATCTTGTGCGTCGGTGATCAGCGCAACACGACGACGGTGATGGCCTTGTGGATTTTCAGTGCCATCAACAAAGCCGGTTAAGTCTCGGCCATCTAAAAAGCGAAACGCTCGAACTTGCTCAACCAATTCAACACTATCTGCTAATAACTGACAAACTTTTGTCGCAACAATATGATTTACG
This sequence comes from Colwellia sp. MB02u-9, assembly GCF_014077085.1. NCBI lineage: Bacteria > Pseudomonadati > Pseudomonadota > Gammaproteobacteria > Alteromonadales > Colwelliaceae > Colwellia > Colwellia sp. MB02u-9. The sequence goes on from NZ_JACGVF010000100.1 coordinate 105,974, forward strand.
TCAGCTCGGTCACCACGAATTTCGATATAAAGATCATAGTTATTTGCTGGAGCGGTGCGGTCTTCTATCGCCATTTCTGGAAATTGACGTAAATGCTTAGGCCGTCCTTGCGGGTAAAGTTCATCCCAAAAGTTTGTGCCAATCGCAATAACGCCCGCTAAATTGGCTTCTGAAAAACGGTCAGCATATTTATCAAATAAGGCGGGTAAACGCGATAGTGCTTTACGTAAAAATAAATTTTTATCATCTAACGCATTAAATAATAAATAATATCCGTGAAGGCTGGGCTCTGCACAAACACCAAACTGCTCTCTTGCCATCTAACAATCCACTCATAAACATATCGGTTAATAACTTAATCTTACACACTTTATGACTAATGGTAGTAGAACTTTGATAAATATTTCAAACTCTTGCTCTGTTATAAATAATCAAACTGAGTGTTGAGCCATTAAAATAATAAAAGCCTGTGTAAGTTAAGACACAGGCTTTTTAATGTTTTAATCGCTTTATTAACCTAAGTTATTTAGCCACGAGTAAACTCTGGATAGGCTTCCATACCACAATCAGATTGATCACAACCTTCATATTCTTCGTCTTCGCTGACTCTGATACCGATAACTTTTTTCAGCACAAACCAGACTACAAAACTAGTAGAAAACACCCAAACAAAAATGGTTGCAGCACCAATTAATTGCCCGCTAAAGCTTGATGCACTATTGGTTAATGGCACTAATAATAAGCCCAGTAAACCAACCACGCCGTGTACTGAGATAGCACCCACCGGATCATCAATTTTTATTTTATCTAAGCTGATAATGGATAACACCACCACAATACCTGCAATAGCGCCAAACAAGGTGGCCTGAATAGGTGTTGGTGTTGATGGCTCAGCCGTAATAACCACTAGCCCTGCCAAAGCACCATTTAACGCCATAGTTAAATCTGCTTTTTTAAAGAGCAATTTAGCTAGAACTAACGCCGAGATTGCACCTGCCGCTGCTGCTGCATTGGTATTTAGAAATACCATAGCGACTGAGTGTGAACTCGAAATATCGCCAAGTTTTAATACTGAACCACCGTTAAAGCCAAACCAACCCATCCATAAAATAAAGGTTCCTAACGTTGCCATTGGCAGGTTTGAGCCTGGTATTGCGTTTATTTGGCCATTTTTACCATATTTACCTTTACGTGCTCCTAACAGTAAAACACCCGCTAATGCCGCGGCTGCACCTGCCATATGTACGATACCCGAGCCAGCAAAGTCAGAAAAACCCAGTTCAGATAGAGTATATAAACCAAAAACAGCATTACCGCCCCAAGTCCAGCTACCTTCCATTGGGTATATAACGCCGGTTAACACTACCGCAAAGGCTAAAAAGGCCCATAGTTTCATGCGCTCAGCTACTGCACCAGAGACAATTGACATAGCAGTGGCAACAAAAACTACTTGGAAAAAGAAATCAGATGCCGCCGAATATATTGCTGCACCGGTAAAGCCATCTTCTCGTGCTGAAAAGTCTTCTAATACCTTGGCGGGATCTACCGTTTCAATACCGGATAAGAACATGCCGCCGCCATACATAATGTCGTAACCAACAAATAAGTACATCATGCAAGAAATCGCATAGAGCGCGACATTTTTAGTCAAAATTTCTGTGGTATTTTTGGCTCGAACTAAACCGGCTTCTAACATTGAGAAGCCTGCCGCCATCCACATTACCAAGGCGCCACAAATGAGGAAATAAAAGGTATCCATTGCGTACTGAAGTTGAAAAATATTTTGTTCCATGATTTTGCTCCTATATCGCTTCTACGTCTTGTTCACCAGTACGAATTCGCACGGCATGCTCAAGGTCATAAACAAATATTTTGCCATCACCAATTTTACCGGTATGTGCTGCTTCTGCGATGGCATCAACTAACCGTTGCACAACATCATCATTGACCGCAATTTCAAGTTTCACTTTCGGGAGAAAATCTACTTGATATTCAGCTCCCCGATATAATTCGGTATGCCCTTTCTGGCGACCAAAACCTTTTACTTCACTGACCGTTAGGCCTTCAATGCCTATTTCAGAAATAGCCTCTCTGACGCTATCAAGCTTGAATGGTTTTATAATTGCACTTACTAGTTTCATGTTGTTATTCCCTAATTATTATTAACTAATACTTATCAATCTTCATGCCAATTAAAATACTGTATAAAAACAATTAGATAGGAATTTACAGCTTGATACTGCCGCACCAGGATAGTGCGTATGAAATTTATTTGTCAGCTACTGGTGCAATATTTTCAGCAAGAAAAATTAGCCCCTCTCCATGAAAACAGAGCTAAATGAGTAAGGCTTAATAGCTAGATTTTTGTACAAACTGATATGTCAGGCATTAATGTAAAAACTAAAGACCTAATGGCATTAAGCTAAAGGGGGAGGTTTCAGTGAGGTATTCAATGAGGCATTAAAGGCTGATATTAAGCAGAATTGTTGAAGTTTTCAGTGAGGGATAAAAGCTGATACTCAAGCAGCCGTTGAGGCTTTTTCAAACCAAAATTTCATTAAAAAAATGTCGGCGCTAGCGCTTTCTTAATGGCTAGAGACTGGTATTAATACTTATATTGATACATGTAAAGTATCAATATAAGTTGTGATTAATGTCGCTATAAACAATGAAATGGCATAACCATTAAAAAATCATTGCCGCGCCTGGATTGATAATGGCCAACATACTTAAACGCTCTAAGTCACAAAAATTGATCGCCTCTTGTATCGTGTTTTCATCTATCGGTAATTGCTGCAAGGCATCTTCGCTTAATAACAACTCAATAGGGTGTGAGCTACAATCAAACTGGCTCAACATAATGCGTTTTGCTAGATACAAGAGTTTAATTTCATCTGTGCTGTAAGAGAAATCGCTATTATCTTGATTACGAATAGGTTCGATAATGCTGTACGGTAATTGCCATTGCTTTAAAAGTTCAGCGCTGCATTCACCGTAAGTAAAACCAAGTTCATGATGTTGCTTTTCCCAAGGGAGCTGTGGTGAAGAAAAATTGTTAGCCGCTAATATTTTTTCTGGCGATATTTGCTGAACAACAAGCTCACCCAAGTTATGTAGTAACCCGATAATAAACAAGCGTTCAGCATTGGGGATATTAAGTTTGCTGCCGATATATTTGATAATGAGCGCACAATCCACACTTTTACACCAAAAGTCATCTAAATAGTCCTGTTCAACATTGACTTTTTTAAAGGTGCGGTTAGTAAAAAAAGCTATCACTAAATTATAAACTTCAGTAATGCCCAACACGAGTAAGGCTTTAGAGATAGTATCAATTTTTCCTGGATAATTAAAAAATGAGCTATTAGCAAGTTTTAAAATGGTTGCCACTAATGCCGGGTCCAAAAGAATAACATCAGCAATATCGTCAATCGTTGACTGTTCATCATCAATCAACTCTTTAATGCGGACAAAAGAATCTGAAAGTACAAATATTTCACCGGCTGCTTTTGCATAATCGTTCACATTCTTCATAATGACCCTCACATCTCTTTTATCGCTATAACTCACGTAGCGGTAAAATTAAACCGCCCCGTAATAGTTAAAATATAATCTATCCTAGGTAAATTGATTATCCTTGGCAATAATTAACTTACCTGCAAACTAACATGATATGACGTAAATTTACGTAAATTAATCACACCGGTTTCAAAAATCAAATATTGCCCTTTTATCCCGAGTAAAACACCTGAAACTTCGGGCGTTTTATCAAAATTAAAAGATGATATTTTTGTTAAATATTGCTTAACGGGGAAATGCAGGTTAACCACATCCTCATCCAACTCAGTCACGGCATCAGCACCATATTTTAAGCTAACACTTGCCAATTTTTCGGCGATTTTAGGCTTGAGTTCTTCAGCAATAACTTTTAAATCTATCGCTTCTGCACTGCCTTTAAGCATCGCCCGCCAATTGGTTTTATCCGCAATAAATTCAGCTAAAGCAACTTCTAATAGCCCTGATTGTAAGCGAGTGCTGACTTTAAAGATAGGTAATGCCTGAGTAGCACCCTGGTCAATCCAACGCGTTGGAATTTGTGTATGACGGGTAATGCCAACCTTTAAACCTGAGGTATTGGCGAGATAGACATAATGCGGGATCATACAATTACTTTCGCCCCATTCTGGCTCTCGACAAGTGCCTTGTTCAAAGTGGCAAGTTTCTGGTTTCATAATACACATGTCACATTGCGCAAGTTTTTGCATACAAGGAAAACAATAACCTTGAGCATAACTTTTTTTGACTTTTCTGCCACAATGCTGACAATCTATATGACCACTAAAATTCAGCGTTAGGTGCTTGCCTATTAGGGGATTTAACTCAACTTCTTGCTCACCGAGCACCATACGGTAATTTACCGTACCATCTACCGCTAAATCCGCACGCATTTTGCGTAAAGCACCTGTTTCTGTTTGCAACATATCTCAACCTATTATTTTTTCAGGCACCAATAGTATAAAAATCACCAACTAGCAGCCAGTATTAATTCATTTTTATCTCGAATCTCAACAAAAAAATTGCGAAAATGCATCATTAGCTCTCTGATCAGACTTTATTACTATGTGGTACGTTTATTTTCTTCGTTGTGCCGACAATAGCCTTTATGCGGGTATTACCACCTCACTTGAACGACGGGTACTTGAGCACAACGAATGTAACAAAAAAGCGGCAAAATATACCCGAGCTCGCCGTCCGGTAACTTTAGCTTACGCTGAATCTCAACCAAATCGACAGCAAGCAAGTCGTCGCGAGTATCAGCTTAAGCAACTTAGCAAACATAATAAAGAACAACTCGTTTATAACTATTCGCTGCAGCTGTTAGCTTAAAGGCCTTAGTTTTACTGGTCTGCTTTGTCAGTTAAATATTAATAAGCTTCGATTTTGACTAAGCATACTGATAGAATAGCACCGATTTCAATAGCTTAAAGTGATGACAAGACTCCATGTTTTTAGAGAATTATTGCCGAATTTCGGATGATAAAATTAGTTTCACACGTCAACAGGCGAGTGATTTTGCTAAACAAATTGCTGACGATTTTAATCCTCTACATGACATAAACGCTAAACGCTTTTGTGTTCCAGGTGACTTACTGTTTTCATTAATATTAGAGCGCGCAGGATTGCACCAAGAAATGAGCTTTAGATTTTCTGGTATGGTCACAGACGCCACTACCTTAAATATTCCAACAGAAATCAACAGCACCGCGCGTATTACTGACGATAAGCAAAAAGAATATTTGAATATGTCGGTGGCCGGTAATCACACAAAAAACAGCCAATCGATTGAAGCGTTAACGCGCGCTTATGTTGAATTTTCAGGACATACTTTTCCACATATTTTGGTCGACTTAATGCAAAAAAATAAGGTGATGATCAACCCAACTCGCCCTATGGTTATGTACGAAAGTATGTCTATTAAACTGGATAATCTTGATTTTCAAGATATCACCTTACGTTTATCTTCAACCACTTTAGCGATAGAAGGCAAACGCGGTAACGCCTGTTTATCATTTGATTTAGTTTCACAAGAAAAAATCATCGGCCACGGTAAAAAGTTCATGCTACTAAGTGGCTTGCGAGACTACTGCCAAGAGACCATTGATAGTATTGTCACGCAATATAATCATACTAAAGCCCAGTATATCGCCCAGAAAAATTAACACTATATAATAAAAGTGAGTCATTGAAATTAAAGCTAATGACTCACTTTTATTAGCGTTTAAATTAAGCACTATGCAAGCCGTTACAATCACATCTCACCTGCTATTAACGACGTAATTTTCTCCCCAACCAAGACAAACCTTGATCTGTTTTTACTGCTGCTTGACGAAAATAGCGCTGGCTTTTTTTTAAGCCTATTTTTGCCCACGGGTATTCCAAACTTAACATCGCTAAACCCAGCGGTATAAAAATCATTGCAGGGCCAGGCAGTAAGATAAAAACCATACCGAGCAATAAGCATAAAAAACCTAGCATAATGCTTGCGATGCGCTTTATTTTTAACAGTCTATTTTTTTGCATACTTTACGCCCTCTTTACTGTTAACTTGTCTATTTAACAAGCCTATTTAACAATCCTACTTAACAAGTTAAGAGCAAAAGCCGTTCCAAAAATAATTATCATTAGTTATCAAATAACTAAATTCAAAATACCTTGAAGTCATGAGACTCAAGTGGTGTAAAAGACAATCCATTAGTGAATATTACAAACACAAGCTTAATAGCTTTTTTCAAATTCAGTTTGCTGGCTACGCTTGTCTTCAACACATTTAGCAAAATCTTGTATAGATTTTGGTCGAGCACACTTTTTCGCTGGTTGATAAAATACCAGCCAAGCCTGTAACTGTTCACCTTGATATTTTGAACGCATCACTAGAGGGTTATTGCTAGCAAAAGGCACTAAAGCTTTACTATTTTTGTATAGCTTAAGGGCAGCGGATTGACTACGGTTTTTATTTTGTGCTTTCTTACTAGCGAGCTTTTGCTTTGATTTTTTCTCTCGCTTAGACTTGGATTTGGATTTGGACTTAGCTTTAAGTTTACCGGTTTCACAGCGCCACCATCTATCGCGTGCTTTAGCTTCTTTGCTCGACAAACTATGACTGCGTTTATGTGTATTGGCTTGGCGTTGTTGCGCTTGAATATTATCGAGTTTTTGACGATAGTCTTGGCAGTGTTTTTTCCCCGCTGTCGCCGAAAATGAAGCGCATAAAAGCATCAACATTAGGCTAGAAAGCATTATCCGTTTCATCGACTATCATCCATTAAATTCTATTTTATGCAAAAGTGTAGTCAACATTGAAGAAATTTCGACCTTAAATAGTTGTTTTCCTAAAGTATTGTTTAAGTGTTTTTTAAGTAAGTAAGCAAACGAATAGCCCTAAATGCTGAAATGCTTCTATACTGTCTTTAAAACTGCCCAAGATATTCGTTTTGATCATTTGGGCTCAGATACTAAAAAGGAACAAGGATGTTTCAAGCAACCACATATCAAAAAATTTTCTGCTTTAACTTTTTAATCTTCGTATTGCCCTGCGTACTTGCTCAGCAAGCAAACCTAGAAATAAAAAAGCCACAAAAGCCTCAGCTACAGCTTGCTACTAAATATCAGCAGAGCGCGGTTATTGAAGATTACTGGGTAAGCGAGAAGTTAGACGGTGTACGCGGATACTGGACTGGACAACAACTATTAACCCGCAATGGCAATGTTTTGTCACCACCGGGTTGGTTTATTGAACATTGGCCTAACATACCTATGGGGGGTGAACTTTGGAGCGGCCGAGGACAATTTGCCCAAATCAGCGCCTGTGTTCGACGTAAACACTCAGATGGAAAATGCTGGAAAAAGCTTAAATTAATGCTTTTCGACTTACCCAATCACAGCGCTGATTTTACTCAGCGTATTGTGACCATGAAGCAATTGATAGCAAGTAATAGCTCGCCTTACCTCGCGATGATTAAGCAAAAAAAGCTCGCCAGTAATATGGCCTTGTATGATCTGTTGGATGACACTGTTGCTCATAATGGCGAAGGCTTAATGCTGCACCTAGCATCAGCAAATTATCAAAGTGGCCGTAGCAAGAACCTATTAAAACTAAAAATATATCAAGACGCTGAAGCGCTAGTCATTGCGCATACGCTAGGTAAAGGAAAATACCAAGGTTTACTGGGCGCCGTTAAAGTAAAAACCCCCGAAGGTATCACTTTTAAAATAGGCACAGGTTTTTCCGATCAGCAGCGCCAGCAACCACCTAAAATTGGCAGCATAATAACCTATAAATACATTGGTAAAACACAACGGGGTGTGCCAAAGTTTGCCAGCTTTCTTCGCATTAAAAATCAACATTAGTCGCACAAATCAATTTAACCAATCTAAGGCGCATTAAATTATGGAGTTTCATTTATGGCTATCACTCGTGGTTATTTGTATTCTTGGTGCCCTTTCACCAGGCCCAAGCTTGGCCGTAGTGATTAAAAACACTTTAAATGGTGGTGCAGGCCAAGGTTATGCCACCGCCATCAGTCACGGCTTAGGTGTGGCGTTATATGCGGCAATAACCGCAACAGGTATCGGTCTGCTTATCGTGCAATCACCCATGTTGTTTTCAGCCATAAAATACGCTGGTGCGGCTTTTCTTTTGTATTTGGGTATTAAAGCGCTAATGAGTAAACAACAAAACATTCAGTTTGTCCAACAAGGTAAAACAATAGATCCAACCATTAATGGTTGGCGAGATGGTTTTTTGATTGCTTTTTTGAACCCTAAATTAGCGATTTTTTTTCTCGCTTTATTTAGTCAGTTTGTTGATCCTAACGCAGGTTGGCAGCAAAAAGCTGTGATGACCGCCACTGTCGGCATTATTGATATGCTGTGGTATGTCATTATTGCTTTTATGATGTCACGCGGGCCTATTTTAGAAAAATTAAAAGCCAATAGTCATCTGGTAGACAAGGTTACCGGTAGCTTTTTGATTTTATTGGCCGCACGCGTGGTGTTAAATTAAGACTACCTAAAGTGGACAAATGTTCACTAGCTGAGACAAATAATAATAAGGTTTGCTTGACCCTAAACTAGACAAGCAAACTAGACAGGAAAAAGTTGAAATTTATGCGCTCGGTTTATATATAAAATACAAACATTTAAGCCCTTTACCTTGATGCGCTTCTTTAAATACTGCGGGTGACTTAAGTTGATATTGAAAAATGCACTCAGGGCATTCTCTTGCAACCTCAGCCATTAAAAAATCCACATTAAGATCAGGGGAATTTAAGCACAACAATACATCACCATTGTCTGACATTAGCTCAGGCAAGCGACGAATAATTTTCTTATAGTCTCTGACAATATCAACACTCCCTTTTTGAAAAGATGGCGGATCGCACACTAATAACTGATACGGTCCATACCTTTTCAGGCGTCCATAAGACTTAAAAATGTCAACACCTTCAAAAATAACTTTGCTGAGATCTTGTTGGTTTAATCTGTGGTTTTCTCGACCTTTAGTTAATGAGCTTTTGCTCATGTCAACGTTCACCACTTTACTGGCGTTACCAGCCAATGCCGCAACAGAAAAAGCACAAGTATAAGAGAATAAATTTAATACCTGCTTATTTTCACTATGCTTTTGAACCCAGTCTCGGCCATTACGCATATCCAAAAACAAACCCGAATTTTGCGCTTTACCTAAACTAATATGGTATTTCAAACCATACTCTACAGCACACAAGTCAGTGACTTCCTGCCCCCAGAGCAATTCACATGGAGCAAATTGACGGCAGCGGTATTGCACTTGAATTGATTGACACTTATCGCTCAAGGTCTGTAAGGCCGCTACTTGTTCTGCTAGCCAATTAGCTTCAACTTCTTGATATAAACTGATCAAAATGACGGGTTCAAACCAATCAACATTGACATGTGACAATGCCGGGTATGCATGGCCACGGCCATGAAATAATCGCTGGCTTTCACTAAAATCAGATACGGAGATAAATTCAATCATTATAAGCAGCTCTAGCTAGAAAAAATAAGGCCGGATAATAACAAATTATCCGGCCTTAAGTCTTATTTAACGTGTTTTATTCGTCTTAAATTATGCTTGCTTACCAAATGGTTAAAAGCCAAAGATGCTATAGCCAAAGAATTTTTGCAGCACAGTATTAATAAAGATAGCAAAAACAATAACAGGGATAAAAGTACCTAAAGAGAAGTTAATATACTTTTCGGCCCAAGACCCTATATAGTTTGCATTACCTCTCGCTAGCTCTTCAGATAAATTAAGTTTCTTCCAACGATAGCTAACAAATACACATAATAAAAAGCCATTCAAGGGTAAAATAGTCTCGTAGAAAACATCATATACCACATCAAAAAATGACCGAACGCCGCCAGCATATGAGGTAAACTCGGTAAAGAATGACACCATACCAAACGACAAGGTAGCAAAAATAGTGAGTAGCCCAGCACTCATCAATAATATTGACAATGCTTTCTTACGGCTGTGTTTTTTCTCTGTGACTAGATAGGAAACCGGTACTTCTAAAATTGACACTAGTGAGGTGATGGCCGCAAAGAATACTAAAGTGAAGAAAAATGCCGCAACAGCACTCGCGCCGATGTAACCGATTGAGCTTTGTAAGGCTAAAAATATTTTAGGTAAAAAGGTAAAAATTAATGACACTGAACTATCACTTAATTCAGCTGGATTAACGTTGGGATTAAATGAAAATACCGCGGGTAAAATCATTAAGCCAGCGATGAATGCTACCGCCGTATCGGTCAGAGCAACAAGTTTTGCGGAGCCAACAATATCCGTTTTACGGTCAATATAAGAGCCATAAGTGATCAATATCCCCATACCTAGAGACAAGGAGAAAAATGCTTGTGATAAAGCGCCATTAATTACCGATGGGGTAATTTTAGCAACATCCGGAATTAAAAAGAACTCAACACCTAAAAGCGCATTCTCTAGTGTTAGGACATAACCCACCATAATCAGTAGCATAATAAACAAGGTTGGCATCAATATTTTTGAGGCGCGCTCAATGCCATCTTTAACACCCGCCACAAGAATAAAGTTAATAATGGCTGCCACGACAATCATACCCAAAAATAAGTAGGGGCTATTAACAAACTCACTAAAGCCGTTATTACTGGCTAAATAATCTAAATTACCGCTTAGTGTTAGCACAAGATAGCCAAAAATCCATACCGTTATCACCATATAAAATACAGCAATCATAAAGGGCGTTAACACGCCAAGAAAACCTGCTGCTCCCCAAGCTTTACTACCGCCACTCAACGCTTTGTAAGCCCCCACCGGTTCTTTCGCGGTTTTGCGGCCAACGGCCATTTCAGCAACCATCACAGGTAAGCATATAAGTAAAACAAAAACAGCGTACATTAATAAAAATGCACCACCACCATTTTTGGCCGCATTCACTGGAAAGCCAACCAAATTACCAATACCAACTGCAGAACCCGCAGCGGCTAAAATGAACCCTAAGCGGGAACTGAAATGCTCTCTTTCTGTACTCATAAGTATCCTTCGTTGTATTTTTTTAGGGCTAATAATTATAATTTTTTACTTCACAGCGCCCGTTTTTATTGAGGTAACTTTTATTAACTGATCGATGCTAGCAGGCTTCTTTAATAAAGTCTTGTTTTTAACCGCAGCATTTATCGAGTAGCCTGTATAATATTTGTTGCACTTGTTAAGCCCCATTAACCATAAAACTTTACGTTCATAATATTGAAGATATTATCGGTTTCTATTGTCGCGAAATTTGCCGCAATTTCTAAATCATCTGTTGATATTTTCAAGGCCTGACATAGTGTTGCATCAATACTATCATCGTAACTAAAAATCTCAGGATGACACGCGACTAATGCCAATCTTGAGGCTAAATACAGCACGTTAACATCTTTATTGAGTTCAATATTATGGGCATTATTATAGTGGCGAATAGGTAAAATTATTTTTTCTGGTAACTGCCAAATTTTAAGTAACTCAGCAGAGACTTCAGCGTAACTAAAACCCAATACCTGTTGCTGTAATTGCCACGGTAATACATCCGCATTATAAGCTTCGCATTGCTTTGCTAACGCGGGCGAAATTTTGGCCACAATAAGCTCGCCAAAATTTTGTAATAAGCCCGCAACAAATAGCCGTTCTATGTCTCGAATTCCGGCGGTAATGGCTAAGTTCTTTGTCACTAAACCACAAAATACACTGAGACGCCAAAAGCGCTTTAAATCGATCGACTGATTTGAAAAGTGCTTAAAGGCTGTCGCGGCTACGTCGACTAGCATCAGGTTGTAGATGGCTTGCGTACCAATAATAGTAATGGCACGTGAAATGGTACTGATCTCACCCGGGAAGCTGTAAATGGCACTATTAGACATTTGTAATAAACGCGATGTCATCGAGGGATCCACACGGATGACATTGGCGAAATCTTCTAGCGTAGAACTCTCATCTTCCATTAAGGCTTTTATTTTAAAACACGCGTCGGGTAAGGCAAAAGAACCATTGGCTTGCTGGGCATATTCAAGAGCATTCATTAATTCATAATTTCCTTATTTAAGCGCTTCACGACTGAATTTAATCGCCCTAATTAAAAGCTTGTCAGTTTATTTATTGCCCAAATGTTGAACCAAAAAAATCATCACTATGCCACTCTGGTCGTGCCACTTGGTTAGCAATTTCCAAACCTATCATCATATTAACCAATGCAAAGTTAGCCGCCGCTTGGTAATTTATGGGTAAGCTGATTTCGTCACTGTGTTGGTGGTAATGATTTTTCAAGAAATCACCAAATACTGCACCACCATCAATACTTGCATCTGTTGATTTAAAACCTGTCATTAAAAAGACCGATGGAATGCCAACCTTAACAAAGCTGTAATGATCACTACGGGTAAAAAGCGCCTGTTCTGGCATTGGGTCTTCACTCAGTTCTATATCGATTTTCTGTGCTGCTGTCGCGACAATTTTCCCCATCGTTGAATGAGTAGAGCCAAAAGCGATAACATCAGCAAAGGGATATAAAATTAACGGCATATCTAAATTCACATTGGCGACTAATTGCGACACAGGTAGGGTGGGATTATTGGCAAAATAACTCGAACCTAGCAAACCTTTTTCTTCGCCGGTCACGACAACAAACAACACTGAACGTTTTGGCTTAATTGGCATTTGTGCTAATAAACGTGCGGTTTCAAGTAAAATGGCCACACCCGAAGCATTATCTAAGGCGCCATTATTGATAGTGTCTTCATTGTCACTATCAACGCTTATGCCAATGTGATCAAGGTGGGCACTAAAAACAACATATTCGTTTTTTAATTTTTCATCGCTACCTGTAACGGCAGCGATAATATTAGGGCTAGTGATCTGTTCATGACGTGAGCGGTTTTTCAAGGTAACTTGATAAGGCAAAGCAAAACCTTTAATGGCCATATCATTAGTGTCGGCAGCGTAAATATCCGCTAGTGTGCTTGCTGCGCCTACAAATAACGCCTCGGCTGCCTCTGGGGCTATATAAGCTCCCGTTATAATTTTTTCTTGTTTACCAAACGGCATATTATCTTGAGTAAGCCAGCTGACACTTGGCGCTTTTGCATATTGCGCTGATTTTTCAAAACTGCGCACTTTTTCACGCTTGGGACTGTGTATCGTAATAAAACCGATAGCACCATGTTCTGCAGCATGTCGACTCTTCTCCGCATTTGAGCCGATATGTGCACCTTCTTCAGAGGGTAAATCATCAGGTCGGCCGGTTAAAGCAACAACAATTTTGCCATTAACATCAATGTTTTCATAATCGTTATAACCAAACTCTGCAGATATAACCCCGTAACCAACAAACACGGTTGGGGCGGTAATCGCCGTTTCATTTTGTAAGCTTGAGCCTGACATTAAAAAATCGGTCAAAAAATTCAGTTCAATATCGCCCGCTAAGCCATGAATAGTTGCTTGGGCAGAGTCGTCAATAAGATAACTTTTACGAAATCGGACTTGCTGTTCAAAACCGAGAGACTCATTGGTGATATTGCTCCCTTGTGGAGTTAACCCCAGCTGCTTAAAATAAGATTTCACATAGTTGGCCGCAATTTGGTAGCCACTACTACCGGTATCTCTACCCTGTAAGGTGTCATCAGCCAGAAATTCTATATGGGCTTTGATATTGTCAGCATTAACCTCACTAGATAAGTCTTTTAGGTTAATTTGCAAGGGCGCAGAGGTTGGCTTATTACAGCCAAATAAAGCGATGATAGCCAGGGCAACTAGGCTTGATTTTTTGATTATCTTTGATGGGTATATATTCATGGTATTTCATTAACCTCTACCAATTGGACACTTAAATTACTTGCTAATTGGGCAATTAATGCAGTCATTTGGTTTTATTATTTTATAATTACATTTTGGCTTATTTAGCAATATACCTGACTAAAATTGGCTAAAATTGGCTAAAAACATCTCAAGACACTATATCGACTGTCATGTAAGAAAACTAGTTCCACATTGCAAAAGCAAACGCTGGCTAAACCAAGCAGTGTTAATATAACTTTGCACGCTTGTGCTTGTTAGTCGAAAATAGGTACGCCCGAGTAGCGCTTTACATGCTCCATAACTACATAAGTATGGGTTTGAGAGACTCCTGGCAACTCAACAATATTACCTAATAGTATCCGATAGGCTTCCATATTTTCAAAACGTAATTTTAATAAATAATCAAAGCCACCAACTACCATGTGGCATTCAGCTACTTCTTTAATTTCAATAACCTGTGCACGAAATTTATTAAATATATCCGCAGTGGTACGATCAAGCGTCACTTGAATAAAAGCTGTCATGCCATAATTTAATTTACTGGCATTTAAAAAAGCACCGTAGCGCTCGATATAGCCTTCTTGTTCAAGACGTTTTACCCGCTCTAAGCACGGGCTAGCACTTAAATTGACTCGTTGTGCCAGTGTACTATTTGAAATTCGACCATTTTTTTGTAAAGCATCTAAAATAGTTAAATCGATACGGTCTAAGGTTTTAGGTTTGTTACTTGTCATTTTCAGTCAATTTTATGGTTAATCACTTTATTTACAGCATAAATTACCGCAAACAGCTAAAAAACTCCAACACATTCAAATTTTAGTTCATTTAAATGCAGAGCAAAAATAGCCCTTATGATGATAAAATAATTATTTGGCTAAGGTTAGATCTAAAAAATCCACACATAAGATCGTTATTAGTGGATTTTTACCGCATTTTTCTTTCAGTACTAAATGCTAGGGTTTAGCTTTGACTGAACAAAAGGCTAGTTATTTCTTCGGCTGGTAACGGTTTAAAATAGTAATAACCTTGACCATAAACACAGCCCATTGCTCTTAATAATTGCGCATCCGATTCATGTTCAATACCTTCACCCACCGTCTCCATATTTAAATTGGCGGCTAAATCAATAATGGTTTTAATGATCGCTTGATGATTACTTCTTTCGTGTACACTATTAATAAAAGAACGATCTATTTTGATCACATCCATTGGAAAACGATGCAAATAGCTTAAACTCGAATAGCCGGTACCAAAATCGTCAAGCAATATTTTCACACCCATTTTGTTCAATAACCGCATATTTTCGAGCACAACATCACTATTGTCTAACAAAGCTCGCTCGGTCAATTCGACACGAATTTGATGCGGTTGCACACCGGTTTTATCGATAATAGCTTGAATATCTTGCGGTAAATGTAAACTGAAAAAATGATTACAATATAAGTTACAACTGACATAAAGTTGATCTGAGCCTGAACTCTGCTGCCACAGTTTGAGTTGTTGGCATGATTTTTCTAGAATTTGTAAATCAATCGCCATCACTAAATTGGTTTCTTCTGCTAGTGCTATAAAAGCATCCGGTAACACAAAGCCACGCTTATCACTCTGCCAGCGCGCCAAAGCCTCAAAGCCAACGATCTTACCGTCAACAAGTTGTACTATAGGTTGAAAGTAAGGCATAAATTCTTGGTTATCAATGCCCTCTCGAATATCAGTTTCCAGTGACAAGGCATTTTGCATTTTTGTATGCATACTTGAGTCAAAGACCTCAAAGCGCCCTTTACCGTTATTTTTTGCGTGATACATGGCTATATCGGCATCTCTGAGCATAGAATCCGCGTTGGTGTAGCGTTCGTCATTAAATAACACCCCTATGCTGGTGCCTATAAATATGGTCTGCTTTTCAATGATAAAGGGTGAAGATAACAAGGCTGTTATGCGATCGGCAATTTCATATGTTCCAGCAGTGCTTTCTATATTTTCTATTAAAATAACAAATTCATCACCACCTAAGCGCGCAACAGTGTCATTGCCTCTGACCACGTCAATTAACGCTCGAGCAATTTCTTTCAATAACAGGTCGCCAGCGTGATGACCTAAATTGTCGTTGACCATTTTAAAGCGGTCTAAATCTAGGAAAAATACAGCAAATTTAAATTCTGGTCGCCGTTTATTACAGGCAATAGCACTATTTAATACCTCAATAAATACGCCTCGATTAGGTAAACCGGTGAGAATATCGTGTGAGGCAGCATGCTGCAGTTGTTTTTCGGCTGCTTTACGCTGTTTAATTTCATCTTCTAAATCGGCAGTGCGCAGTTTTACTTGGTGCTCTAACAGTTCATGCGCTTTGCGCTCATTATCAGTAATTTTACGACGATTCATCGCTGAGGCCACATGGCGTGAAACAAATCGCAATAACTCAGCATCTTGTTCCGTAAAGCATATTGCTTGCTGGTAACTTTGTAAAACCATAGCACCGAGCATTTCACCCGCATGAACTAATGGCACGCCAAGCCACGATACAACATTAACATCCGGCTTAATGGTTTTACCTTGTTGATGTAACGCTAACATAGCTTGCTGGTCTAGCAACACAGTTTCGCCGCTTCTTAAAACTAATTCAGTAAAATGGTTTGACAGTTTTCTTGCTTGATAATTTTGGTCGGTGTTATTACAGCCTTGGTCAAGGAGATAAGCAAAAAACAGTTCATCATCTATTTGATTATATTCAGCAATATAAAAATTTTCTGCATTGATTAACTGTCCAACAATGTTGTGCACCATGTTGTAAAAAGTATCAATATCTAGATCGTGATCATTGGTGAGTTCTGAAATTCGGTATAACGACTCTTGCAGTAACTCCGCTTTCTCTCGATCGCGAATTTGTGCCATTAATTCTTGTGTACGTGCATCAACAGCGGCTTGTAATCGCTCTCGATCCTGTAAGCGCGTTAATGCAGTGACAATATGTTGAGCGGCAAATTCCAGTAAATCTCGTTCATACTCTTGATAGCGCGTTGCTGCAGAGTAACTTTGCACGGCCATAAGCCCGATGACAAAACCATCGTGTATCAAAGGTACGCCGAGCCAATCGATGCCTGAGGCTCCGATAGACTTAATTTTTTTCTCTTGCGCTAGTTGTGCAATAACTTCTGGTGTCGCCAATAAAGCTTTTCCATGTTCAATAACATAATTTGTTATTGAACCTTTAAAGTCATCCATGGGGTAAACACCCAGCTCCATTTTATCTTTCTCATCAATATGATAAACAATCTCTACGGTAGATAATGTTTGTTCATATAGCACGATGTAAAAGTTATTGGCACTCATCACAGTAGCAATGGCGTGATGAACTTGTTTAAAAAATTCACTAAGGTCAACACAATCAATTGATAATTGGTTTAGGGTCAATAAGGTGGTGTAGCGGTCTTGAAGCTTTTGATACTCGTTCAATAATGTAAGAGATTCTTTTGCCGAACCTGTATTTGAATTGGCTAATGTATCTAATGAATTTGTCAACTTTTACACCATACTGCACAGTTAAATGTTTATTATGAGGCTGATTATATATCCCCAAATTTTTTACATACCATTTAAAGTATCAAAAAACAGGCAATACATATAGCTAAAAACTTACTTTTACTGGCTAATTTTTTGAGACTCAACAACTTCTGCTTTATTGCCACAAACGCCAGTTTGTTTCTCGTCGCGATAGTAGCGAATATCAATACAATCTTGTTGGTATCTGCGTTCCAATTCTGTGCGTATCAAAGGTTTATTTTTAGTGTTAATAATTTGTTTATGCAATGACTGACATTGCTGCACTTGCTCTGCAGCTAATGTTACATCTTCACAAGCACTATTATTGCTACTACATGCTGAAAAAAATACCACGAAGGAAACTATCAGAGCCAGGTTTTTTATCATCTTACTTCTCTTTGATTTACAAAATTCGTTAATAACCAATAATAACCGATAATGAGATGGTTATGAACACTAAAATATCCCTGTGTTAGGTAAAGACGGTACAAACTCAATACAAAGTTATTTAACCTAAAGTAAAATAAACATTATTATTGGCTTTATCACCACCGAGAGTCAATTCACCGCTTTTCCTTTAACTTATCTATTTGTAGCTAGCGTATATTTAACTAGAATATAGAACACTTGTGGTACTCATCAATGGATCAGTTAGCGAAAATTATTTCAATAGGTATAATACCTAAGATAAAGATTAAGCATTAGGGAAATATTATGCAAGTACAAGTTATTGATTATCAGGCAAGTGATGCCGCAGAAAAATTTGTTGAAAGTTTACGAAATACAGGTTTTGGTGTGTTAACTAACCATCCAATTCAACAAGCTTTAGTCGATAAAATATATCAAGATTGGTATGTGTTTTTCTCACAAGAAGAGAAACAAGGGTTTGCCTTTGATCCTGAAAAACAAGACGGTTATTTTGCCCCTGAAATATCAGAAACCGCCAAAGGTCATAACAAAAAAGATATTAAAGAATATTATCATATCTACCCTTGGGGACGCATTCCAGCACAACTGAAAACTGATATTCTTAATTATTATAAAATGGCTTCAGATCTAGCGAGTGAGTTACTTGATTGGGTAGAAAAATATAGCCCACCAGAGGTCACTAAACACTATTCTGAACCGCTGTCGCATATGATCAAAGACACGCCAAACACCTTGTTACGCATTCTACATTATCCGCCATTAAACGGTACAGAAGAACCCGGTGCTATCCGTGCAGCAGCACACGAAGATATCAACCTACTGACCATTTTACCGGCAGCCAACGAGCCTGGTTTACAAGTAAAAGCACAAGATGGTGAATGGCTAGATGTACCGGCTGACTTTGGTCATTTAATTGTTAACATCGGTGATATGTTGCAGGAAGCATCGCAAGGCTACTTCCCATCAACCAGCCATAGAGTGATTAATCCAACAGGGGAAAATGCCGCTAAATCACGTATTTCTTTACCGCTATTTTTACATCCGCGTAATGAAGTGGTCTTGTCAGAAAAGCACACTCATGCGAGTTACTTATTAGAAAGATTAAAAGAGCTTGGCGTAAAGTAATACCAGAGCACGTCAACCTGATAGATTAAATAGCTTAACTTAATAAGAAGCCATCACATTGTGATGGCTTCTTTAGTTTTAAGTTTTAAGTTTTAAAACATTATCCCTACAAGCTTTCACTGCTTATACTATCTAACACGGGCGCCTGAGCTAAAGGCACTTTTTTATTGCGCTTAAATAATGCTTTAATATCTTCAACAATAAGGTAGAGGCAAGGGATAAGTACCAAGGTGACTATGGTGGCAAATAGCACGCCAAAAGCTAGTGACACCGCCATTGGAATGACAATTTGTGCTTGTGCACTCACTTCAAAGAAGATAATCGGCACTAAACCAATAAAGGTAGTAATTGACGTTAACATGATGGCTCTAAAGCGTTTACTACCCGCATGCATTACCGCATCTTTTAAACGTTCGCCACGTTTTCTAGCATTATTAACGTAGTCAACCATCACGAGCGAGTCATTCACCACCACCCCGGCGGCCGCTAGTATTCCCATGACAGATAAAGCACTTAAGTCCATCCCTAAAATAAAGTGGCCAAGCACCGCGCCAATAACACCAAAGGGAATGACCACCATAATCATCATCGCTTGCGAATATGATTTTAACGGTATCGCTAGCAATGAAAATATAATCATTGCTGAGATGACAAAATCGCGTAATTGATCATCAGCACTATCCATTTCTTCTTGAATACTGCCAGTGACTTCACTGCTAACTTGTGGATATTTTCTTAATAATTCTGGCATGAAATTATCTTGAATATCATTAGCCACTTTAAACGGTTCGACCTGATCCGCATCAACACTGGCCCAAACGTTAATGGTACGATTACCATTTTCACGGCGGATACGTGTCACACCATCTTGTAAGGTAATAACCGCCAGTTCAGATAAAGGTAATTCCGCACCATTGGGCGCTTGTATCATTACATCATCAACATGACCCACAGAGCTGCGTTGCTCAAGCGGGTATCGCACCATAACTTTCACTTCTTCACTGTCACGTAAAATGCGCTGCGCTTCTAAACCATAAAAGCTATAACTCACTTGTGAGGCAATGTCTGCTAAGGTTAAATTCAAGCTATAGGCTAACGGCTTTAATTCAAATTGCACCTCTTTAGCGCTAGTTTGGCGGCTGTCATTGACATCACCAATGCCTTTAAGCGAGTTAAGCTTAGTTTTTAATTCTTTTGCTGCTGCGAGTAATTCTGCATCATTTTGACTTTCTAATCGAAAGGCAATATCACCATCATCTCGGCCGCCACCAAATAAGTTGTCACCTATAGTGAATGATTTAACGCCGGGATAATTTGGAATAGCTTTACGCCATAAATCAGCGAGCTCAAAGGTATCCATCGGCCGTAATTCAGGTGTCACTAACTTCACCATTAACTGGCCACTGGTTCTGCTGCGCAAATCGACCTGCATATCAGAGATCATTGAATTACCGTATTGCTCGGTGATTTCTTGATCAATACGGTTAATAACCCCTTGAATATTTAGCAAGGTATCTAAGGTCGCTTTTTCAGAAGCATCAACATTCATTTCGACAGTAACACGCGGAAAATCATGTGGAATTTTAGGCTGGCCAACAAAACGAACAAAACCGCCACTAAACAAACCACCACTGATGAGCATTAAGCTAATAAAAAACATTAATACCCCATAACGATATTGAATAAATATTGCTAAAGCTGGGCTATAAACATGCTCAATAAAGCTTTTTAACTTGCTATCAATCCAGGCGCGTAATCTATCAATCGGATTTTTAGGGTTAAATGCTTTCATTTTCATTTTAACTAAGTGCGCAGGCAAAATAAGTTTAGATTCAATCAAAGAAAAAATTAAGCACAAAATAACCACAGAGCCAATAGCTTTACCAAAGGCTGAAGACGGCCCTTCGCCAAAAAGAAATGGCAAAAATACCGCAATCGTAGTTAAAACACCAAAGGTGGCCGGCATGGCAACACGCTTGACACCACGAATAACATTATCGGTACTATGGCCATGCTCTTCAATTTCTTCATGGGCACTCTCCCCCATAACAATCGCGTCATCAACCACAATGCCTAGTACTAAAATGAAGGCGAACAAGCTAATAACGTTGATGGTGACATTAACAAACTCAAGTGGCATGACAAATAAAGTACCGAGGAAACAAACCGGTAAGCCCATCATGACCCAAAAAGCCAAGCGCACACGTAAAAATAGCGCCAACATTAAAAATACCAACACAGCACCACTTTTCATGTTGTCTACCATCATGTTTAAGCGACCTTCGAGGTAGTAGGTCATGTCAACCCAAGTTTCTAACTTAACCCCTGCAGGTAATATTGCTGACTTTTCTTCAACGTATTTTTTCACCACAGTGGCAATATCTGTGATGCTTTGGTTATCAGCGGCACCGATAAATAAGGTGACTGAGTTTTCACCGTTGAACTTAGAATATTGTAGACCTTCTTCAAAACCATCAATAATAGTGGCAATTTCGCCTAACACAATACGCGTGCCATCGGCTAAAGTTACCACAGGAATTTGTTCGAATTCATAGCCTCGATAAGCTTGATTTTCTACCCTTAGGTTAATATAACCATTTTCTGCACGGATTTGTCCCGCCGACATATTACGAGAAGAACTGCGCACCGCATTGGCGATATCATTAAAACTTAAGCCATACTCTCGCAGCTTATCTTTGCTAACTTCAATCGATATTTCATAATCTAAACCACTAAATAAATCAGAAATATTAACCGCAGGTAGTTGCTGAATTTCATTATGTATTTTACGGCCAAGCTCTTTTAATTCGCCGTTGGTTAGATCGCCATATAAACTCAAGTACATCACTTCTTGACGAAATTTTTCCCGCTCGACTTTTATTCGCTCCATGCCATCAGGGAAGCTAGAGATTGAGTCTATTGCTGATTTAACTTCTTCCAACACGACTTGAGGATCATAATCTAACTCAACTTCAAACCAACCGTTAGAAAAGTTACGATTTGAATAAGTAATAACACGCTTAAGGCCTTGAACCGTATCCAATGCCTCTTCGATTTTAATGGTTATGCCTTCTTCGACTTCTTGTGGTGCGGCTCCAGGATATGGCGCTGTATATGAAATCCAATTGATCTTAACTTGCGGAAACATTTGCTTGTTGATGGTTTGAATGGTGAGTAAACCACCCACTAAAATAAAAATCATCAATAAGTTGGCGGCGACACTATTACGAGCAAACCAAGCTATAATGCCGCTATGAGTGTCAATGCTGTGGTCAATTTCAGCCGGTTTTTTAGGCTTAAGCGTGCTCATGGTTATTCCCCTGAATCACTGTCATTTAATGCCACTTGCGACTCACTTGCAATAGCATCTTCTGGCTGATCATTAAGCTTGTCAGCTTGGTCAGTAATTAACGCCAGTTTCATCCCGTCAACTGGGTAGTCAAGCGCTGAGACAATTAATTGGTCACCATCAGCTAAACCACCTGAAATAATGACATTTTGACCATCTTGGCGAACAATCTTTACTGCTGAGTAATGTAATTTCGATTCACTGTCCAACAGCGCAACGCGACTATTTTCAACTAAATAACGCGGCACACTGGCCGCTTGTGCTATGGCTTTCCCTAAAATTCTTGCCTTAACATAAGCACCAAAGCGTAGCGGCGTTTTTTGATTGTTATCTCGTAAAGCATAAGGGTCAAAAATTTCAGCCACTAAATAACTCATCCGACTTTTGCTATCAATAACACCTTCACTACGGACAATTTTCGCTGCCCATAAGGTCTCACGGCCAGCAAATATGCCGGTTAAATTAACACTGGCGCCTTTACCTTGTGCAATTAAAAACTCTAATTGATTATCGGCAACGGGTAAACGTACCTCAGCAATGGCAATACCGAGTAATTTACCTATCATACTACCGGTACCAACAAACGAACCTAAGCCGACATTACGGCTGTCGATCATCGCATCATACGGTGCTCTAATTTCGGTGCGTTCTAAATTACGTTTAGCGCGCAGAATAAACGCTTGTGCGGATTTTACTCGTGCTACTTCTTGGGCTAATTGTGGTTTACGTAAACTCAACGCCGTAGGCGCTGCATCGGTAATACGTTGCCATTCTTGCTCAGCAACTTGCCCTTGCGCACGTTCCTGCTCTAAGGATGCCTGTGCTGATGCCATGGTTGCTTGGGCTTCAATGAGTGCGGCTTGATAATCGCTGGGATCTATACGGGCCAATAGTTGACCTTGCTGAACAAAACCACCACGAACAAATTTTTCTGATAATTCAACAACTTCCCCGCTAACTTGAGCGACTAATTCAGTTTCATATTTTGGTTTAACCACACCGTATGAATCTACGAGTAAGGTCATGGGGGCAAGTGAAATCGCTTCAACAGCAACGATAGGGGTATTATCAACAACGGCTTTTTCTTCCGGTGGTTTTTTCATACTTGAAAATAAAAAGAAAATCAAAAAACCAGCGATTAAAATGACAATAGGTATAATTATTTGTTTTTTCCGTGTCACGATTTCGTCCTCGTAAAGTCTAAATAGTTGTAAATATTAATTTAATTGCCAATAGGATACAGAAATTACTGGCTACAAAACTAACAAAGTTGTAAATGCTTGTTACAACATTCGCGCCGCTTTTCAAAACGGTCCAAATTATAATAAAATAACATTATATAACAATAAGTTAAGACATCTCCTTATTATAAAAAAACAAATGAGGCCTTAAGTTAATAGTGACTTTAATAACATATTGGTTTTTTTCACTATTAAGTAAACTTTTATAAAAATTTTTAGTCGAATTAACTAATACCAGAATAACCTTTGGATAAATACTACAAAATGGCGTTTAAGCGTTGCTCTTGTACTTATTGGCCCAAGGTTAGGGTAATACCAAAAAAATGACTACTGTCTACCGTCACTTAGCCATGAACCCGCTTAATATAAACACAGGTAATACACACCATGATCAAAAAAGTATTTTACGTTAATATATCGAAAAAGGTACCAAAGTTCACTAACAACAAAAGTAAAAAACTGAGCATTAACAATACCACAGTCCTTGTTGGTGGCTTAATTAACCGCAACCAAGGCACTTGAGTTAAGCTATGCATATTCAAGGTTACAATTTTTTATTAACAGTAAGTTAATTAAGCACTTGTCCCTAAAAGTAAGTACATTAATATTCATCATCTACAAAGAGAGTAATTTATGTTGTCAAAAATTAGTGCCTTTTTCCAATTATTAGGCGAAGAAAATAATCAGCAAGCAGATGAGTTAAGCTTAGAAATTGCCGGTAGTGTATTATTATGTGAAGTCATGCTTGCCGATGGTCAGCTTGATAAAGCTGAACAACAAAAACTCAATGATATTATCGCTAGTCAATTTCATTTAACTAGCGATGAAGTCACTGAGATCATAAAGCACTCGCTCTTACTTTGTGAACACGCTACTGATTTTTACCAATTTACCTCTAAAATCAACGAAAATTACAGTACTGAAGAACGGGTGAGAATGTTAGAGCTGTTATGGCAGGTCGCTTATGCCGATGGCGAACTCGCCAGCATTGAGGAGCATATTATTCGTAAGATTGCCGATTTGTTGCATTTACGACATAGTGAATACATTCAAACCAAACTAAATATGCAATTAAAAGCAGCAGAGTTAAATAAAAATTAGCCCCAGCATTGAAAGTTATAGTTAACTTGCCGCCAGATCGGTTATTATAGCCGCAAGTTAACTGACCTCAAGAATTCACATGGCAAGCATCGGCAAATACAACACTCTTCCTGTAGTAGCAATTACTGACAATGGCGCATATTTAAATGCAAATGAATTAGGTGAACTCTTATTACCTAATCGCTTTGTGCCTGAAAATTGCCAAGTGGGTAGTGAAGTTAAGGTTTTTATCTATGCAGATACTGCAGATAGAATCGTAGCAACAACGGAAAAGCCATTAGCGGAAGTTGATGAATTTGTCTCGTTAAAAGTTAGCCAAGTCAATAAAATGGGTGCCTTTCTAGATTGGGGCTTACCTAAAGATTTACTGGTACCTTATAACCAACAACATACCCCTATGGAAGCGGGCAAGTATTATCTTGTTCGGATCTTTCTCGATCTCAAAACTGACCGTTTAGTTGCCTCAAGTAAGTTAGATAAGTTTATTGATATTTGGCCAGCCGAATATCAAAAATGGGATAAAGTAACATTAACCATTGCCACGAAAACTGACTTGGGTTTTAAAGCGATTATTAATGATCTGCATTGGGGTTTACTTTACGATAATGAAATATTTAAGCCATTACGTACGGGTAAAAAAATAACTGGTTATATCAAGCAAGTACGTGAAGATGGTCGTATTGATTTATCATTGACCCGCCCAGGCGAAGGTAAAGTTAAAGACTTTAGTGAGGTATTATTAGCTCATATTGCCGAGCACGACGGTTTTAGTCCGTTACATGATAAAAGTGACCCAGAATTGATCAAGCGTATTTTAGGGGTTAGTAAAAAAACTTTTAAGGCCACCGTAGGTAATTTAATGAAAAACGGTAAAATTACCATTGAAGCGAAAGGCATTCGCCTCAAAGATTCTTAATTTTTTTCATCACTTAAAATAAAAAAGCCCGAAAGGGCTTTTTTTATGAATCGTTAGAGTCGCACTTTAGACCAGCGTTATTGCGTACCACCTACCGTCATTTGATCAATCTTCAAGGTCGGTTGACCGACACCAACCGGCAAACTTTGACCGTCTTTACCACAAACACCCACACCAGCATCTAGTTTCAAGTCATTACCCACCATGCTCACGTTCTTCATGGCCTCAGGGCCACTGCCAATGAGAGTAGCGCCTTTTATGGGTGAAGTAATTTCGCCATTTTCAATTAAATACGCTTCTGAACTAGTGAAAACAAATTTACCCGAAGTAATATCAACCTGCCCACCGGCAAAATTGGGGGCGTAAATACCTTTTTTAACTGATTTGATAATGTCTTCAGGCTTATGTTCACCTGCCAACATATAAGTGTTGGTCATGCGCGGCATAGGTAAGTGTGCATAAGACTCACGTCGGCCGTTACCTGTGGGCTTTACGCCCATTAAACCGGCATTGTGCTTGTCTTGCATGTAACCTTTGAGGACACCTTTTTCAATCAGCACGTTGTACTGCCCTGGCGTACCTTCATCATCAATACTGATCGAACCACGACGATTTGCCATAGTACCATCATCAACAATAGTGCATAAATCAGAGGTAACTTTTTGGCCAATTTTTCCCGAAAATGCTGAAGAGCCTTTACGGTTAAAGTCACCTTCTAAACCATGACCAACCGCTTCATGGAGTAATACTCCTGGCCAGCCGGCACCCAGCACTACCGGTAATAATCCTGCCGGTGAATCAATCGCGACTAAGTTAACTAACGCTTGGCGAACGGCTTCTTCTGCATAGGCTAAATAACGTGGTTTATTATGCTCTAACTCAAAGAAATAACTATAATCTGTACGTGCACCACCACCGGAACTAGCGCGCTCTCGCTTACCGTTTTCTTCAACTAACACCGAACAATTAAGCCGTACTAATGGTCGTATATCGGTAGCATAAGTGCCATCACTGGCCGCCACCAATATTTTTTCATAAATACCTGACAAGTTAACAATCACTTGCTTAACCCGTTTATCAACACTGCGGGCATGAGCCTCTACTTCGTGTAATAAGGTTATCTTTTGCTCTTGAGGCAAACTAGCAAGTGGATCTGTTGCCTGATATTGAGCGGGGTTTTGCTGCATCTTTTTGCCATCAAAAACTTGCACTCGCGCAGACTTTTCAGCATTAGCGATGCCTTTCGCCGCATCAGCCGCTTTTTTTAATGCGCTGGGCGAAATATCATCAGAGTAAGCAAAGCCAGTTTTTTCACCTGATATAGCACGTACACCGACACCACGTTCGATGTTATAAGAGCCTTCTTTGACTATACCGTCTTCCAGCATCCATGATTCATGGCTACTGGATTGAAAATATAAATCCGCTAAATCGACTTTACGTTGGAAAATGTTATCCAAGGTATCCATCAGCATACTTTGATCAATTTCACTATTGGCTAAAAGCTCTATCTCAACATTATTCATACGACATCAACTTATTTTTAAAACGATTATGAGTGGCAACAGGCATAGCTTTACGCACCTTGTCTAATTCTTGTTCTTGGTAATCAGCACAAATAATACCTTTTGAGGTATCAAGCTGAGTCAGTATTTCGCCCCATGGACTAATGATCATACTGTGGCCCCAAGTTTCCCGGCCATTTAAATGCACACCTTCTTGCCCTGCGGCAACAATATATACTTGATTTTCAATCGCGCGCGCCTGCAATAAGGTTTGCCAATGTGCGGCGCCCGTTACCCGAGTAAAAGCACTGGGTACAGTAATAATTTTTGCCCCTTGTTGGCATAACTGGTGAAATAGTGCTGGAAAACGCAAATCATAACAAATTGACAAGCCAACATTAACGCCAGCAACATTCACTACGCTAGTATGATCACCGGCTTTGACATAACGAGATTCACAGTAATTTTTTTCGTTGTCTTGCACCGCAACATCAAACAAATGAATTTTATCATAGCCCCCAAGTTCTTGGCCTTCAGGGGAAAAAACAAAACAACTGTTAGTAAATTTTTCTGGCTGATTTGATAGTACGGGAATACTGCCCGCCACGAGAAAAACATTATATTTTATTGCCAGCTTTCCAAGCCGAGTTTTTAGCCCATTGCTTTGCTGATTTTCTTTTGCCAACGCCAGTTGCGCTTTATCTTTACCACCAAAAAACAAACAGCATTCAGGCAACAAAACCAGTTGTTGTTGCGCTAGTTCCAGAGTAGCTAATTGCTGTTCAATATCAGCAATATTGTCTTCAACACGGGTATTAGAAGACATTTGTATCGCACAAATTTGCATTATTTTATTACCCATTATCATCATTAATCAAGGTTATCCATCCATATCATCTATCAAAGTCCCACTACAAAGGTTGTTCTTCAGGCTGCTCTGAAGCCTTGATTTTAGTGGCATCTTCTAAAATATTTTCAACTATTTTAGGTGGTGATGAGCGGCCAACGCTGATATTTTGATTTTTACGACTGACTTGTTTAAATTGCGGATCGTCTAAGTTTCCTGTTACTTCAAAATTAATTTCAGCAATTACCGTCGACGTGATCACTTCATCCAGTGCCATGCCCGCTAAAAAGGTTACGGGATTTAGTGTCGCAATCCAAGCTAATACCGGCAAACTAGAGGTTAAATTGGGTTTATATGACATCCGATAATCAAGGTTACCATTATTTAAATTAGTATTACCCACTATGGTTAAATCACCGGCAGTGCCATTCATCTGAATATTATCAGTATATGCCACGCCATCTTTTACCATAAAGTGACCTTTTAGCTCACTATAGAACATACCATCACTAAAAATATCTCTAAAATCAAAACTAAGTTTACGCACCAGTGACTGCAAACTTAACAAGGATAAAATACGCACGCCTTTATCATCAACATCAGCCAAATAGCCATCATCAAATGTTGTTGATAGCTCGCCATTAAGCGTCGCAGTTGCAAAGTCATGCGGCCCACCCTGCCAATCAAGGTTGTACTTCATCTCGACACCACTATCTTTTATAATCGAAACGTAACCTAATTGCGCTATTTCACCCGCCACATCATCAGTCGCCAAGGTGCCGGTAACACGAGTATTTGACCCCTCATTGTCTTGTTGCCACTGAGCGTAAAATGCCAGCGTATTATTATTGCGTTTAGAACTGAAATTTTTCAATAATAATGTAGTTTCATCTGCTCGCTCTAAGGTGAAACTTACCTCACCAAAGTCATAATTATCATACTGGCAACTGGCACAAGTCACCTTTAATGGTGGCACATTAGCAAAAAGTGCCGCATTACGCACAGTGTCAATCGGTGACGATATTGGCTGTTCAACTGAGTTTATTGGCTCAGATTCAGTCACTGTGTTACTTTGTTGAATTGGCTTTACTTCGCCAACCGCTGGCTCAACTTCGTGAGTTGGAGCTAGTTTTACTGATGCTGCATTGCCAGATTTTGTCTCCTCAGTAAGCTCTGCCTCATCGATCAGATTTTCATCAGTCACAGTTTTATCAACTGACGTGTTATTAACCAAAGTGTTATCAACAAAACCTTCAAGGCTCTCTGCTGGCACTAACTCATTTTTAGCGCTGGTGAAATGCACAAAATCTGCATTAATGTCTATCCCTTGCTGATGCCAGTCAGGATAAAATTTAGCTGAGCCTTTTAGTGCGTTAGCATTGATATTGAGCAGCCATCCATCCAACTCAGGTGTAAAGTCAAAATTGACTTGCTGGAAGTTTTTATCATAAACCATTAAGTTGCCCACCTGACCCTGTATTTTATCAGGCGCTGATAATAAGCTCTGCTCATGGGTCTTTATATCGGATGACACGGCTGATGGATCTAACTTGTCTGGTGTGGACTCAACAGCCGCCAAAATATCTAACACTAAAGGCTGCCATTGCTGATAATTTGCTTGGGCTAGATCAGCACTAATATGAAAGCCTGAAATGGGTGACCTTAAAGTTTGCTTGCCTAGCACTAAATGCGCTAATGAAAAACGCGTTTGTTGATGATCCAGTAAAGCATAAAAGCCTAGTTCATCACCCATATCCGCGTTTATGGTGCTATTAAGCTTATTGCCAAAGGCGTGAATTTTTACTGCAACTTGTTCGCCTATGCGCTTACTAAAAGGTGCAGGTAAGGCTAAATCCACCTCATCTAAGCTCGAGTGTATTTGGTAATCATAGTTAAATTTATCATCACTAATATTCAGTGCTAGCATACCTTGCCAGTCTATTTTACCGTCGGCATATTTCACTAATTCATCAGGTAATTGTCTTTGCCATTGGCTAGTTTTCCACTGACCTAGTGTTTCAATACTGACCTTATAGTGCTCAGGCTTTTGTTCAGCGGTAACATTAATAGTTAACGGCATACCGCGCCAATCAAGCTCAACACCCGAAACAGTTATTCGATCATTATAATAGTCTAAACGGCCATTAACTTGGCTAAAGTCCATTCGCGGTGCTTGTAACGCGAGATGATTATTTTTAAACTCAACATAACCTTTAGCGATAACAGCTGCAGGATTATTTAATGGTAATGTTAAAGAGAAATCACCATTAATCGGCGCTGAAATCACCACTTGCTCTAATGTTACACCAATCGTTTCTTGCATTGGACTCGTCGCCATTAGTTGCTGGACTAATTGCGGCTCGGTTTGAGTAAAGTCGGCGTCAACTGTTAATACTTGACTACCCGTTAACTCAGCAATAGCGGCTTGAACACCGTTAACGTCAATACCCGACAATGTGCCTTCTCTGCCGGTAATAAGCATACTATTATTGGTGAAGTTTAAGTTCGCGGCGAAGTTTTCAATCGCCGGCCACTGTGGGTCAAATTTAAATGTACTTTGAGACAACTCAGCGTCAACCACAAAAACACCTTCACGGTGGTTAAACGGAAAGTTATTTAATGGCCCATTAAATAACACTAAAGCCTGCTTAATCTCACCATCAACAATCGCGCCATTTAAGTAATTCACCAAACCCTCACCCATTAATAAATGGGGATAAAAATATTCAGCAAACTCTGTATTATCCTGACTTGCACTCGCCAATAGTGACATTGTTATCGCTTGATCTTTAACACTCTTTATTTTTACGTCTGCACTTAAACTCAGCTGCGGCGAATTAAATTCTATATTTTCAACCGAAAATTGCCAGTCATCCGCTGAAAACTTTGCATTGATCAAACTCGTTAAGCGAGTGTAAGGAATAGGGTATTTAAAATGTTTATCGAAATCGAGTGCGCCATCAACAGCACTTAATGATATTTGCAGCTGATTATTAGCATAAACTAATTCACCACTGACATTGTCAATGCCGGGAATACCTTGACTAAAATGGCTGTCAACATCGCTAAATGCGGCTGTGATAGCGAAATTATCCGCAGTACTGCGAAAATGAATCTCTTCAACTCGGCCCTCTGGGTCAAGGTCTAATAATAGTTTTTCAAGGCCAACATCGTCAACTAATAGCGGTGATACGCCGGCAAAACTGGCTAGCTCGATAGCATTAATATAACCATTGATATGGGTACCATTAACCTTGGCCATCAAGGATATTTTATTAGTTTCCCTACCATTACGTTTAACAGTTAATGGTGAGCTTGCTAGATTAAACACTAATTCGTCTAAGATTTTTATTTGAAAATCACCACCTATAATCTCAAATTTTTGCGCTTTACCCTGATGTTGCCAAGTGATTTCATTATCACCAAGAGCGACCTGAATAAACTCGGGCTTACCCGTGTTAAGCTTTAACCAAGCACTAAAATTAATCGCTGAGTGGGTGTTGGCATCCTTAATCGCAAGAAGTTTCCCTAACCAAGGGGTAATGTCAATGTCATTGGCTTCTAAATAGGCTTGGCCACTGAGTTGATCAAACCTGGGTCCTTGAAAGTCTAACAACACTTTTAAATTATTAGAGCTGAGACCGTCGACGATAATAGTACCGTTAGCTCTATGCTGATTGTTTTCATTTACCCAAAACAATTCATTAATGGTAAAGGCTCGCACCCCACTAAGGGTATGATAAAGCACATGACTATCACGAATCGAAAAACGAGAAATTTGTTCAAGTAATATTGAGGAAAGTGACGTTATTAAGTCTTTATTATCCGCTTCATTGGTAGAGATTTCTGCGGCGGAGTTAGCCAGTGCCGCTTGTTCGAATACTAATTCTGCGCCCGAGATAACAAAGTTTTGCGTCACCAGTTTCCCTGAGCGCATGCTGCGCCAAAAGTCCAATTCAACCGCCAAACTATCAAGGTATATTTTACTCTTGTCATTAGACAAAAGCTCAACTTGTTGGGTGATCAATGTTGGCCCTAACTGACCCCAGCCCATGCTTAACGAGCCAATAGAGATGTTACTTTTATAGCTATTGTTGAGATAATCTTCGACCGCTTGGCGATAATTATGTGCATAGGGTAAAAATAAGCGCAATAGACTAATCGACACGGCAAAAGCTACTAACAAAATTGCTAATAGTTTATACAGACGTTTGAGCCATCTATTTAAGACCGTGGAAACATTCATTAATATTTTACCAACACACTTTATTCACTGATAGGAATGGAACCAAACGATAACTACTTATGCTGCTTGCACAGATTGTATCAGGCTTTTCTCCGTCAAATTGACAGCTTAAATGCGACCTGCATGCTCATTGTGCTTTAAACTTGACCTGCTAATTCAAAGCATAGACACAAAACAGCATCACATCATAACCACATCAAATTGTTCTTGATTATACAGGGTTTCAGTCTGTACTTTAATCTGCTTGCCGATGAAGACTTCAAGCTCAGCCAAATTATGATACTCGTCATTTTCTAATGATTCACTCACCGATGATGAGGTGTAGACAATAAATTTATCCGCGTCATAAGCGCGATTTACCCGCACAATTTCTCGTAGAATTTCAAAACAAACGGTTTCTACTGTTTTCACATAACCACGACCGTGACATACCTCACACTCACCACATAAAATATGTTCTAGGCTTTCACGTGTGCGTTTTCGAGTCATTTCCACCAAGCCTAATGCGGAGAAACCTGACAAACTGTATTTAACATTATCTTTCGCCATCGCCATATCTAAACTATGTAAAACACGGCGCTGATGGTCTTTTATATTCATATCAATAAAATCAACGATGATAATACCACCAAGGTTTCTTAACCTAAGCTGTCGAGCAATCGCTTGTGTTGCCTCAATATTAGTATTAAAAATTGTTTCTTCTAAATTACGATGCCCGACAAAAGCACCGGTATTAATATCAATGGTGGTCATGGCTTCGGTTTGATCTATGATCAAAGACCCCCCTGATTTCAAATCAATTTTGCGATGCAATGAGCGCTGTATTTCGTTTTCAACGTTAAACAAATCAAAAATAGGTCGTTCGCCTGGGTAACATTCCAACACAGGGGCTAAATTGGGGACAAATTCAGTGGTAAACTCAAGCAATTGTTCATAAGTGAGTTTTGAATCAATACGAATACGCTCAAGTGAGGCACCAACAAAATCGCGCAGCACACGAAATGCTAACGATAAATCTTGATAGATAGGATCTTTGGTTTGTTTACGCTCTTTTCGCTCAACCACTTTTGCCCAAACGCGACGCAAAAACTCAGCATCATGTTGTAATTCTTCAATATTGGCACCTTCAGCGGCGGTGCGAACAATAAAGCCATGCTCTTTCGAACAATAAGGCGTAACAATCGATTTCAGACGATTTCGCTCTGCTGGGTCATCAATACGCTGTGATATTCCCGCGTGGCTAGCGTTAGGCATTAACACTAAATAACGCGCCGCAATGGTAATATCTGTGGTGAGTCGCGCACCTTTGGTGCCCATAGGGTCTTTAACCACTTGCACCACAATATGCTGGCCCTCATGCACCAAATTTCTAATGTCAGGCACTTGTTCACTGTTGTTATCTTCGTTTAAAATGAGTTTAGAGTTAATGTCTGAGGCATGTAAAAAAGCCGCTTTGCCGAGATTAATATCAACAAAGGCCGCTTGCATACCGGGTAAAACACGAATAATTTTACCCAGATAAATATTGCCGACTAAGCCACGCCGAGTTTCACGCTCAACATGGACTTCTTGTAGTGAACCATTTTCGATTAACGCTACTCGTGTTTCACTTGGCGTAACATTGATAAGTAATTCACCGCTCATATCGATTCCTATTTATGCTTGTGTCATTGACGATTCTACGCCAAATGCTGATAACAGCTGTGCTGTTTCATATAAAGGTAAGCCAACAACGGCAGAATAACTACCACGAATTTGTTTGACAAATTGTCCTGCAATTCCTTGAATACCATAGGCACCGGCTTTATCTTGTGGCTCGCCTGTTTGCCAATAGCGCTTTATTTCTTGTTCGGTGAGGATTTTAAAGTCTACTTCAGTACTGACCACAACCACATCAATACGTTCACCTTTTACAGCAGCAATCGCAGTAACTACCTGGTGAGTATGTCCCGACAGCATCTTAAGTATAGTAAGACAATCAGCAAGAGATTCAGGTTTGCCTAATATATGTTGACCAAAGACCACACTAGTATCAGAGCCAAGTACCACAACATCATCAGCATATTGCTTGGCAATGACTCGGGCTTTTGCTAATGCCAAGCGCGCGACATAGTGTTCAGGTTTTTCTGCTGCGAGTACAGTTTCATCAAGATCTGCAGGTGCACAGACAAAGTCGTAACCCATTTGTTGAAGTAGTTCTTGTCGGCGCGGTGATTGTGACGCCAAAATCAAAGTAGTAGACATGTTATGTTATTCTAAAGTTTCGTCTTATTTTACGTAAGAGTAAAAAAGCCCAGGGCCAGAGGATAATGGTGGTAAACACCGGATATAAGTAACTGGGTAAAAACACAGCGTCAGTTAAAAATCGTTGTAACCAAAAAACAATTAAGTGATATAACGCCGATAACACACCCATAATCAGTGCTTGCTGCCAAACAGAAAAGTTACGTATTTTCTGAAAATTCCCAGCAACAATATAAACGCTAATCGCCATAGCGCCAGCATGCACACCTAAAGTAGATCCCAGTAAAACATCGAGAATAAAGCCCATAACCCAAGCTGAAATAACATTAACGCGCGAGGGCAATGCTAAACACCAGTAAAGTAAAACAACCAATACCCAATCAGGGCGAAAAGCATCAACGCTCAAGGGTAGCGGCATAATACTGGCGAGTAGTGCAACTAAAAGCGTTAAAAACATAATTAAACGACTAACAATACTCATTTAATCTTGGCCTTTTCAGCGGGCAATGTTTTACTTTTATTTGGCCCTTGAAGATCATTCTGCTCTGGCCACAATAATAACACATAACGTAAACGATCTATTTTGGCTACTGGCTGGCTTTGAATTTGAGAAAAAGCCCGTGATTCATCTTGAATAACCGCGGAAACTTTTGCTACCGGATAGCCTTCTGGGAATTTACTGCCTAAGCCTGACGTCACTAATAAATCGCCCGTACGAATATCACTACTGTGAGGAACATAATTATGGGTTAAGCGATCAATAACACCGCCGCCAGTGGCGATTAATCTAAGCCCATTGCGGCTTATTCTCACTGGCACAGCGTGGGTAATATCAGTGATCAATAACACGCGGCTACTTGTCGTACCCACATGCAATATTTGGCCAACAATGCCTTCATCATCAATGACCGCTTGGCCTTCATAAACGCCGTCGTTAGCACCACGGTTGATCACCACTTGATGAGTATAAGGGTCACTGTCGACGCTAAGAATTTCTGCCACCATTTTTTTAGCATCACCGCGCAATGGTGAAGCAAGCAAGGCTCTGAGTCGATTATTTTCACGTTGAACAATATCTAATTGTAAAGCTTGCTCATGAAAGACTAACTCGTTGATTTTGTATTGTTGATTATCGGCAAGGAGTTGGCGACGAGTGATAATATTATCTGCCGCCCAATTCATCATTTGCTTTGGCGCGGTAGCCAAATACTGTAATGGGCTGACCAGTGATTGCAAAAAGCCTCGAGCAGGCTCAAAGCTATTCATTTTATGATCAAAAAATATTAATGTTGCAGAACAAAGCAGCACCAAAACAAGTCGGTGCACAGGAGATGGTCCATGCTTAAATATAGGGTTCATAAATTAAACTTGTATAAATGCTAATTTATTTACCACCATTGGCTTTAAATACCCAGCAAATGTACGAAGTTGACGCTAATCAATGAGTACATTTGATAAGGGTATTAAGCAAAATGGCGATAAATAATGAGTATGCTACTCGTAGGAGAATAAATCGCCACCGTGCATATCAATCATTTCAATGGCCTTACCACCACCACGAGCTACACAAGTTAGTGGGTCATCAGCAACCACAACCGGAATACCGGTTTCTTCCATCAGTAAGCGATCTATACCTCTTAACAAGGCGCCACCACCGGTTAAAATCATACCGCGCTCTGAAATATCTGAGGCTAGTTCAGGTGGTGATTGCTCTAATGCAACCATAATCGCACTAACAATACCGGTTAACGGTTCTTGTAGCGCTTCTAAAATTTCATTGCTGTTTAAAGTGAAACTACGTGGCACACCTTCTGCTAAATTACGCCCGCGCACTTCAATTTCAAGTACCTCGTCGCCAGGGTAGGCAGAGCCAATTTCATGTTTAATGCGCTCAGCGGTTGCTTCACCAATTAAACTACCGAAGTTACGACGTACATAGTTAATAATGGCATCGTCAAACTTATCACCGCCGATGCGGGCAGAAGAAGAATAAACCACACCGTTTAGAGAAATAATGCCGACTTCAGTGGTACCACCACCAATATCAACCA
The DNA here is from genome assembly GCF_014077085.1 of Colwellia sp. MB02u-9. NCBI lineage: Bacteria > Pseudomonadati > Pseudomonadota > Gammaproteobacteria > Alteromonadales > Colwelliaceae > Colwellia > Colwellia sp. MB02u-9. The sequence goes on from NZ_JACGVF010000100.1 coordinate 142,462, forward strand.
CCATGGAACCGGTTGCTTCTGACACTGGCATACCTGCGCCAATTGCTGCCGCCATAGGCTCATCTATCAAATACACTTCACGCGCGCCAGCACCTAGTGCTGATTCACGAATAGCACGTCGTTCAACTTGTGTAGAGCCGCAAGGCACACAAACTAAAACGCGTGGGCTTGGTCGTAAAAAATTATTGCTGTGTACTTGTTTAATGAAGTACTGCAACATTTTTTCAGTCACAAAAAAGTTAGCAATAACGCCATCTTTCATCGGACGAATGGCTTCAATATTGCCGGGTGTGCGACCTAACATTTGTTTGGCTGCCGTACCCACGGCAGCCACACTTTTAGAGCCACCAGAGCGGTCTTGTCGAATGGCCACAACTGAAGGCTCATTCAAAACAATACCTTGGTCTTTTACATAAATAAGGGTATTTGCGGTTCCTAAGTCAATTGATAAATCGTTAGAAAACATGCCGCGTAATTTCTTAAACATATTGTCGAAATGTCCTTTAAACATAACCTAGGCAACAAATTGCCAGAATATTGTTGTACTTAATTTGCCCGCTACAGATTAGCTGACAAATGATATTTTTTACTGTTAGCACGCTATCATAGCGCAGACTATCGCGCTTGTGTTATTTCAATGACAAAATATGATGAAATATTGAGATTATTTAACTAAAAAAGATAATTCGATAAACATTATCCCCATCGCATTAAATAAATGCCTGATGTTAGCCAACCCTAATATTAATTGAAGACTTCGTGCCATGAGATAATTCGGTCATTACCACGATAAATCCCAAAGCTTAATGTCGCACTTGGGTTGTCATCGTAAAAATTCCCATCATTATTCGCGTCTAAGGTATCCCAGTTAAATGCTAACCAACTTGGCACTTTATATTCCCATTCGAGCGCCCCTTGTTCTCCGGGCTTCAAGAAAAAAAATTGGTTTTGAATGCCATGATCAAAATCACCTGACACGCTAGCTTGGGTGTCACTTACTTGTATTTTATCACTATCAATATCGATTAAACGATAATCCCAAAGCTTCATATTGCCTGAATATTTAGCCCCAGACTTTTTATCACCAATAAGCGGCATTAAACAACGCTCATCGCTATGCGTGTTAAAGCTTGCACCATCATAGACTTCAATACCTAACTGCGCTCGTAATTTGGCATTCTCTGAGCCGTAACTGTTTTGTAATACCATACGAGCAAAGCGAATTTTAACTCCCTCGGTAACAAAGGGCTCGGCGGCTGATTCTGCCACTTTATTGGTCGGGAGACTTATGGCTAGTTTTATGCCATCTGTATCATTAACTTGCTCAGTAACAAAGGGGATTTTTGCGGTAAAAGGCGCTAATAAACTGCTACCATCATGGCGATAACTGAAATGGTCATTGGGCGAAAAAGTATAAAGTAATTCACCTGCATTATCAGAACTGGTCGTTAAGTTACCTGTGTGCATAACGGCACTAATAGCAACGGGATCATCGCCAGTACTGTCAACAACTTGTTGAATTTTATCATGTGTGGGTAACCTAATATCAACACTACTGGCCAACAACTTCATAAAACCTTCAGGCTGGCCCAAGGTATAATTTTGGGTGATGGCGTTATTAGCATTGAATGCGGTAATGGTTATTTTTGGTTGAAGACTATAAGCAATAGCGCCTTTATCATCTGTGCTGCGTTGTCCGGTATAAGCCCAGTCAGAAAAGCTACAAACCCCTGTTTCATCAGGGTAAGGGTAAGCATCAAAATCACCTTTATGTTCTTCCCTAACAGTTTGCTTAAAATAAGCTGGCGTAAAACGCCCAACCTCTATACCTGTCGCTTCAACCCGGCCATTTTTATTACCTAAACCACCATAATTAATATCTTGCACATAACTTTTAATGATCCCAACTTCATCATATTGAGCACCATTAAAGTCCGATTGACCTTTTACGCCATCATTAAAACTGGTGAGCGTTACATCTTGAGGTTCAGAGGTTGCGGTGATCGGCAACTCACCTGCTGCGTAGGTAAAACTGCCATCAATTGCACCGTTTTTCGAAGGCGCTACTCGTGAGACTTGTAGCTGTAACCTCCCATCTGCTTGACGATAGTTTTGCGTTAAATCGCCCGCAAGATTCAATGCGCTAACAGTAAACTTGAAGTTTTCACCTGCTTTGTGTTTTATTGAACTAGCGGCACTATTACCCACTAAAGCGCCTTTAGAATTTTTTGCTGCTAATGCAAAGTGATGGGGTTTCACCCAAAAATTATTAGAGCTACCCACAATCGTAATGCTGGGATTAAAAAATTTAGCATGCAAACGAATTTCACCTGCATCAAAATAATTTGCGCTTGGTATAATAGCCATACTGTCAGCACCAAAATTTAGTATCACATTATCGGTAAATTGTGGATGTTTTGCGATAGTAACACCCTTGGTTTGAAATGCTAAACCGGCGTTAAAAGCCAAGTTAGGGGTAATATTTTGTTGAGCAAGGCTTACCTTTACATCACCACTGAAAAGTCCTTCACAAACACCATTTTCACTTTTAACCGCGTGTAACTTTACCGTTTCACCAAACTCTTTACCTGCCGTTTGCGCGCTAATAATTTCACTATTGCTATCACCATAAAGAAACCTAAAGCCAGTATCAGAAAAAGTCATATCACAACCGGTATCAACGCCTGAACACTCAACAGCATTGCTAGTATCAATCGATAATACAATCGTCTCAGCGGTAACATGGTTAAATTTAAAGCTGCTGCTACCCGTAAATTCTAGTGAAGCTTTTTTCTCCTTGTTGCCTTCTGGTGTGGTAATAGTAAAGTCTACATTGACCGATTCAGTACTTTCAGTTGTACAGTCGCTATTGGTACAAGCTTTTATGGTAATTGGCTCAGCCGCACAAGTTAAACCATTGCCATCATGAACAATTTCATAATGATCAATAGCCGGCTCTGCACAAGCATGCTTTTGATTATAAACCTGCTTAATTTCTGTCGCTGTCAGCGCACCTTTAAATACATGAACTTCGTCAATCTTGCCAGTAAACTTAAAACGACTACCACCTTCTGCTGATGAATTTGTTTCACCGCCTATACTAGCAAGTCCGCTGTCAGTGCCCCAAGTACCGTTATAAGTACTACTGGTGTTACCATCATTAAGCGTTTGCGCCTCCCCATTTATATATATTTGCCGTGTTCTTGTTGTAGTAGCGCTATTGTGTACGGCCGCCACAAAAGTCCATGTATTGGCCGCGATAGAGGCAGTAGTATCAACACTGACCGGATTAACTCCACGCGAAAAAAAACGTAATTGGCCATTGCCAGCATCACCTAAACTAAAACCAAAGCCTTGTTGGTTATTTTCATCATCAATAAATATTCTTGAGCCACTGTTGACATTTTCTGGGTTAATCCAAGCCGTTATTGTAAAACTGTTTTTTAGATCTTCAAATGAACTCGGCAGTTCAATATAATCATCAATACCGTCAAATGCGCCATAACCACAAGTACCTGGGTTGCCCGTTAATGCTGGTGATTCCTTGCCGGTATTTGCACCGTTAACCGCTTGTGCACTAAAGTTACCGGTTTCATCTATCACTGCATCATCGACATAGCCTGTTTCGTCAAATTTATAGTGTGCAATGGTGCTAGCGCTTTCTATTGGGGTTACTTGTTCGTTGTCTTTATAAACAGTATCTTCAAAGGCACTTGCCAAAAATGAAAAAAAACAAACAAACAAAGAAATAAAATACTTCATGCATTTAATCCGTTAAATATCCAAAGCAGCTGTCCTTAAAGCTGAACTAAACTTGTGCTTTGAAAATTAAATTTTGACCAATAATTGAATCGGGTGAGACTTTTGTCTCATCTATCGAAAAGAACCACAAATACAAAAGGCTATACCTGCGAGATTCAAATAAAACCAATCAATTAGCTACTTGATAACAATATATTAACAATAACGAGAAAAGGGAGGGGTTTTTTATCATTTTTGTAACAATAAGGCAAGGGCTGCTGTTTTCACTTTATCTGTCTGATATCAGCCTATTCCTTTAAGTCACTTGTTTGGCATCGCGTTTCTTGCCAGTGACAGCCTTGTCATTGGGATTATTTTCACCTTCAATCGGGCTGTCGCTACTTGCTTTTAAATGGACGGGGTTGGTAAGATTTTTATCAAGCTATTGTTAAATAGGTTTGCGCCATATAAACCCTAGAAGTGCTGCGGCTTAAATCAATAAGAAGCTAGGCTCAGGCACTTTTTTGTGGCTGCTCGAACATAGAAGGTCTCGTAATAGTTAACAACAGACACCTCTAACGACTTAATACCAGATCGACTGTTAACGTTGTAAGTATCTATGTAAGTAAAGTGAGGGTGAGTAAAATCAGCATTCCAGTAAGCTGCTGATTAAATTACTCTGCCATTGTGGTGAAAATCAGCCAAAGACAAAAAGCTACAAAGAGCTACAAAGAGCAATCAGATTTACAATAATATGGCTATTAAAATAACCATAGCGTAAAAACAGCTAACAGGTATGTGGGAGGATAAACAATAATTTCAATCCAGCTAAGGCCTAATGATAAAGCCGTCGACTCATGGCTTGTCTTAATATTCTATTTTTAAAAACGCAGCTATTGCCAAGTAAGCAACAGGTTGAATGGCTTTAACGGTTGGGTTTGTCACTGAAAAAATTTATTCTGAGACAACATAGGTGGTAAGATATTAGTAGGAAATTTTAAGCCCGACTTGACCCTCTTCGATGTTAATAGATTTAGCTAAGTCGTTATTTTGACTATGATTGAAGCTAAAATATTGATGGGATATTTAACCCAGTCAAGCTTATGCTTAGCGTTTAAAATGGCGGCAACGGCTATCTTAGGCAGTAGGGTCAAAAGCGAGTTAAGTGTTACGCTTTTGACTAAGTATCTAGTGTTTCCTCTTCATAATTTGCTTAGCTTCAATCCTGTCTTTAGCGATTAATCTCGCAGCTACAGAGAGTTTGATACAGAAAGTTTGATACAGAAAGTTTGATACAGAAAGTTTGATACAAAATCAAAGCAGGCTATGTGCTTCCACCGCTATTTTTCTTGAGGTTTCTTCGTTGTTAATATCACAGGTGCCAGTGGCAGTGATTGTGTAATAACGAATACCAGTACCAGCGTGTACAAAGTCATCGCAGCTAACGCTAACTTTACACTGTGCTAAGCCCAGCGTATTGTCAAAAATAAGGGGGGAATTGTTAATATCAGCCTTACAAGCAATGGCAGGGCCGTTTAACGGAAATACTTCAGCCAACTGCCACTGTAAGCCACTCTGTGCTGCAGTATAAGCCCGTGTTCCTAATACTTCATAGGCGACACTTTCTTGGCTCGACTCTAACATTTTCACTAAAGCGGCGCCGAGTACTGACAAGACAATAATCACAAAAATAGCGATAACTAATGCGCTACCCGCTTGTTGATTGGGGTATCGGAGATTTCCTAATTTGCGAGGCAATTTAACAGGCAATTTGCGAGGCGATTTTGTGAGTATCAACAATTGTTTATGGAACATTCGGCACCTGTATCTCATTATTAAAGACAATCTCTTCTAGGTTACGAGCAAACTTCAACCTGATGAGTGCTAAGCCATTTCGTTGTAACGTCGCTGCACTGGTTTTAAAGGGAAGAACAGTGCCAGACGATGAATAATTATCGACATATTCTGCCATTAACACTTTCTCAGTAGTTTTGGTGATAAGTGGCCTAAGTGGCCTGCCATCGCTATCGTAATCGTAATTGCCAAAACCATAAGCTTGGTAACGATAAATAGCTTGACCTTCAACACAATAACTTACCGGTGAGCCAATAAAATACAAACGTTCGGTTGGTGATTCCTCATTAAAACTAATCTCGCTATCAAATCTTATTGTTGATACAACTTGCCTATCGCCGGAATAATCTTCTGGTAAAAATGGTAAAAATTTTTCAATAACACCGGATTTTTTGTTATATATATCATCACTATTTAACGCATAAACAGCCACATATTGTGATGATAAAGCACCTGCCAACATAAGCACCTCAACACTATCACTTGCAGGTTCAGGTGCCACAGGAATATCAAGATAAATCACGCTTTTATCGATTGGCACAAACTCTAAGCATGGATTATTATCGCCGCCGATAGTACGAATGCTATTAGGTAATGCGTTTCTAACTTCACGATTAAGCCGTTCCACCACGAATCTCGCGGTAGAGATTAAGGCATCTCTGTCTGCAGCATCGGTATAACTTTGCGTGCCAAAGCGGAGAAATGAGCTAATACCGGTCGCCAACACACCTAATATAACAATCACGGTGACTAGCTCAATTAAAGTAAAGCCCTGCTGATTTTTAGCTTGATACTTAGGATGATTTTTCAGGTTATTTTTAGATCCAGACATTAAAAATTCGCCCGATAGACCGCAAAAACAAAATCGAAATCTTGCGGTGTGGTTACGGTTACTGTAATAAGCTTAGCGGTAGAGTTGTCATCGACAGCTTCATCGTATTCGCCATCGTAAGTACTGTCGTTAATCACCTTAACGTTAATTTGATAACCAACATAGATATCGTTTAGAGAGTCATCACCTCCCAACGAGCTTTCCATTATTGATAAATTATTATAATCATCAACATCATCAAATCGCTCTCTTGCCCCTGACTCTTCATCAGCTAGCGTTGAAGAACATGCTGTTGCACCACTTTCACCACAGCGATAAATACCGCCCGACTTATCAGAATTTTCATCAAAGGCTTTCGCAATAATTTCATTGATCATCGACTGGCCAAGTTCTGCGGCTTTAATTTGATGTACTTGCTTAGCACTTTGATTAGCTAACGGGTAAATTAAGGTGGTAAATATCGAAAAGGCAATTGATAACACCACAATACCGACAATGATTTCAATTAGGGTGAAACCTTGCTGTGATGCTTTGGTGGGCAACATCGATGTTGGGGATAGCTTTTGCTTAAAGCGCATGAATATAACCTTCTGACTCTATTTGTACACTGATATTTTGCTCACCGTTAATGGTGATTTTACAAGGAGCATTACAGGAGGAGGATGGTCGGCCCATACTGTCAAATGAAAAGCTATTGTCAGTTATGTTTTCCCCAGAAAAGATGACATCGTCTTGGTCAGCTATCTTCACTTTTGTAGTACTATCTTGCCATGTACTGTTAAAACTTAGCTCGTCAACACAGTTATCAGGCGTGCCTAACTTTTTATCGGTTAGCAAGACAGTGTGGCATCGGTTCTCGTTTTCTGGGTCTGGTGCGGCTTGAGTTTGTTGCATGGCCTTGAGTTGAATCAAGCGTAATTTCGCTATCACATCGGTACGATAGCCGTATGCTGAGAAGCCCTTAGCGGTAAAAAATTTAGGGGCTACTGTGACTGAGAGAATGCCCAAAATAATGATCACGATAATCAGTTCAATCAAAGTGAAGCCCTGATTTACGCTTTTATTTTTCAGACTGTTCAAATTATTCACATTTATCCCACCAGCAATAACGATACCAAAGGCACTAAATACACGCGTTTAATATAAAAGAGGGTTTACTGCCTGCACTAGCTGGCTTAACATAATAAACCATACAAGGGTCGGTTAAGCTCGTTGGCGGCGTAACGTCACTAGCGATAACATCTCCCAATTCATCATAGTTGAAATCGGCGACATCAAGACTAAGCAATCGTTGCCAGTCGACTTTATTGGCTAACGGATAACCAAAAGTAATAGCTAGCTCACCACCCTCTTCGATATTAACATGACTATTCAACTCCTTTTGATTGCCTTTAACTAACGACTTACTATAGACCTTAGCCGCAGCACCCTGCATTGTCGCTTTAACGCCCTGCAATGTCGCCGTTCGTGCATCTGCGTTTAAATTAATAAATTTAGGCGCGGCGATGGCGGCCAAAATGCCAAGAATAACAATGACGACAATCAGCTCGATTAAGGTAAAGCCTTTGAAATTCATATTAATTACCTTTACTACTTTTATTAAATAAATCAAGATATTACTATAAGTAGCGCAAGCTGTTATTAGCTGACAGTACTAACGCCATTAAAGCTTAAGCGATAAATATATGGCTATTAATCAGCTTAATCTAATTAGTGTTAAAAATACATAACCATATTTATTTCAAAGCACGTTGAAAGTTAACATTAATTAGCGTATTCAGCTTTAATATTCCAGGCTTTATCATTAAATTCAGGTAAAAAAAAGGAGAGCTTAGCTCTCCTTTTAATAAATCTATGAATTTAACATCCAGAAATAGTCGTAGTTAATACTGGTGGCGTTTCTGAATTTTCCGCGTCTGTATAAGTTAATATGCAATCTGCAGGAGTTGGTGCGCCAGTATGAGTAAATACTCCAGCTGCAAACGTAATCTCAGTACCCGCTTCTAGTTCAACAAGGCTATCTATACCTAAACCTTCAGTTGTGGCACCGGTGCCTAATGCTGTCTTTGCAGGAAAACCATTAACTAATGCGTAAAATTTAGTACCAATTTCAATCTCACCGGTGCCGCTCGTTTGACCAGCAACCAAAGCTTTAGCGTGTGCTAAATTTACCGCACTGTTGATACTGCCTTGCACACCTTTCATGACAGATGTTCGCGCATCACCGGTTAAGTCGATAAACTTGGGCGCCGCTGTTGCCGCTAAAATACCTAAAATAACAATAACCACCACTAATTCAATTAGGGTAAAACCTTTTTGCTTGCTAAAACTATTATTTGTTAACTGCTTCATAACATAAACCTTTATTGTTAATAATTAATTTTAATTAATTATATAGTGTTAATTAATTATCGTTAATTAATTATTGTTGATATAAACAACCACTGAACTATCAGCTGGTTGGTAAGTAAAACTGTTACCTATGCTAGTGGAAGCACCGGGATCAGCAAAGTCATTATTGGCATCTTTATTTAAGGTTTCTTTCAAATAAAAATGGCATAAGGTTGTTGCTCCCGAACCCGACTTATCAGCTAGGTAATCTAGGGTGTTGTCACTGTTTAATGTGGCAATGGTGTCAGTTAAACGCGGTGGCTGTTGAAAAATACTTTGCCATATATCCACGCAGTTTGCCTTGGTAAAGTTACCGTCTAATGCGGCGCCATTATTTTGACCCGCAACTGAAGACACCACATAACCAGGACGAATATCATCTGTTTCTGTAGTCAATATTAAATCTGTGCCGTCATAATCCACCATATTTTGGCTGGTGGCATTTTTTGGACGACCTTCAGCCTCCCATTGAGCACGCACCAATGAAACAGCGGTGGCGAAACCGCCGGCCATGCCTTCAATATTGGCTTGCTTAGCTTGATCAGTTAAGTCGAGGAACTTAGGAATTGCGGTAACCGCCAAAAAGCCTAAGATCACCACCACAATAACTAATTCTATAAGGGTAAAACCTGACTGCTTATTCATAACCACCTCTTGACGTTTTCTTGAAGTTCTTCAATGCGTTATTAACATTTTCGCCATCATAATATCGACTTGATTATCTTAACGATTGTAAGCTTATTTTAACAACTAAATGTCAAGAATGTAACTTACTTCTTCAGATTATGTTCTAAATACTTATTAAAGCCTACACAACTAGCTATTTAACAGGTGCTTATTATGTATTTATAAGCATTTAATGTGCCAATTTAATTTCGCTAACTTTGCCGTTATGGCGCTGATAAGTGAAATACTCACCACTGGGTAAACTATATTGGCAATATGGCAGCACTTGCTTTTGCTGCTCAACCAAAACAGCACTAATAGGATCCCTCATATACAACAAAGGTGCTTCCATCACATAGTGCCAAATTATTTGACACAACAAAGCTTGATCATGGGTATCGACCCAACCCCATTTATTCACTGGCACTTGCATCAAAAGACCGCCATCAGGTTGAATTTGGTTACTGGCAAGGCGAACAAAACGCGGTTTTAAATCCATAAACCATTGACCACGAATACCATTGACTCGCGCGGAGAAAACTTGCGCTATTGATGAAAATCCGGCTTGGCTTATTTGCCCTTGCTGTTTAAAAAAGTAAAAAATAAAACTCGCCATTAATGACCCGACGAGCACCACCACCACTAAAATTTCGGTTAATGACTTTTCACTTTTATTTGCCACTTGTAATGATGTCATGATCTTTGCCTCCTAATAACAAATAAACTTACTTGCCTTGAAAGGCTGACATCATATTCCACATTGGGCTAAATATACCTAAGGCTAGTACTAACACCATGGCGGCAACTATGGCGATGAGAATAGGTTCAATACGTGCGGTTAAGGTACTTAGCTCGTAATCTACCTCGCGCTCGTAGTAATCACCCACTTCAGCTAATAACTCATCAACTCGGCCTGTTTCCTCACCAACAGCAATCATTTGCAGTACCAACGGGGTAAATAAGCCACTGGTTGCCGATGAACGTAACAAACTTTCGCCACTTTCAATACTGCTGCGCATCGCCAAAATCTTATCGCGCATATAAGTATTGTCAACTGCGTCAGCCACTAAGGTTAATCCGGTGGTCATGGGTACACCCGCACGTAATATAATAGAAAAACTGTGGGCAAAGCGTGACAAAATTGAGCGTTCAATAACGCTGCCAACAATCGGCAATTTTAATTTGCGTTTATCCCAGACATACATGCCATCCGGTGTGGCTAAATAACGTTTCAGTGAAAAAATGCCTGCAATACTGGCTATTAGCATATGTGGCCAATAATTAAGAAAAAAGCTTGAGCTACCAATGAGCATTTTTGTTGCCCAAGGTAAATCAGCGCCGAGTTTAGCGAACATATTGGCAAACGTGGGGATAACGAAAATATTTAAAATAACTAACGCAGCTACTAAGGCAATTAACACAAAGCTGGGATAACGTAAGGCGGTTTTAATACGTTTTCGAGTTTCTTGCTCGCGCTCAAAATAGCCGGCAAGCTTTAAAAAGGCTTCATCGAGATTACCGGTATTTTCGCCAACATGGATTAATGAGACAAATAAAGGATTAAATATTTTTGGGTGTTTGTGCAAGCTAGTTGACAGGGGAAAGCCGCCTTCTAATTGTGCTGAAATATCAAGTAACGCTGACTTTAACTTTACTGAGGTACTCGATTCAGCCATACCTTTAATGGCTCTTAAAATAGGGACACCTGATCTGACCAAGGCATACATTTGTCGACAAAAAACAATCACGTCATCAAGGGTAACTTGATTAAGCCCTAATAAATCCTCGATATCAATATCTTTACCAGCAACCGCTGTATTAGCCTGTTTTGCTGTTTCTATTGATATGGGAATAATACGTTTGCGAGACAATTGCTCTGCCGCCAGAGCAGAGTTTGCCGCTTCAATAACACCTTTGACTTGGCTACCGTTAGCATCTCGGCCAATATAATTAAATGCGGGCATAATATTATGACTTATCCTGTGACATCAACGGTTTCTACTAAACGCAATACTTCTTCAACACTGGTGACACCCAGTTTAGCGTAGTCGAATGCGGCTAATGCTAAAGGCCTAAACCCTGGATGTTGTTTAGCGGCTTGGGTGAAAGCTTCGGTGTCATCACGCTTTAAAGCCGCCATCATGGGCTCATTCATTTCTAATAACTCAAAAACACCAATACGGCCTTTATATCCTGTGTATTGGCAAGTTTGACAACCTCGACCATGGCTAAACTTAAGGGCATTAATATCTTCGTCAACCAGATGAGACAGCCACATAATTTCTTGTTGTTCGGGTTGATAAGCTTGACGGCAACTTTCACACACTTTACGTACTAAGCGCTGAGCGATAATAGCTCGCAGCGAACTGCCGACTAAAAATCCTGCCGCCCCCATATCTAAAAGACGTAAAGCACTGGTGATGGCATCGTTGGTATGTAGTGTTGATAACACTAAGTGACCGGTTAATGCGCCTCGTAATCCAATTTCTACGGTTTCTTGATCGCGCATCTCACCCACCATGAGAATGTCAGGATCTTGTCGTAAGGCGGTACGTAATACACTGGAAAAGGTCAGGTTAATTTTACTATTAATTTGTACCTGATTAACCCGCGGTAAGCGATATTCTACCGGGTCTTCTGCTGTGATAATTTTTTTACTGGCTTTATTAAGTTCACTTAATGCCGCATACAAGGTGGTGGTTTTACCACTACCGGTTGGGCCAGTAACCAACACCATGCCGTGTGGTCGTGAAATTTGATGACGAATACGTTTAACAAAGTCTTCTGGCATACCGGTTTCATCAAGCGACAGTAAGCCCGCTGACTGATCAAGTAAACGCATAACAACAGACTCACCATATTGCACTGGCATAGTTGACATACGCACATCGATATTATGGCCATTAATTTTTAAATTGAAACGGCCATCTTGTGGTAAACGCTTTTCTGAAATGTCTAAGCCGGCCATGAGTTTTAAGCGTAAAACCATCGCAGAGGCAATTTTATTTTCTTTTAAGATATTTTCTTGCAGCACGCCATCAATACGCTGGCGAATGCGCAGAGCGTTTTCATCTGGTTCAATATGAATATCAGAGGCGCGCATTTGCACTGCATCTTCAAACACTGACTGCAATAACTTGCCAACGGTTGCATCACCGCCTTCTTCGAGGAAATTGTTTGACATATCAAAGTTACTACTTTGATCATATTCCTCCTCTAATTGACTCGCGAACGACTCTATGTCTGCGGTGCGTCGATACAAGCCGTCAAAGGCATTGAAGAGTTGTGACTCCATCACCACAGACAGCTTTAAACGCTTTGGTGCTAACATTTGCTCTAGTTGATCAAGGGCACTTAAATCAGCCGGATCGCTCATGCCAATTAGCACAGAGTCACCTTGGTCTTCAATAACAATGGCACGTAGACGCCGTGCGTGCACCTCAGGTAACAATATGGCCACTTCAGCTGGAATTCTACGTTGGCTTATATCTAAAAAAGGCACATCGAGTTGTTGGGCAAAAAACTCGAGTAGTTGTCGTTCGTTAATATGGCCTAGCTCAATTAAAGCACCACCCAGTTTTCGGCCACTGGTTTTTTGGCTGCTTAACGCCTCCATCAGTTGCTCATTACTGATAATGTTTTCGTAAACAAGTAAATCGCCCAAACGCATTTTTAATTTAGGTGCTGCCATATTATTCTCCTAACTCTATCAGGCGTTCTCGAGCAAATTTCATCGCACTGCTAGATAAATTATTGCGTGCTATTGCTTGCTTATAAGCGTCTCTTGCGGGCACAAAATTGCCCAGACTATCCAATGAGACGGCAACGCCTAACCACCATCGACCTACATCAGGCTCTAATGTTATTAATTTTCGGTAAGCGGTAATGGCACTGTTATGCTCATTCAGTTCTGCCGAGGTGTTAGCTAATAGTGTTTGTATCTCGGCACTATTACTGGCTTTTATTGGCCGTAATATATTGTATGCTTCCCGTGCCTGACCTTGTTCGTAGTAAATGCGAGCACTCATTAAACGCATTTCTTGTGCTTGTGGTGCTAGTGCAATACCTTGCGATAAGAGGTTAATCGCATCTCGATAAGCTTTTTTGCCGTACCATAAAGCCGCTAACTGTTTACGTGCGGTTTCATGCTCAGGCATAACGAGCAGCACTTCTTCAAATAACGCTTCAGCTTTAGCTAGATTATTGCGTTCCATGGCTTGCTCAGCTTCAGAAATTTTATTAGCTGCCAAGGCTTGTGGTGATAATTGTGTGCGAGAAATAGTTAAACTTGACTTAGCTTGCAGCGTTGCATTAACCGGTTCAGGTTCAATACTATTATCGGCGGTTTGAAGCGGCGAGGGCTTTACAGGCACGACATTTTTTTCTGTCATTTTCGTGGCTATGCTGATGGCTTTATTTTCAACTTTTTGCTGGAGATTACTCGCCAAGGCACGGTTATCTTTAGGGCTTGGGCTGGGCAATTTTGATGCAACCATAGCCGTTGGCGCTTTTGCTTCTGCTAGCTGTGTAGCCGATATTTTATGCTTTTTGGTTGCGGCTAAATTTTGTTCTGTCGCCAGCCTCATGGTTTCTTGCTGTACTTGCATTCTTAATTGCTGGTTTTCACTGTAAAGTTGCCAGCCAAATATGCCCGCCACATTCAACATAATAATCGCAGTAACTATGACGAGAATCAGCTTACTATTTGAGTTTTTTGTTGGCCCAGAAACAGCTAGATTAGCCGCACTTTGCTGCTCGTTTTGACGCTTATCTAAATCTTTTAACATTTGGTTAATGACACTCATAACAAGGTCCCCAAAATATCCCACGAAAAGTATAAACCAGCCAAAACGGTCACAATTAATAAGCTAATGAGATAATATTTTCCTGGTGTGTTGTCTTGCATACCTTCAGTATCTTCTATCGCTCGGCTTAAATGTTTATTGGTGAGTTGATAACGACCTTCGCCATAAGCAAGCATCAGCATTTTATGGCAAATAATGTTAACCAGCCTTGGAATACCACCACTGACCTTAGCCACTTTTTTTGCCAAAGCCCGACTAAATAAAGGGGCGCCGTTATGGCCCGCCACTTGTAATCGATGTTGAATATAATGTTCGACCTCAAATGTATTCAGCGGGCGCAATTGATAAGAAAATGTAATACGTTGTTTTAATTGCCGAAAGGCCTTTTCAGCCAACCTTTCATCTAACTCTGGCTGAGCAAATAAAACCACTTGTAATAATTTGCGGGTTTCGGTTTCAATATTGGTAAATAAGCGCAATGCCTCAAGACTCTCACCAGGTAGCGCTTGCGCTTCATCGAGGATCAGTACCACTGAATTACCTTGACTGTTTAGCTCTAATAGTCGTTGCTGAATACGTTGAGTTAACAGCTGCACCGACATACTTTGTGCCTGTTGAATACCTAACTCAACCGCTACCGCACGGCGTAACTCATCAGGCTCTAAATAGGGATTGGGAATATAAGCAGTAACAAAATTATCCGGTATTTCATTTAACAATTTGCGGCATATTAAGGTTTTACCTGTACCCACTTCACCCACTACTTTAATAAAACCTTCACCGGTTTTTAGCGCGGTAAACAGCACAGCTAGTGCCTCGTTGTGAGACTCTAAACCTAAATAAAAATTGGTATTTGGGGTCAGGGTAAAGGGTAATTCCCTTAAGCCAAAATGATTAAAATACATAGGGTTATAACTTAATTACTAGCTGCGTCTGCATCTTCAGGGAACCACTGTTTTAATAAAGCTCGTGCATCTTGTAATTGATTCTTCCAAGTGTCTTGGCCAATAACAATCGGTTTAAGTAAAATAACCAACTCTTTCTTTTGCACCGATTCACTTTTGCTCTTAAATAATGCGCCGACAATGGGAATATCACCAAAGAAAGGTGTTTTAGACTCCAAGTCAACTTTACGGGTTTCAATCAGACCACCAATGACAACAATTTCACCTGATTTAGCGCGAATAATGGTATCGGATTCACGCACACTGCTTTGTGCCAAAGGCAAGATAATATCTTGATCACTTAAACGGATAGTTTTTGTTTGCTCATCCGTGATGGTGACCGATGGATGAACATGAAGAATAACTTCACCATCAGCATCAATTTGCGGCGTTACATCAAGAGCAATACCTGAAAAGAATGGCGTTAAATCAATTTCAGGAGTGGTTGTGGTTGAAGTCCCTGTGGTGGTGGTGGTGGAGACATCAGTAACAAAATACTCGTCTTCACCGACTTTGATGATGGCTTTTTGATTGTTAGTGGCGGTAATTCTCGGGCTAGAAAGTACCTGAACATTACCTTGTGTTGATAGTAATTCAATCACGCCACTAAAGTCTTTATTGAGGAAGCTTAAGTTTGTTACGCCACCAATGGCCGAGGTAATAGCATTACCTGCGATATTGCCCGTTGTTGAAAAATCAATGTTAGTGCTTTCAATGTGCCCTAGCACTTGATCCCACTTTACGCCTTGTTGGTAGTCGTCGTTTAAGGTAACTTCCATTATTTTCGCTTCAATAATTACCTGACGGCGTAAATGCTCTTCGGTACTTTCAATAAAGCGTTTAACTGCGGTTATCTCAGCAGGCATGGCTTTAATGGTAATCAGGCCGGCTTGGGGCGATACAATCACAGAGCGACCATTTTCACTGCCAACCAATGCGCTTAATGTTACTTTTAATTCAGACCAAAAATCAGATTCATTTTCAGTATAAATATTTACACCACTACTCGTACTACCGCTTTGATTACTGCTATTACTACCGTTATTGCCACTATTGCTACCGCTGTTGCCGCTATTACCGTTATTACTACTGCCCCCACTTGAATTACCACTACTGGAATCATTACCAGAAACGCCACCCGAGTTGACGCTAGTACTAGAGATACCGCTGCGTTTAACATACAAGTAGTCTAATGGAATAGTTTCAGTACGAATACCTGCCGGATACACTTGAATAACGCGGCCTTCACGGCGAATATCATAGCCATAGAGTGACTCAATCACGTCAAGAGTTTCATCTAAGGTAACATTTTTTAAATTTAGGGTGATGGTGCCAGTAACGTCAGGATGAACCGCAATACTGTAAGGTGAATCATCAACAATAGCGGCTAAAAACTGCTCAGCGGCAACGCCACTGGCGGCAATTTCTAGACGTTTTTCTGCTAATAAGCCATGACGGGCTTGTTGAATTTCTTTTTGCATAAGCTCTTGACGAACAGAGTTGGGTAAAGCTTGCAGGGGTTTAGGCGCTGCCGGCTGATTGGCTTGAGCGATCGCTTTGTCTAATGCTTGTGTTACATCAGTTGGCGGTTTGGGCGCTGACTGACAACCCACCAATACCAGTATTGCTGAACAACATAACAATTTCATTGGCTGCTTTTTATTTTTATATGCTTTTTTCATTGTGAGTTCGCTATAACACTGGAAAATATTGATAATTCCATTCTACCTTGTGGTGAATCTAATACCACCCCATTGGCATTGATTGCAATCAATGCAAAGCCTTTATATTTATCACCAACATTAAGTACTTGACCGTTAATAATCGCTTTTTTGTTGTTGTTACTTTTGATAACTGACTGCAAAACTAACCTTGTGCTCTTTTCACTACTATTCGTTGATACTGAGGCTACTGCACCAAAAGGCTTAGTGGGATCAACCTGTTGACTATTTGCGTATTGAGGCAAAAATAGCAGTAATGCAACGAGTATAATTTTATACACCAATAAACTCCTGTGCTGTACTTAAGCTATAAATTTCAATTTCTAGCTCACTTACTGGATACTCTTTCAGTTGATAGTCAAATTCTTGCCAAAAAAATGTCCAAGATAAACTTTCTAATTGGGTTAAATAATCTTTTAACTGAAAATATTGCCCTTGCAGCTTAATGTTAATGCCATGACGATATAACTGTAATTGCTGGGTCTGTGCCTTGATGTCACCGACGGTCGCGGTTGCTATTTTATCAGTTGAAGAGTTAGTTTTGCTTTGTGTTACCGCACTGGCAGGAAGCACTTTAAATGAAAGTAATTTCACGCCTTTTTGTAACTTTAATAGTTTGATCAAGGCATAACGCATTTGAATAGGATCAATTAAATCAGAGGTTAACGTGAGCAACCCCTCGTCAATACCACCAAGTTTAGCTTGATATTGTACTAACTGTTTTCGCAAAGCAACATCAGGGTCTTCATTTAATGCTTGCTCTAATACTTGGATCGAATCCTGATTGTTTTTATTGCTTTGCTCAGTTTGTACTACTTGTTTATTAAGCTGTTCAACACGCTGAATTGCTGCCTCCAAAAACAAACTATACAAGATGAAAATTATTGCCACTAAACCGCTAGCAATAATTAAATATTGCTCACGTGGTGTGGTATTGCTGAATTTCTCACTGTAAGCCAACCACTGTGCCATTGTGCTACTCTCCTTTACTTTGTGCAGAGCTAACCACAAACTCAGTTAATTTTTGTTCATTTTCCGTTAAAGAAAAATTAATAAATCGCTGACCTGACAGAAAAGTTGATGATTCAAAGCCAGACAACCAATTAGGTACGGCGTCAGGGGTACGTGCAAGGCCTGAAAACGTCATATTACCATGACCAATATTAACTTTTTGTAAGCTAATATCATTATCGTGCAACGCTGCTAGTTCTTCCATCGCCTTAGAGAAACCGGCACTATAGGTTTTTGTTGGATCGGTTAATTGTTGGTGTAAATGCTGTTTATTTGCAATGACTAGCTTAATGGTATTGAGTTGCGCGAGTAACTCAGTGTCTTGACGATTATTGCTAATGGCCGATTCTAAATTTTTTAACTGTAATTTTTGCTGACTATTGACAGATTTTGCGGTTGCAAATTCTGTAGTTAAGTGACCCACTTGCAGTTGAACGATAAAAATCAACCCGAGCATAACAACTAGAGTCGTTCCCCATAGTGCCACAACACGGTTCAGTGTCCATAACGCTTTCACTGTTTGCAGTTCAGCCTGCAATAAATTTATTGAATGTTTAGCCACCTTGATTTGGCTCCATAAAATTTAACTGTGTTGCGCCGATAGCGACGGCGCTGCCTCGAAGGCTCTCTAATGTCTCTGGCATAGCAAACAATTTAACCTCTACATTGGTGTTTTCCGCCAACTTACGGGCTAAAAATGCTTCTTGTTCCAAAGGTAGCAAAATTTCAATAGTTTTGATGGGCGCTTGTTTTAATTGGCGCTCAAAATAATCGGTAGAACGCTGAATCTCTAAACTCAGAGAGTCGATAATACCCATAGTTAATTCATCTTCACTTTTATTAGCAATGTGTGCAAAACCACGCAAGCGTCGACTGAAAAATAGTTGGCCGTTTTTAACAATTAAAAGGTTTATTTCTTCATTAGGCTGCTGGCAAACAAACAATACGGCATCTTGTTGCATCGGCAGTAAGCTTGCAAAGGCAAACTCTTCAGTGGTTATGCTATTTATGTTGAGTTGTGCATCGTTGAATATGGAGACTAGCTCCATCAGATCATTTTTAGCGACGCAAACCACATTAATTTTTTCATGCCCCCCGGCCAACGTTGGGCCATCGAAGTAATCCAACATCATATTTTCAGGTGCTATGCTAACCAAGTCTTTTATTTGCCATTTCAAAGCAGCCTTTATTTCGGCCGCTGGCACATTAGGCTTATCTACTTGTACAATTTGCGAATGAGCGTGTGCCAACACTAAGTTACATTGTCCTGACAAGGGTTCAACACTTACCAAAGCCTTTAGTGCTTTTGCAATTGCATCGCCTTTATTTTCAAAAACTTTACCTTTACTTTCATCAGTCTTTCTAACGAAATAACTAATCGATTGCTGTCGCAAAGCTACACCAATCAAGTCAGTGGATTTTACTTTTGAGAAAGCATTTTTTATACGTGTAATAATTGACATTAAGCGATATTATTATTTTTTTTAGCTTTGATCATAAAACTATTATCGCTGATTCTATTCTCGGTGCAAGTGTTTTTCATTACTTCATCCCTTAAACTACAAAATAAGATAAAAAATAAGATGCAAAATTTATGCCTATTTTATCAGCTTTACAACCTATTACCCATCCAATTTTTACTCAGCATAAAATAACCGTACAGGTTAAGCGTGATGATCACATTCATCAAATTATTTCTGGTAATAAATGGCGAAAACTTAAATACAACTTACGCTACGCAAAATCTATTGGAGCTCAAGGTGTTATAACTTTTGGCGGTTGTTTTTCAAATCATATTCATGCTTGTGCGTTCGCTTGCCAACAGCAGCAATTGCCTGTTATTGGCATTATTCGTGGCGAAGAGCACAATCAAGACAATTATACACTAGCCTGGGCTAAGCATTGGGGCATGCAGTTGTCTTTTGTTGATCGAAAAACCTATCGACTGCGCTCTGAAGACAGTTACTTACAAGAGTTGCAGCAGCAATACCCTAACCACTTTATTATCCCTGAAGGTGGTAGTAATGCGCTCGCGTTAACGGGTGTTGCTGAAGTGATGAATGAACTAAAACTACAAAGTGAATTTGATACTATGATAACCCCAGTTGGCAGTGGTGGTACGCTGGCAGGGCTTATTATTGGCGACCAATCACAACATAATCTATTAGGCATCGCGGTACTAAAACAACAAGGTTATCTTGAAGATGAAGTAAAGGCGCTATTACCGCCCAGCGATAACGATCAGCAAAACTGGCGAATAGCGCATCAATTTCATCGGGGTGGTTACGCTAAGTTTAGTGCGCAAGATGCAGAAGAAATACGTCATTTTAGTGACATAGTCGGTATTGATTTTGAGCCAGTTTATTCAGGAAAGATGATTTTAGCACTATTGGAACTTATCAAATCTGGTTATTTCCCCGCGTATCATCGTATTGTGCTGCTGCATACAGGTGGCTTGCAAGGCCTCGCTGGTATGTTTGAACGAGGTTTGCTTAATCCAGCGCAATGGCCTGCGCTGCCTGTGCCACCGGTTCAGTAAAAAAGTGACCTTGACCGCCTTTTATACCCAGTTGCAGTAAAGCACGCCATTCAGCTTGTTTTTCAACCCCTAAGGCGTAAACCGAAATGTTTTTTGCTGCGGTTAGGGTTCTCAAACTTTGAATAAATACTTGGTTTTCTATTTTTTTATCTATGTCGATTACAATACTACGGTGTAATTTCATCGCATAGATAGGATAGATATTAATATAGTGGGCACTGACAACATATTGACCCACTTTGTCAGCGATTATTTTCACCCCTGCAGTGCTTAACACGGCTATCGTGGGTTGTAATTTTGACAAGTGATTTACTAACTGATATTCGCTGATTTCAATCATTAACCTGTCTTTGACTTCAGGGAAGCTGCACAATATTGAGAGAAACTTCTCCGCAAACCCAGGTGATAACAGCGAGTCTATTGAAACATTAATACTACACTTATTTTGTTGTGCTTTTTTGGCCGTTAACGTACGACAAACTTGTACAAGAATGAGTAAATCTATTTGCACCATAAGTCCACATTTTTGTGCCATGGGAAAGAAAACACGGGCACTGATCAAAGCGCCATTTTTATCTTTAACTTTTGATAGCACTTCATGATGCAAAACTTTAGTACTATCACTGGCAATAACAGGCTGAAAAAAGATGACAAATCCATTGCCGTTTATCGCTGCATTGAGCAAGGTGCGCCATTTTAATGACCCTTTCGCTTTGACTACAGTCAACTCACCTGCTTCAAACATAAACCATTGAGAGGGCCCTTGTAACTGCGCCGCACGTAACGCCATATCGGCTTCTGACATTATTTGATAGGGTACTTGCTCAGCACCAAAATAACTGATGCCGATGTGAACAAACTCTTCTTGATTGATCCCGACCGGCATCACTACAGTTTCTAATTTTTTCAATAATAGATCCGCGAATTTCTCAACATCCTGAATGAAAACATTGGGTAATAACACCGATAACTCATCATCGCTGTGCCGCGCAAGAAAATAGCCAGGCTGGTCTTGTAATCTTTGCTTAGTGACTTGAATAAGGCTTAATAAAAGCGACATGGCTTGCTGATAACCGTATAAGTTTTGTACCAAGTCTATTTCTTTAAATTGGATCAAAAGCACAGCCCCTTGGGCATCTTCCTCTTTAAGCAAGGCTTGTAATCTATTATCGAAAAATGCTCGGTTACCAATACGGGTTTCTTGATCCAGTAAAGCGCTAGCTCGAATACTTTTATCCCAAGCAATATCATTAGCGGCATTGTCATTTATTTGTTGCTGTAATTGACGAATGGCCAAGGTAATAGCTTCCATCTCTTGTGATGAGTTATCAATAGCAAGTGCATTAGCCGAGCCCTGCATTAGAGTGAGACTGGCCCAACGTTCCAATTGTTGTAAAGGTTTAAGCTTGATGACTAACTCTCGCTGTAGTTTTTTTTGCAGTAGCCAGCCCATGACAAATAATACCAGGGTGAAAAAAAGGTGTAATGGCGAGGTAAAGACTACATAAATGGGCTGTTGAAAACTTAGATACCAGCGGCTGTTAGTAATAGCCAACTGACGAGAACTGCTTTCTTTTTTTAGCGTTAATCGAGCAAAATTTCTGTGCAATAAAGCTGTTTTACTGGCAAGATCTTCTAATTGCTGGTTATTGAGCGCTAATGTTTCTAGGCTATGGTGTTGGCTATTCTGCGCTTGGTAAACCGCTAGCACCGAAAAAATACAAACCATTAAATAAAATACTGCCATGATCATAAACAGAGGTTTTATCTGCAGTTGTTCTATTAGTTTAGCCTTTGCCAACATGAGCACTCCATTGCTAAATAAATCTTTTTTTAAGAGCCATTTAATATCAGTTTGATTAATTAAGTGATCTACTTTTATGTAAAAATGAATAAATACCTGAGATAAAATTTAATCCGTAGTTTTGCTACTGATAAATTTTATAACAGCGTATTTTTTCATGTTAATCCTTAAAATGAACAGGTAATTAATCAACTTGGTATAACAAGGTTCTATTTATACTTTTTAGTATATCAAGCTAATTGAATTAATTGTAGACCATAAAAAAATCAATATTTTTTTAATTTTTGTTGATGATTTTTCTTTAAATGCTTTGTTTTAATGGTAATAAAACGGCTTGCTAACAGTATATTGAAAACCTACTGTGGCTAACTGATTTATAAATGCCTAATATTTAGACATAAAAAAACCCTGAATTCATAACAAATTCAGGGTTTTCAATAGATGATTACTTAAGGCAATTAAGCTTGAGCAATAACAACAACTTTAATTGTTGCATCTACATCGTTATGCACGTGAATTACGATATCGAATTCACCTGTTTCACGGATGCTACCTAATGGTAAACGTACTTCAGCTTTAACAACTTTAACACCAGCTTCAGTGATTGCATCAGCAATATCACGTGTACCAATTGAACCAAATAATTTACCTTCATCACCAGCTTTAGAAGCGATAGTGATTTCAGCTAAATCAGTTAATTTAGTCGCACGTGCTTGCGCAGCAGTTAGTTGCTCAGCTAGTTTAGTCTCTAAGTCAGCGCGACGAGCTTCAAAGTGCTCAACGTTTGCTTTAGAGGCAAAAACAGCTTTACCCTTAGGTAATAAAAAGTTACGAGCGTAACCAGATTTAACTGTTACCTTGTCACCAAGACCGCCTAATTTGGCGATTTTATCAAGAAGTATTACTTCCATTTTCAAAACCCCTTTTTAGGTTACTTATGTAAATCAGTATATGGTAATAACGCTAAGTAACGAGCACGCTTGATCGCACGACCAAGTTGACGTTGATATTTAGCACTTGTACCAGTAATACGGCTAGGAACAATTTTACCACTTTCAGTGATATAGTTTTTTAGTACAGCTGTATCTTTATAATCGATTGCAGCAGCACCTTCCGCTGAAAAGCGGCAGAACTTGCGACGTCTAAAAAAACGAGACATGGATTTCTCCTAATATGGCTTAAGTTATTAAGGTGAAAACACCGTTAAATAAAAATAGCCTAAATTAAATCATTTCAATTTGTTGGGCATGTAATACTAAAAGCGGATTTCCGTTTCTAGATTCATGACGGTTTATAAAACCAGTCACTCTAACATTACAGCCTTCAATTAAATCACGAGTTAAGTGTTGTGACACTTTACCTGTTGCAACAACTTGTATTCGAACAAACGCTTGTCTGTTCATGCCGGCCTCATTTTGTATGGACTTGTGGTCCATTGAAAACTGACAATGTTGAATACCCGCTGGGCTGGTTGACGTTTTAGGTACTTTTAGCACCTGTCCGGTCAACACCAAGCAATTCTCTTGGCTATTATTCATAGGTAGAGAATTGGTCACAGGTTACTTATTCTTCGCTCGCAGCTTCTTCTGCTGGTGCTTCAGCAACTGGTGCTTCAACATCTGATGCTTCAGTAGCTGGTGCTTCAGTAACCTCTTTCTTCACTTCGCGACGCTCATCACGACGGTCTTCTTTAGCAACAGCCATAGCTGAAGCTTCAGTAACCGCGTCTTTAGTGCGCATAATCATGTTACGAATAACTACATCGTTGTAACGGAAAGAAGTTTCTAGTTCATCAATAGCTGCTTGAGGCGCTTCAATGTTAATTAAAACATAGTGTGCTTTGTGCAATTTATTGATTGGGTAAGCTAATTGGCGACGGCCCCAGTCTTCAAGACGGTGGATTTTGCCTTCAGCATTAGTGACGATGTCACTGTAACGCTGAATCATAGCTGGTACTTGTTCACTCTGATCAGGGTGAACCATAAATACGATTTCGTAATGACGCATTACGAGCTCCTTACGGTTGTAGCCTCATTGTCTGGCTCAGCCAACACCAGTTGAGGCAAGGAACAAAAGTTCAGGCTGAATTAAGGAGGCGTATTGTAGGGAAAATGAGCAAAAAAGGCAAGAAGATGCTGTATATTGTTTTTTTATTTAATTTTAAACTTAAAATTCATTAACTTAAATGATTTTAGGTCCACAGACAACTAGCATAACAGCGCTAAATTTGGTCGCTTCAAAGGTTGTTTTTACTTATGGTGAGCCAATATGTGAAGGATTTTCATACTTAACGAGACAAGCAATAATGCGAAGGAAAGACTAGCAAGCATGAACTAACCCGCATAAAAAAGTATTTATGCGGGTTAGGATCAGCTTAAACAAAAGCACTTCAAGCTAAATTCATCGAAACGAAAAAATTCAGCTTGAGGTTAATACTCAATGCGTTAAACCGTTAAACGTTGTCGTACAATTTCAAATAAACAAATACCGGTTGCTACTGAAACGTTTAAGCTAGAGACGCTACCCGCCATAGGAAGCTTAACTAATTGATCGCAATTCTCGCGAGTTAAACGGCGCATACCTTTACCTTCTGCTCCCATCACTAAGGCCATTGGCCCAGCAAGTTTGACATCATAAAGACAAGTCTCGGTTTCACCCGCGGTGCCAATAATCCATACACCCGCTTGTTGTAAAGCTTTCATGGTTCTTGATAAATTAGTCACTTGCACTAAAGGCACAGCTTCTGCTGCACCAACGGCGACTTTTCGTACGATTGCACTCAAGCGAGCGGCATTATCTTTGGGCACAATAATCGCTTGCACACCCGCAGCATCAGCATTTCGTAAACATGCGCCTAAGTTATGCGGGTCAGTCACGCCATCTAAAATTAATAAAAATGGTGCTTGATCTTTACCTGCTGCTTCAGCAAGAATGTCATCTAAATCGGCTTCAGTGAAGACTTTTCCTGGTTTAACTCGTGCCACAACACCTTGGTGCTGATCACCTTCACTTTTATCATCCAGTACTTTACGACTCGCCATTTGTGCAGGTATACCGTATTGTTGTGCTAAGTTAATAATCGGCATTAACCGGTCGTCTTCACGACCTTTAAGGAGCCATAACTCAATAAATCGTTCAGGTGCATTTTCAATCAAAGCTTTTACCGCATGGATGCCAAATACTAATTCTTCTTGCTTTGCCATAAACTTATTTCTTTCTCTATTAATTAATTACTTTAAAAGCTTGTCTGCATTGCATTTGCTAACACAGCCACCTGCTAAGACCTATACCCAAGCCACTTGAATATGCAGATTTCAGCAAGTGCTTTGGGTATACATGACTAATCGGTTGTTTTACGAGCATTTTTACCAGGACGTTTTTTTCTGGCCTTGCGCTTTTTGGCTTTAGTCGTGGTTTTGTCACTCGCTTTATCATCAGGTTTAGCTGACTTTTTATTTGGCTTAGCTTGTTCACCTTCTGCCTTGGCCTTGCCAGCAGTGCCTTTGCCACGTTTATGCTTATCGCTGCTTTTACCTTTTGCTGCCGGTTTAGCACGTTTAGTGACGGCGTTTTCACCCGCTAAGGCTAAATCGATTTTTTTCTCATCAAGATTAACCGCGGCAACTTGTACTTCTACCGTATCGCCGATGTGATATTTAGCGCCGGTATTTTCACCGGTTAAGCACATACGTACATCATCAAAATGATAATAGTCATGACCTAGCGAGGTAATATGTACTAAGCCTTCGATATGTAGGTCGGCTAAACGAACAAATAAACCAAAGTTAGTTACCGTTGAGATCACACCAGTAAAAGTATCGCCGACATGATCTTGCATATATTCACATTTTAGCCAATCAGAAACATCACGTGTGGCGTCATCAGCACGGCGTTCAGTCATTGAGCAATGTTCACCCAGTTCTATGACTGCTTCAGGTGTATAACTATGTGCACCAGCATTGGCTTCATGTTGTGCTTGCTCATCTAAAATGGCTTTAATCACACGATGCACAACTAAATCTGGGTAACGACGTATCGGCGAAGTAAAATGGCTATACGAGGGTAATGCTAAGCCAAAGTGACCTATATTTTCACTTTGATAAACGGCTTGGCGCATTGAGCGCAAGAGCATGGTTTGAATAAGCTCTTGATCTGGTCGGTTAGCTATTTTCTCTAAAATATGGCAATAATCCATAGGTTCAGGTTGTGCTTTTGTTTCTCCCATCGAAGATAAATCAAGCCCTAGCTCGTTTACGTAGCTGATAAAGTTATTATATTTATCTTCGCTAGGCTTATCATGAACACGGAATAAACCGGGTTTTTTATGTTTTTCAATAAACTCTGCGGTCGCAACATTGGCTAAAATCATGCACTCTTCAATGATTTTATGCGCGTCATTACGCACCATAGCCACAATAGACTCTATTTTTCTCTCGCTGTTAAAGAGAAATTGTGATTCTGTGGTTTCAAAGGCAATAGCGCCGCGCTTAGTACGAGCAGCCGCTAGCACGTGATACATGGTATTGAGGTTTTCTAAATCAGGAATCAAGGCCTGGTATTGTGTGCGTAATTCCGCGCGATAGTCTTCATCTTTTTGTTCTGGGTTCACCCCTAGAATGGTCGCCACTTTACTATAAGTGAAACGCGCTTTAGAGTTCATCACAGCAGGATAAAATTTAGATCCCGATAGATCTCCTGCTACGCTGATGGTCATTTCACAAACCATACAAAGGCGATCAACATCTGGGTTTAACGAACACAGTCCATTAGAAAGTTTTTCCGGCAACATAGGAATAACTTGGCTAGGAAAATACACCGAATTACCACGAGAAATGGCTTCTTCATCTAATGCGGTTTTATTACGCACATAATAACTAACATCGGCTATAGCCACCCATAAGGTCCAGCCACCATCAGCATTGGGGTGGCAATAAACCGCATCATCAAAATCTCGGGCGTCTTCGCCATCGATGGTCACTAGGGGTAAATCACGGAGATCAACTCTTGGCGCTTTGGCTGACTCTTCAACTTCATCAGCAATACCGCTAACTTCAGCAATCACTTCAGCAGAAAACTGGTTGGGCAAGTCGTGTGCACGCAAGGCAATTTCAATTTCCATGCCTGGTGCCATATGTTCACCGAGCACTTCAATCACTTCACCAACGGCGTTCGAGCGCTTGGTAGGTCTTTGAATAATGTTAACCACCACGACTTCGCCATGACGAGCGCCTAACTTTTTATCGGGTTGGATCAGAATTTCTTGTGGAATACGCGCATCATCTGGGATCACGCAGGCGATATGATGATCAACAAAGAATCGACCAACAACACCGGCAGTGCGAGGTTTAATAACATCGAGTATTTTAACTTCTTTACGACCTTTACGATCGCTGCGATCAAGTAATATCGCTTCAGCAATATCACCATGGATCACCCGTTTCATTTCATAAGAAGAAATATAAAAATCTTTGTCACCATTGTCGGGAGAGAAAAAGCCAAAACCATCACGATGACCAATAACTTTGCCGGTCAACACATCACTACGTTTTGCTATGGCATATTGCTTAAATTTATTAAACACAATTTGACCACTGTTTTCCATAGCACGTAATCGATGCTTCACTCCCACTACCATGTCGTCATCAGTATATTGCAATTGACTCACAAGGGCTTTAAACGTCGGTGGGATGTTTGATTTTTCGATCAGAGACAATAGCAGCTCACGGCTCGCTACTGGCTTGTCATATTTGTCAGCTTCTCGCTGTTGGTGCGGGTCGTTTTTGGTCACATTTATTCAATAATGGTTTTTTGTTTAGTATATCGTAGATTAACTATATACCCAAGCCACTTCAATATGCAGGCTTGTGCGGCGTATTGAGCTGCTTAACACCTAGCGAGATAAAAGTTGAAACATTCGCAAAAGTACGGTTTATCGACTTGAGCCTTTAATACTTGCCATTTTTGGCGGCATTGACCACACGTTCAGGCATTTTTTCCGTTAGCTTTGCTAAGTGCTGAGCGATAACTTTATGCGTTTTTTTGTCGTCAGTCACTGATTGGTGTAATTGCGTATATAGCTGAGGGAAATCCAACGGGCTACCATGACCGGCTAAATAAATATTGGCTAATCTAAGCTGTGCTTTTATGTTATTCAATGCTGATGATTCTTTAAGAAAAGTAATAGCTTGATGAATATCTACTTGTACGAATTTACCCAGATGATAATAGCGACCCATTTGCTCTAACGCTTCAGGTAATCCCTGATCGGCTGCCGCTTGCATATAATGTAAGCCCAAAGGTACATCTTTTTTTATGCAAACACCGTAGGCAAGCATATCCCCCCAAAGGAACTGATAGCCTGGCATTTGCGCCTTTACCGCTCGCGCTTCAATATCTTGCACCAGTTGACAGTCATCAATAACTACTTGGCTTAAATGCTTGTTTTCTTTTATTAAATCAAGCAAGACGTTATCACTATAAATTTGCACCGCCCTCAATTCAGCAGCAGAGGCACTCATAACATGAGTTATTATCAATAAGATCGCGATAAGTAGTTTTTGCATAATGCCTCTTTGCACAATTTGTAATTCAAGGTGTGATTCAGGGTGTAACTCAAGTTAGGTCATGCTTTAAGTTAGGTCATGCTTTATATCGGCCGTTAGCAGAAATAACTTAGTAAACCGCTCATAGTATTTTTTCACACTTGAGGTAAGTTACTTTGAAGCAGGTAACTAACTTATCTTATTTAGCTGGTTTAACTGGTTTAACTTCAAGTAAATAACATATCAACATAAATACCTATAAGTGGCTTTTGTCCGCTAATGGCTAAAGCGATTAACGCTAAAGACTTTGATGTTGATCGCAATCAGATAAGCGAATTTTGATCACTGGGAGATTGCTAAAATTTAACAAAAGGCAAACCGCAGTTGCGCTCAATTGAACTTTGCATTCAATCGAACATACCAAACTGCAATTTGCCTGTGCTATAACAAAAACTGCCCTCATTTACCCAAGGGCTAACTTAGCACAATTGCAATGCTTTACTTTCTAAAGTCCACCATAGCTTGTGCGGCAAAGTAGGCATACATAGTATAAATGGCGGTATTGACCTTGAGTGCTTCAGGTTCAACTTTGTCCAAAGTATCATTTTCAGTATGGTGATAATCAAAGTAATTTGAGCCGTCTGGTGCAAAGTCAATGCTTGGCATACCTGCGTCACTTAACGCGCTCATATCCGACTGACCTTTGGCATTATTCTCTGGTGCAAGCGCTACACCCATTGGGGCCAAGTACTGCGCTAATTCACGTATTGCATTGAGCGATTGTGCACCAACACCCGGGGTCATTTTGTATATACGCCCTATGCCAAAATCCCACTCAGCACCAATAACATGCGCCGCCATATCATCTTTATGATCTTTGACATATTGCTTCGCGCCTAATAAACCCACTTCTTCAGCGGCGAATAAAATCACTCGAATGCTGCGTTTTGGACGTTCAGGCAATTGCCCAATGTGATGCGCTGCCGCCATGACCATACCGATACCTAAGCCATCGTCTAATGCGCCTGTGCCTACATCCCAACTGTCTAGATGAGCACCTAAGGCGACAATTTCTTCTGGAAACTCACTACCGGTAAACTCGCCAATAACATTGGCCGATGTTGCAACAACTTCAGCTTTAGTTCTAGCCGTCATGTTCAAATACAGACTAACGGCTTCGCCACGCTTAAGTTGATTCACTAATAAATCAGCATCAGGGTTTGATAAAGCGGCCGCAGGAATTTGTTTAACTTTATCTTTATAACGCATTACCCCAGTATGAGCGGTACGGTTATTGTCTGTTCCTACTGAGCGCATCACCAGAGCAGAAGCGCCTTTTTGTGCAGCGACAACAGCGCCATTAACGCGCGTACCAACAGCAGGGCCATAGCCGTTACCGTCGATATGACGCTCCATTTGATAGGAAACAAAGGCTATTTTGCCATTTAGGCTATTATCTGGTGCTGCTTTTAAATCAGCAAAAGTTTCAAAATGCGCTATCTCAGCGGTCAAACCTGCTTTAGCTGTACCTATGCTGCCACCAAGCGCTAAAACCACTACGTCATGCGGATACGGTGCAACAATGCGTGCTTCTGCCTCACCACGTAACCAGTAGCTGCCGGTAACTTCTTCGGTCCATACTTTATCAAAGCCTAAGGCTTTCATTTTATTAACCGCCCATACTATCGATTTTTTATCCCCTGTTGAGCCCATCATGCGATGACCTACTTCGGTAGTTAATGACTCGATTAATTGGTAGGATAAATCTGATTGCAATGCCGTTGTTTTTAACTGCTTTAATTGCGCTTGTTGCTCAGTATTGAGTTGTTGTGCACTAGTAGCAAAACTACCCACACTCATTAAAATGGCGAGACAAGTGCCGGCAATCAATTTTGTTTTTGGGAACATGTTTTTCCTTAACTGAATTATTTTTTATTGATGGTATCGTTATCATTAATCAACCTAGTATAAGTATCTATAAAAGGTAATTAACTTGCAATCACTTCGCCTGATTTGGGTCATATCACCCATAATAAACCCTAGGTAAGTGTAAAGATAAACTGCCTTTAAAACGCAAAACAAAGAGCCTGTTGCTTTATAACGACAAGTTAGTGATGTGGCATTAGATTTTTAATTCTCGCTCAGCCAAGATCAAAAAAGCCGACAGTCGTCGGCTTTTATTTACAATCGATGGTGATTAAATCGAGAAAGAAGAACCACAACCACAAGTTGTACTCGCATTTGGGTTGTTTACCAAGAAACGACTGCCTTCCAAGCCTTCAGTATAATCAACTTCGCCGTCAACTAAATACTGTAAACTCATGGGGTCAATCACCATGGTAACGCCTTTTTTGACTATGGTCATATCGCCGTCATTGACTTTTTCGTCAAAGGTAAAACCATACTGAAATCCTGAGCAGCCGCCGCCTGTAACGTAGACACGCAATTTCAAGTCTGGGTTTTCTTCTTCCGTGATCAACGATAATACTTTGGTCGCTGCAGCATCGGAAAATTTAATAGGTAATTCAGTATTTGACATATAACTCAACTTAAAACGGATGAACTGAAGTAATTATCTTAAACTTGACTGTTTTAGTCAAGTATTATGGTGAAGTCTGCGTAATATTATCAATACTTTTCAGCCATGGATAACTATGATCGATACGATTATATTTTTGCCATCTGGTTTTTGGCAATATTGCTGCCACATTGATGGTTTCAGGGACAAAGTTTTCCGGTAATGTTAACTCGCCACTTATAATTTGAAAGTATTGAAAGCTAAAAGATAGGTCGTCTTTGTTTAGTATCGTCAACTCAGACAAGGCAATACTCGTTGGCTTATTATTTAAACTCCCAATGATGGTTAGCTCAATAAAACCTTTCGCATAACGCTTACGTAATACTTGTTGCACCAACACCACTTGAAAACGGTAATGAGCAGGACTTTGGCTTTTTGTTAAGGTCACACCGTCAATGACTAGGCCATTTGCTTGTTTCTCAGGTGCCATGACTTTTTCATAAAAAGCGAGTTCTTTTTTAACTTGAAAGTGCGCTTGTT
Organism: Colwellia sp. MB02u-9; assembly: GCF_014077085.1. Lineage (NCBI taxonomy): Bacteria > Pseudomonadati > Pseudomonadota > Gammaproteobacteria > Alteromonadales > Colwelliaceae > Colwellia > Colwellia sp. MB02u-9. Next base: position 174,370 of record NZ_JACGVF010000100.1, read on the forward strand.
CAATCAATTTTAAGGTTTGTTGGCTGCGTGCATTCGCCATACGTTCAACTTCAAGCTCAACTTCTAACGTGTTGATGTGTTGAGTCTTCTCAGCTAATTGTTGATAGATAAAATCTAAGCGAGCTTTCTGCTGTGCTAAGGTCTGAGTCTGATAGCCATGATAAAAATTACCTAGGCGATAGCCGCAGAAGAATACAATGGCCAAGATGACCAGCAGTAAAATCGCTGAACTAAAGCTTCCAAGGCGCATCACCACAGTGCGAAAATTTATTTTTGCTAACCAATTCATTTGAAAGTATTATGATATCCAGAGTGTCTGTAAGTATGTCCAATAAAAATAACTCAATATGAAGACAATAACTCAACTAAAAAAACGTCTCGCCGTGCCACAAACGTCATGGCAACTCTGTTTACTAGCCGCTATTGGGGGGTTTGCATCGGCGTTGTTAGTTGTGCTATTTATTTTTACCATTGAAGGCATTCAGTTATTTTTTCTGCCCGAAAAAGACGACTATAACAGCATCAGCGCTTTAAGTCGTTTTCAATTACCTATTATGGGTGCTGTCGTTATTCTCTTATTTGCCTGGCTAACCGGTTACAAGTATATCCGCAGCGGCATTCCCTTTGTCTTACATCGCTTAAAAGTTGCCAATGGTGTCATGCCATTTCGTAACACGGTTAATCAATTTATTGGTAGTGCCACCGCACTTGCTGCTGGTTTTTCAGTGGGCAGAGAAGGTCCGGCTGTGCATTTAGGCGCCGCCTGTAGCAGTTATATTGCCAACAAGTTAAATTTACCTTATAACGCCATTCGTAGTTTAAGTGCTTGCGGTATTGCGGCGGGTATTGCCGCTTGTTTTAATACCCCAATAGCCGCGGTTTTGTTTGTGATGGAAGTTATCTTACGAGAGTATAAAGTTCATATTTTTATACCGGTAATGATTGCGGCTCTGGTTGGGTCGATGACCACCAGTCATATTTTTGGTGTCAACCATGAATTTGGCCATTTTACCGCCATTACTTTAAACATCGACCATTATCTTGTTTTGGCTATACTCGGCATGGTGCTAGGTGTTTTCGCCTTTATTTTTAATCGCAACCTAATATTAGTGATCAAACACAGTGCTCGTTTTCATCTTGTGCCAAGAATACTGACTGCGGCATTAATTACTGGCAGCTTGGGTTATGCATTGCCTTATGCGATGGGAACCGATTTAAGTGCAATTAATTTTTCTTTGCAAAATAGTCTTGAATTGCAACTACTCCTGGGTTTATTAGTCGCAAAAGTACTGATGACCATTTTTGCGCTTGGCTTAGGCATTCCCGGCGGTGTTATTGGCCCTATTCTTGGTATCGGCGCTATCGCAGGTACCTGTGGCTCTGTGGTCGCAAGCTACTTTATCGGCGGTAACATTTCTGCCAGTGACTTTGCATTAATGGGCATGGCCGGCTTTATGGCTGCGACACTTAATGCCCCATTAGCTGCATTGCTCTGTGTGGTGGAATTGTCTAATCAGATAGAGATTATTGTACCCGCCATGATAGTTATCACTAGTGCTTGTGTGTTTTCTGGACAATTTTTTGGTAATCGTTCAATTTTCATTCTCCAGCTTGAGATTCAGGGCTTACCCTACCGACAACCCCCTATTGAGAAGTTCTTACAGCGCATTGGAGTCATTGGGGTGATGGATGAGCGCATCACCCTGTTGCGACAAGTCGATGATAAGACTATTGCCACGGCATTATCAAAGCAAAAACCACAGGATAATATTATCCACCAGATAAAACGGCCTGATGAAACAACACAATTTGTTTTTTACCAGCAAAGTATGACGGATATAGACGCTAAGCCGACGCTAACAAAACACACACTGATCCCGCTTTCTAGCCAATCGACACTGACTGAAGCCTATTTACTGCTAATGAAAAAAAGGACGGGTGGTGTTTATATATATCAAGATAATCCAGATGAAATTATGGGTATAATAACCTTTGATTATATTAGCTCTTATTTATTAAAAGGAAAAACCAACTGATGGTTACCATTCTCTGGCTTAAAGCATTCCATGTTTTTTTTATGGTCGCGTGGTTTGCCGGTATCTTTTATTTACCGCGCATTTTTGTTAATCATGCCGAATCAGCTGAACCTCTTGTACATCAACATCTTAAAGGCATGGAGCGACGATTACTTTATTTTGTTACCCCCTTTGCCCTATTGACGGTTTTATTAGGTATTGCCATTATTTATCAATATGGCTACCCCTGGTTTGTGGCGGCAAAATGGTTACATGTAAAAATATCCTTGGTGCTGCTATTACTCATTTATCATGGTTACTGCTTTAAATTAGTCAAAATATTTGCTGCTGATAAAAATACTCGTTCTGGCAAGTTTTATCGCATTTTCAACGAAGTGCCTGTAATTATCTTACTGATTGTCATACTGCTAGTTTACCTAAAACCTTTTTAAGTTTGGCATATTAAGCTGTTGGATATAACCTGATATATCCAACGCGAATTAAAGCTCAAAGGCTATACTCATCAGTGCTGAAAGGTGCAATTATACTGCCCTGTACAACACGTACAGGGTGTTAGGTAAGCCTTACTCTAGCCTATTAAATTGACGGTGAAAAGTAAGACTTATCCGCTATAGCAAGTCGTAATATCTAAGCATAATATCAAGCCGTAATACCAAACCGTAGACTTAAATGCTGAACAAGCAAACAGGCATCTTATGCTGTCTCTCAGTGGCGCTTAGTCACCTTACTATAACCCTTGAATTGCCCAGGCTATAATCTTGTTTAACCCTCTCAACCTTTCAGTCAAACTCCAGATATTTTCTTAATTCAAATCTTGATAATACATTCTCAGCATTGAACTTTTATGCTATATTTCGCAACAATTTTTCGTTGTTGGCTCAACAGCAACGGTCCACTATATAATGAAATTATCAAATCAGCTGGCACAGTGCCTTGCTCAAGATTTCGATAATGTAGGTATTATCTATGATGAAATTTGAAGGAAGCCATATCTTATCTGTATCGCAGTTCGATAGAGAGAGTATTTCCCGTATTTTAGAGATTTCAACCTTAATGGCGCCCTACGCCATGCGAAAAAAGCGCTGTCATGTGCTTGAAGGCGCAATATTAAGTAATTTATTTTTTGAGCCCAGCACCCGCACCCGTGTTAGCTTTGGTACCGCCTTTAATTTACTGGGTGGCTTTGTCAGAGAAACCGTTGGACAAGAGAACTCTTCGCTTTCAAAAGGCGAGTCATTATTTGACACTGCCCGTGTTATTAGTGGTTATTCAGACGTGATTGCCATGCGCCACCCCACCATGCACTCGGTTGCTGACTTTGCTAAAGGCAGCAGTGTGCCTGTGATTAATGGTGGCGACGGCGCTAACGAACACCCGACACAGGCGCTACTGGATTTATTTACCATACAGTCAGAAATGGCGCGTTATGACATGGGGCTAGACGGCTTAAACATTGTCTTAATGGGCGATCTTAAACATGGTAGAACCGTGCATTCTCTGTCAAAATTAATTAGCTTATATAACAATATCAAAATCACTATGATTGCCCCTAAGGCTCTGCAAATGCCAGATAGCATAGTGGCTACCTTAACTGACGCCGGACACCAAGTGGTTATTACTGACAAAATTGAAGGCAATTTGGCCTGCGATGTTATTTACCAAACCCGTATTCAACAAGAGCGTTTTGCCAGTAAAGATGAAGCCGACTTATACCGTGGCCACTTTAGTTTGAATCGAAAAATTTATCAGCAATATTGTCACGAACATACGGTGATCATGCACCCATTACCGCGCGATTCTCGCGCTGAAGCTAATGAACTCGATATCGATTTAAATGACCTAGATAATTTAGCAATATTTCGCCAAGCGCAAAACGGTGTACTGGTACGTATGGCATTATTTGCCCTAAGTTTAGGGGTTGAAAACCAACTTAGCCATTATGAAAAGCCGGTAATTTGGCACACCAATAAATACTAATTTTAACCTCAATAGTTAGGTTACCTTAACAGCGAGTAGCATATTATGACAAAAAATTCTCAGCAATTATTTAATGCCGCCCAAGACATTATTCCTGGTGGCGTAAATTCACCGGTTCGTGCCTTTAATGGCGTAGGTGGCACACCACTGTTTATCAAGAAAGCTCAAGGGGCTTATATTTTTGACGTTGATGGTAAGCAGTATGTCGATTATGTTGGTTCATGGGGACCGATGATTTTAGGCCACAATCACCCAGCAATTCTGGCCGCCGTGATTGAAACTGCCCAGAACGGGCTTAGCTTTGGCGCTCCAACAGAACTCGAAATAACCATGGCTGCAAAAGTGCGTGAAATGGTTCCTTCAATGGAAAAATTACGTATGACCAGTTCAGGCACTGAAGCAACCATGAGCTCTATACGATTAGCCCGTGGCTTTACGGGTCGTGACAAAATATTAAAATTTGAAGGTTGTTATCACGGCCATGCCGACTCTTTATTGGTCAAGGCTGGCTCAGGCATGTTAACCATGGGCGTGCCAAGCTCTCCCGGTATTCCTGAAGATGTTGCTAAACACACGTTAACCGTTAGCTTTAATAACCTTGATGAAGTCAAACAAATTTTCGCTGAAATGGGTGATGAAATCGCTTGTATCATTGTGGAACCTGTTGCTGGCAATATGAACTGTGTACCACCGATCGAAGGTTTCTTGGAAGGATTACGCGCCATTTGTGATCAATATAAAAGCCTGTTAATTTTTGATGAAGTCATGACCGGCTTTCGCATTGCTTTAGGTGGAGCCCAAGCTCACTACAACATAGTGCCTGATTTAACTACTTTAGGTAAAGTTATCGGTGGTGGCATGCCGGTAGGAGCTTTTGGTGGTAAAAAAGAAATCATGGATTACATTGCCCCTATTGGACCTGTTTATCAAGCGGGTACATTATCAGGCAACCCTATTGCTATGGCAGCCGGTTTGGCGACGTTAAATGAGCTATCTAAAGGTAATAAGCACGAACAACTCAGTGCTACGACAGAAAAGCTAGCAATGGGCTTAAAAGCCGCTGCAGAGCGCAATGGTATATCATTAGCGGTTAATTATGTTGGCGGTATGTTCGGTTTCTTTTTTACTGAGGAAGAGACCGTGACTTGCTTTGCTCAGGCAACCGCATGTGATGGTGAAAAGTTTAAACGCTTCTTTCATTTAATGTTGGATGAAGGCGTTTATCTTGCCCCTTCTTCATTTGAAGCCGCCTTTGTATCAACGGCACACGGTGAAGTAGAAGTTGAATTTACCCTAGCCGCAGCTGATCGTTGTTTCGCTCAACTGTAAACTTTACATTATCAAGCAGACATTAAAAAAGGTAAGCATAACGCTTACCTTTTTTAATGGTTAACAAAATTATAATATACTTAATTTTGCTTAATTTTTTACTACCGACAGGCTGGGCTTTTTCACTTTTGATGCTTGAGTGCTTTGCTGCTTAGCTGACGTTTTAGTCGTTGTCTTGCTATCTACTGCTTTGACTGAAGACATTTTCACCGGTGAAGGTAAAGGTTCCTCAGTAATAGTGCCTGGCTCAGGGTGCTCAATCGCTAGCGATGTGCCAGCACCATTTTCTTTGGCATAAATAGCCACAACAGCACCATAAGGTATGCTCATGTTTTCAAGCTTGCCGCCAAAACGTGCGCTAAGCTCGATAATTTCTTCACCCATGGCAATACTACCGACAGCTGACGGCGAAACATTTAACACGATTTGACCGTCATTAACATAAGACATAGGCACCATAACACCATAAACATTCACATCAACAACAATGTAAGGTGTTAAGCCGTTGTCAAAAATCCAGTCATAAAAAGCCTTAACAACATAAGGCTTATTTGAACTCATTTCACTTGTCATAGCTGACGACTTTATACTGGAGCGCCAAAGCGTAGTTCACGCTCAGACTCAGTTAATGCCGCTTGAAATGATTCACGTTCAAACACTCTTAACATGTAAGTTTTTAATTCTTTTGAGCCTTCACCATCCAGCTCAATACCCATAACAGGTAAACGCCACAATAGTGGAGCTAAATAACAATCAACCAAACTGAATTCTTCACTCATAAAATAAGGTGCTTCATTCAAAATAGGCGCAACACTTAACAAGCTTTCTTTCAATTCTTGACGTGCTTTTGCGGCTGCATCGGCTGGTCCACTGTAGATGATTTTAGCTAGGCTGTACCAGTCTTGTTCGATACGATGCATCATTAAACGGCTACGACCACGAGATACCGGGTAAACTGGCATAAGTGGTGGATGCGGAAAACGTTCATCCAAGTATTCGATAATAATTGACGCTTCATAAAGCGCTAATTCGCGATCAATTAACGTAGGCACTGTTCCATACGGATTTAAATCCAATAAATCCTCAGGTAAATCGGCTAAGTCAACCAAGTTAATGTCAACTCCGACACCTTTCTCTGCCAACACGATGCGGGTTTGATGACTATACATATCATCTGCATGCGAATATAAAGTCATAACAGAGCGTTTGTTTGCGGCGATGGCCATAATGCCTCCAAAAAATTCTTATTTAAAAAACTAACAAAGGGGGCCAAAGCCCCCAGTAATATCTAAAGTTTACACGGTTTCACAAAACATTTGTAATTAGTGTACATCTCTCCAGTATTCTTTCTTCAGTAAATAGGCAAAGAACAACAAGATAAAGAGGAAACCAATAACCCAATAACCTAGGCTTTCACGCTCAAGTTTATTTGGCTCACCGGTGTATTCCAAGAAGTTGGTTATATCACGAACAAAAGTATCATATTCTTCTGTTGTCATTGAACCGCCAGTAGCCTCAGAAAGATTACCGTGCTCATCTATTGTTTTAACACCTTGAAGGTTTTGTAATACATGTGGCATACCCACATCTTTAAAAACTTTATTGTTCACACCAAACGGACGACTTTCATCAACATAAAAAGATCGCAAGTAAGTGTAAATCCAATCAGGGCTTCTAAAGCGTGCTTCAAGTGTTAAATCTGGTGGCGCGCCACCAAACCACTTAGCCGCATCTTTAGCTGGCATAGTATTGGTTATATGATCACCCACTTTTTCACCGGTGTACATATAATTTGCTAGGCCATCTTCATCAGAAATACCCAGGTCAGCAAAAGTGCGATTATAACGCTGATACTGCAACTGGTGACAAGCTAAACAATTATCAATAAAAGCTTCAAAACCACGTTTTAACGAGGCTTTATCACGTAAGTCATTATTAGCCTCATCTAATTGTATGCTGGGCCCAGCTGCCGATGCGAGCATAGGAAGCACAGCTAAAATTGCTATAATAAATTTTTTCATTTTCCTGTCACCCTATCTGGAACTGGCTTCGTTTTTTCGTTTTTACTGTAAATCCAGATAGCCACGAAAAAGCCAAAGTAACCGAAACTTGCCACAACACCAATCATGTTATTCAGTGGCGATGCAGGTAAAGTACCTAAAACACCTAAAATAATAAAACAAATAGCGAATTGAACAAGGTTTACCGTATGAGCGGTACAACGGTAACGTATTGATTTAACCACACCACGGTCACACCAAGGCAACATGAACAAGGCGATAATCGCACCAAACATACCCACAGCGCCTAAAAGCTTATCAGGAATAATACGTAAAATGGTGTAGAAGGGACCAAAGTACCATACAGGTGCTATATGCTCTGGTGTTTTCAGGCCATTAGCCGGCTCAAAGTTTGGCGCTTCTATAAAGTAGCCACCACCTTCTGGCGCAAAGAACATAACCCCACAGAATATAATTAAGAAGATCACAATAGCGACCAAATCTTTTACTGTGTAGTAAGGATGAAAAGGTATAGCGTCAACAATGTCGTACTTCTTAGTGTACTGCTCATGAAAGGCAAATTTACTTAACTCTTCGGGAGCCACGCTGCCTTTAGGCTTTTTAATATTAGTGCCGTCTGGGTTGTTTGAACCCACTTCATGTAGCGCTAAAATATGTAGGAAAACTAACACGACCAGCACTAATGGCAAGGCAATAACATGTAAGGCAAAGAAACGATTTAATGTCGCTCCTGAGATAACATAATCACCACGTATCCACAGCGTTAAGTCATCACCAATGATCGGAATAGCACCAAAAATGGAGATAATGACTTGCGCTCCCCAATATGACATATTACCCCAAGGTAATAAGTAGCCCATAAAGGCTTCAGCCATTAGTACCAAGAAAATCAGCATACCAAACAGCCACAATAATTCACGAGGTTTTTGGTAAGAGCCATACATCATGCCACGGAACATATGCATGTAAATAACAACAAAAAATGCTGATGCACCCGTTGAGTGCATATAACGTAATAACCAACCGTAGTCGACGTCACGCATAATATACTCTACAGAAGCAAAGGCACCTTCACCTGATGGTTCGTAGTTCATTGTTAACCAAACACCCGTTAACAATTGGTTGACTAAAACAACACTCGCTAAAATACCAAACACATACCAAAAGTTGAAATTTTTTGGTGCTGGGTATTGTGTAACATGCTTGTTTATTGCTTCCATTAAAGGTAGACGCTGTTCGATCCAATCCATTAATTTAAAAGACATTATGCTTCTCCTCCAGACACACCAATGAGTAAGGTATCTTCATTTGGGAAAGAGTGTTCAGGCACCATCAAGTTAGTCGGTGCTGGGACATTTTGGAAAACACGACCGGCCATATCAAATTTAGAGCCATGACAAGGACAGTAAAAACCGTCTTTAACACCAGCAACTTCCTGATCAAAATCACCTTTGCGGTAAGTTGGTGCACAACCTAAATGTGTACATACACCCAGTGCCACCAATAAATCAGGTTTAATCGAGCGATGTGCATTCATCGCATAAGCAGGTTGTTGTGGCACTTCTGATTGTGGATCTTTTAATTGGTCATCATGTGTACTTAAACCAGAAAGAATTTCTTCTGATCTACGTACCACATACACTGGTTTACCGCGCCATTCAGCACGAATTAATTGACCAGGCTCTATTTTGCTTACATTGACTTCTACTGGCGCACCTGCGGCTTTCGCACGAGCACTAGGGTTCCAAGAACCAATGAAAGGCACAGCCACACCGACAACACCAATACCACCGACTACCGAAGTAGCTGCAGTCAAAAAGCGTCGACGACCGTTGTTAACAGGCGCATTGCTCATTCAAACTCTCCAATTATTATCTAGCTAATACAACAACACATGACTAAGAGGATTACCTAGTAATTGTGTAGATTGTTGATCTACTAAATCAACGATAAAAAAATTGCTCTGATAATAAAGAAAACCCTCGTTTTTTACAAGGCAATTAACCTTTTTCAAGACAGGTTTATGCAAATAAAAGTCAATTATTATAACCACACACTAAGTGAATAAAAACCATTCGTATTTAGATTTTTTTAACTTGCAAGTTGCCATAAAATGGCGGTCAGTTTTAAGTGTTTAACTGGCTATTAAAAAGAAAAAGCACCACGCTGTTGGTTAAAAGTTTACTTGTAGGCTGGGGATGTTTGCCATCTTGGCGACATGATCACTGAGCTAAAAGTGACCTTGCACCTTAAAGCTCATTTGTTGATTAAAGTACACAGATACATTACACCCATGGAGTAAAATTCAATCCGGATAATGGCGATAAATAATCATATTCTCATGGCTATGGTTATAGTTATGGCTCCAGACTAAACATAAGTACCTACATCCCTGCAGGTAATGCGCTTAATGGAGGCTTACATGGCAGTAAACCGTTAAAACAACACATGAGCATATTCTTGAGTAATAGCTCGCGTATATGCTCGTTCACAACGTATTAGCTTATTATGTTGCGCATTGGCATAGTGAACAGTTGATTTATCGTTTGGGTACAGAACACTTTGCTACAGAATAAGTAATATATAACACCCAGAAAATTTTGCCATCGCCGCACTTTCACATCGACGTGCATGAATGCACGAGTGCCATAGAGCCATCCTCTTAAAGGGATATAAGACTAATCTCATTAATTTCTTGTTCATTTCACTGAGTTAAAGTAAGCGGATAGTTAATCCATTTAGTATCAGTCATTAGAGTAATGCAGGAGCAATTACCGAGATGGCTAAGAACGACCCTATAATCGTGAGATAGACGGTATTTTTGACATAAAAAAACCGGCAGAAGCCGGTTTTTGAAATAACATAACGTAAATATTAACGTTTTGAAAATTGTGGCTTTTTACGAGCCTTGTGTAGACCAACTTTCTTACGTTCAACTTTACGAGCATCACGAGTAACGAAACCAGCATTACGTAGAGCACCACGTAAAGTTTCATCGAACTCCATTAATGCACGAGTAATACCGTGACGAATTGCGCCAGCTTGACCAGAAATACCACCACCTGTAACAGTGATGTTAAAATCAAACTTTTCTAACATTTCAACTAAGTCTAATGGTTGACGAACAACCATACGAGCCGTTTCACGGCCAAAGTATACAGAAATGTCACGTTTGTTAATTGTGATTGCACCGTTACCAGCTTTCATGAACACACGAGCAGTTGAGCTCTTGCGACGACCAGTACCGTAATATTGATTATCAGCCATGACTTACAGCTCCAAAAGTTGTGGTTGTTGTGCAGTATGTTTATGTTCAGTACCCGCGTAAACTTTAAGCTTACGGAACATTTCACGACCTAAAGGACCTTTAGGTAACATACCCTTAACTGCGAATTCAATAACGCGCTCTGGAGCTTTTGCGATTAGCTTTTCAAAACTAATTTGCTTAAGACCACCAACAAATTCTGTATGCGAGTAGTAAATTTTACCCTTCGCTTTATTACCAGTTACTTTTACTTTCTCAGCATTGATAACAACGATGTAATCGCCAGTATCTACATGAGGAGTAAATTCTGCTTTATGCTTACCGCGCAAACGGCTTGCAATTTCAGTAGCGATACGGCCTAAAGTTTTATTTTCGGCGTCCACTAAGAACCATTCGCGTTGTACGCTCTCTGGTTTAGCTACAAAAGTTTTCATTAAAAAACCCAATTATATAAATGTTACTTAAATAATAACCTAAGAAAACCTCAAGTTATCCGTTAAAGACTACGCCATTGCCCCTTCGAGCATCGAGTCCGTTGCCGGTCCTCTGGAAAAAGAACAGGCTTTGTAACGTAGGGAAGCCGGATTATACAGAACAATACGCAAAAGATCACGCCTAATCATTGATCTTTCTTTATAAGCCAAACGAAATTAACAAAAAGTGCTACTCGTGCTGATTAAACGCTTCATTCAACTGTGATTTACTCATTTTCAATCTACTCAACTGCAATTTTACATAACTAATAGTATGAGCTTCAATGCGCTGATATAGCTCAGGATAAAGCACTCTAATTTGCCTTAATGCTGATATTGTTGCTAACTTGTAGGCATACGTTGCCGATAAACTGGCGGCCTGGGCATAACTTGCTCGCCAAAGCTCGTCAGGTAATTTTTTACCTTTTACTTCGCTATACGCCTGAGTTATTTCTTTCATCAGTAAATGGTTATATTGATAGCTACCGCTAAGAGCAGAAAATGCACTGATTGCCTTTTCATTTTGTTGCATCATGGCATAAATTTCTGCATCTATGATGTGAGCAAATGCTTGTTGGCGTTTAATAAAGGCCGCAACAAAATGCTGATTAACCACACGCATTGAAAATAAATCAGCTTGCCATGTTTTAAACTCGGTTTGATCAGTTAGTTGCCAAGGTACTATAGGCAAATCATCAGACGGATACTGTTGTGATATTGTCTTAGCATGCGCACATAAATCTGCACTGATTTCAGGGTGATATTGCTGAATTATTCTCAGTCGTTCTGTATAAGCATAGGCGTATACTCTGCTAAAAACTTGGTAATACAACTTATTACTATCTTGCAATATCAGTTTAGCGTTTTCATCAATTAGCTGATGATTTATTATCGCTTGATCAATAATGACTTGATTCACTAAAGTAAATCCGGCATTAATCGCGTGCTTTACCGCTTGAGTATTTTCCTCGCACGCGCGATTAAATAACTGAGCACGCCATATCAAATGCTCACTCTGCCACATAGTCAAAATAGCTTTTGGCAGATATGCTTCTGTTATTTCGAGTGATTTCCTAAAAGGATTATCAGTGACCCCAGCAAATACATTTAACGACACTAGCGCCATGAATATGACGCTAAAGCTAACCACCCGCTTGTTAATCATTTTTTATAAACTCCTTTTCAATATAAAAACAACTTATGATGTTTTACTCATAAAAACATTAATTATGGTAAATGCTCACTCGCTAAATAACTGTGTGACTGCATTTCTTGTAGTCGACTTAAACAACGCTTGAATTCAAAGCTTAAACGACCGTTAACATATAAACACTCTAAAGCGACTTCTGCCGAGATGATTAATTTAACATTGCGCTCATAAAATTCATCGACTAAGGCAATAAATCGCCGTGTACTGTCATCATTATCAACGCCCATTTGCGTAACATTAGCCAGTAATACCGTATGATATAGACGGCTGAGCTCCATATAGTCGCTCTGACTACGCGCAGACTCACACAAGGTTGAAAACTCAAAGTGCACCACGCCATCTGATTCCTGAACCGTGGGTAATGGGCGATTATTAATTTCAATAACCTTGTCTTTTTGACCCGCTTCAAGTGACAAACTTTGAAAGTAATGCCTTAAATTGTCATCAGCTTGTTGATCCAAGGGAAAATGAAATATTTCTGCTTGCTCCAAAGTACGAAGACGATAATCGACACCGCTATCAACATTGATAATATCGCAACATTGATTAATTAACTTTATTGCCGGCATAAAACGTTCACGTTGTAAGCCATTGCGATATAAGTCATCTGGAATAATATTTGATGTCGCCACAAGCGTGACATTGTGGGCAAATAATTCTTCAAATAAAGTCCCTAAAATCATAGCGTCGGTAATGTCTGAAACAAAAAACTCATCAAAGCAGATAATGCAGGTTTCATCGGCAAAACGTTTGGCAATAATTTTTAGTGGGTCAGATTGCCCTTGAAGCAATTTTAACTCTTCATGCACACGATGCATAAAGCGGTGGAAATGCACGCGCATTTTATTAGAAAAGGGTAAGCCATCATAAAAGGTATCAACCAGATAGGTTTTACCACGCCCAACACCCCCCCAAAAATAAATGCCCTTTATCTGCTTAATTTCTGGTTTTTTTACCACGCGCTTCCAGCGATTAAGCACCTTTTTAAAGCCCGTTACCGGTAAGGGTTGAGTCATTAAATCGTCGTACAAACGTTGTAAATTTTTAACTGCATTTTCTTGTGCCGCGTCAAAGAGAAAATCATCGCGGGTTAAATCTTGTGTGTATTTTCCAATTGGAGATAATTTGATCATTTAACTGCCATTTAATTAATACTGACTTTATTTTTTATAACGTTTAAGCCAACTAAGCTTGAAATATTTTTTTTTACAAATATATTCATTAGGTAAGTAGCGTGAAGCACGTTATATTAAATTTATTGAAGCTTATTTTCTCTAATTTTTTCCATGAATACAATGAAGGTAAAGAAATATGAATGTTGTTTTAGGGCTCGGACTATTTATCGTTGGCGCAATTGTCGGTTTTTTTGCTAACAGAACGCTTTTCTCATCGGCACAAGAAACACAAAAACTTGCGACTAAAGCCAGTCAAAGTGAAGCAGAATTAGCACGATATAAACTGGACGTAGCAGATCATCTTGCAAACTCCGCCAATTTACTTGAGCAAATGAACAGTACCTGCCAAGTTGCTATGACTCAAATGGCGCAAAGCACCCAACTGTTGCAACAAGTAACCCCTGATCATATTGAAAGTATGCCCTTTTTCTCTAAAGAAACCCAAGAGCAATTAGCGGAAACGGTAAATTTACGACACGACAAAAATCTACGTAAAAATGACGAAACAACATCAGAGCCTCCGTTAGATTATTCCGGCGCGCCCAGTGGCTTGTTTAATGATAAGAAATATAGTGCTACAAATGCTGAAAAAAATAATTAGGAACTAATCTTTTTATTGCAGGTCTTTAATTGAGTGACCCAACAGGTTTGTTTAACTGATTTATGTAACTAAACAATCCTGTTGCTTATACATACTTTAATTAGGAGTTTTCTGTTACATGAAGAATTTATCAGTTTTAATCAATATTGTCTTACTTTCCTCAACGATTGCCATGGCAAGTTTACCCGCACAAGCCAAATTACCTCAATCGTTCAATGGGCAAAATATGCCTAGCCTTGCACCTATGTTAGAACAAGTAACACCGGGAGTTGTGCTCATTTCAGTTCGTGGCACCCATGAAGTTGAACAGCGTGTGCCAGAAGCTTTCAAATTTTTCTTTGGTAACCCCCGCCAAGGTCAAGGCCAAAGCCAACAAAAAGAACGACAGTTTAGGGGTTTGGGCTCAGGTGTCATTCTTGACGCTGACAAAGGTTACATTGTCACTAACAGCCATGTGATTAACGATGCTGACGAAATTCAAATTACGCTAAAAGATGGTCGCCAACTTGACGCTAAAAAAATTGGTGGTGATGAAGCCAGCGATATCGCTTTATTACAGATAGTAGCGGATGACCTTGTTGCAGTAAAAATCGCAGACTCTGACAACATACGTGTGGGTGATTTTGCGGTTGCTATAGGCAGCCCATTTGGCTTAGGACAAACGGTTACCTCTGGTATCGTCAGCGCCCTAGGTCGTAGTGGCCTAAATGTTGAAAACTACGAAGATTTCATTCAAACCGATGCCGCGATTAATAGTGGTAATTCAGGGGGTGCCTTGATCAACTTACGTGGTGAGCTTATTGGTATCAACACCGCCATTTTAGGTCCTAACGGTGGCAATGTTGGTATTGGTTTTGCTATTCCAAGTAACATGGTACAAAACTTGGTTAATCAAATTATTGAGTTTGGCGAAGTACGACGCGGCGTTTTAGGTGTTGCCGGTCGCAGTGTAACCAGTGAAATTGCTAAAGCAATGGAACTTGATATTAATCAAGGCGGTTTTGTCGAACAAGTCATGCCAGATTCAGCCGCTGATGAAGCCGGTATTCGTGCCGGTGATGTTATTATTAAAGTTAACGGTAAAATGATTAAAACCTTTAACGCACTCAGAGGTAAAATTGGTTCAATTGGCGCTGGGCAAACAGTAAAAATTACCGTGATCAGAAAAGACGGTAAAGAAAAAACCTATGACGTTACTTTGAAAAAAGCTGACATGGCTAATATTGAAGCCGCGAGTTTACATCCCATGCTTGATGGTGCTGAGCTAGAAAATAACAGTCAAGGTACTGGTATCAGTGTTGCTGAAGTTGCTGAAAACAGCCCTGCTGCTGCCGTGGGTTTACGCAAAGGTGATGTTATTAATGGTATTAATCGCCAACCCATTAATAACATTGGTGAACTACGTGGTTACTTAAGTGATCATAAGGGCGTTTTTGCACTGAATGTTCAGCGTAACAATACGTCATTGTTCTTGATGATCCGCTAATACTTTCACCTTAAGAGCTATCACTAGCTGCTAACGGCACGGTATAAACCCTAACCGCCAACCTAAGCACTAAACCTAAGCCTGTCAAACGACAGGCTTTTTTTATAATATTTATTCTACCGCGATCAACGATTAAACCTTTAACTTGCCATGGATTAAGACGTATTTGACCACTATGTCTCACGTTGCAGGCTCGCCTTTACTTTAACTGTGAACAAAATTACCAGCAATATAGCTAGAACTTATGCTAAACAGCTTCACTAACAAAGGGATAAGTGCGCTAAGTATTATTGAGACTGAAATCTAATAACACTTGCTTGTATCCCATCTGGGTAAACTAAAGGCCCACCTCTTGTCAACTGAACAAGTCTGTTGCTCAGTTCAACTTTCACCAATGTTTAGTCTTTGGCCAGCAAGTTTGAACAGGTAGACTATTACAAGTAAAAAGTGGCTGGGTAAACCAACAACTTTTATTGTCGAACAAGGTAAACGCTCAGCTCAGTGAGCGATTTTTCAGCAGAGATAAATTATATGCTATTATAGCTTAATATTTTTTTTACCCTTTAAGTAAGGCTTTATATGAAATTAACTTCTTTGCAATCAAAACTATTAGCTGCACTTATTGCCATACTCTTATTCTCTGCCGTTATTTATTTTTACTCATCAAAAGATACAGCGCTGCCTAAAATGACAGTGCAAGAAAAAAAGGCCAGGTTTAAAAACCTTATTATTCCGGCAGTAAACGATGTTTATGCTGAGCTTATGGTCCGATATAATAAGGTTTCAGCGTCACTAGAATCAGGTAGTGATGCCGATAGAATAGCCAAGCTGAAAGTGGAATATAAAGCAAAAAGCGATGCAGAGCTGTTAATGGCACTGAAACCGCACCCTAAAAGTATTGCGATTGCACAAGCCGCAATGGAAAGTTCTTGGGCAACATCTCGTTTTTTTAGAGAAGCTTATAATATATTCGGTGTTTGGTCGTTTGATAAAGATGAACCTAGAATTGCTGCCCTTAAAAAACGCGGTGATAAAACTATTTGGGTCAAAGAATATCCATCGATAAAAGCCTCTGTTAGCGACTATTATCGAACCATTGCCCGTGGTGGTGCATTTAAAGAGTTTAGAAAATTAAAAATGAAAACCGATGACCCATTTGCTTTAGTTAAAAAATTAGACCGTTATTCTGAAAAAGGTGCAGAATATGGTCATGAATTAACCTCGATTATTAAGTTTAATAAATTTCATCAACTTGATGCTAATAACTAAAATACGCATAATTCAAGTAGTATGCGCTAAAATTAGCGATGAAATTAGCTATGATATTTAATCTCACCTTAGATTTATAGCATTGAAATATTTCATATAGGCTAGAGAAATAAGTTAGAGAAATTTTTAAGCGACAACAAGCCTATTGATGACAGCCTGCAACAGATTTTATTGCAGGCTCATTGATGATGATGTTATGTCTCAGATCCAAAAAATTTTAGTTATTTGCGCAGTGGTTGGGGTTTTCCAACTGCATATCCTTGGACATAATTCACTCCCAGTGTTTTCAATACAGCTAACGTCTGATCATCTTCAACCCACTCGGTAATAGTTTGCATATCCATCACCTGAGCAACATCATTGATCGACTTTACCATCGCTAAATCTATTGGGTCTTGAGCACAATTTTTGACCAAACTGCCATCAATTTTCAAATAATCTACCTGCAGGTTTTTCAAGTAAGTAAAAGAATACATACCTGAGCCAAAATCATCTAGGGCAAAACGACATCCCAATGCTTTTAAGCTACTAATAAAGCGTTTAGCTTGCTGTATATTTCTTATCGCTGAGCTTTCTGTGATTTCGAAACAGAGTTTATTGCACCATTGAGGATTGTTTTTTAAACTATTTGTCAGCAAAGCTAAAAATCCCTCATCACTCAAAGATTGAGCAGAGATGTTGATACTGCAAAGTAATAAGCCATTGAGTTCATCAGGATATTGTTGGAAAAATTTAAGCGCGGAATTAAGCACCCAACGATCAATCTGGATCATCATGTTATATCGCTCAGCCGCAGGTAAAAATGCCCTAGGGCTAACCAATGTGCCATCGTCTTCTTCTAGACGTATTAATAGCTCATAGTACTTACCCGGTGGGTTTTCATCCAGTGGCAGTATGGCCTGACGATAAAGTACAAAGCTGTCATTTTCAAGTGCGGCGGTAATACGCGCCACCCAATGCATTTCTCCATGACGCTTTGATGTTTCTTCATCTTCTTCGGTATACACATGTACGCGATTGCGGCCAGCATCTTTAGCCATATAACAAGCGACATCTGCGGTACTTAAGCTCTGACTGTAGTTTGCTGTATTTTTATCAATAACCACTAAACCTATGCTAAGCCCTAAAGTAAAACTTTTGTCATGCCATATAAAGCGAAATTCTTCCACTTGTTGGCGTAACATCTCAGCAGTATTTGTAGCCTGCGCTAGAGTACAATTGAGCAATAGCACACCAAACTCATCGCCCCCTAGTCGCGCTAAAGTATCACTACCTCTTATGCGAGCTTGTAAGAGTGATGTCAATTGCACTAACAATTCATCACCGGCCAAATGGCCACAAGTATCATTAACTATTTTGAATTGATCTAAATCAATGTAGAGCAAGCTGTGTTGAGAATTTTCCACCCTAGCAACCGACACGGCATGTTCAAGTCGTTCTTCAAATTCGATGCGGTTAACCAAGCCGGTTAGCGAGTCATGTTTAGCCCTATGTTCTAACTTTTGCGTAATCAAATGCATTTCAGTAATATCGTACAAAATCAATACGCAACCAATGGCCTGACCGAGTTTATTTTTAATCGAAGTTAAGGTGCATCGTAAAATGTATTTTTGTGCACTAATTAATAAACCCATGGTTGCAGAGCTGTCGCCAGACATCGCCTCATCAATGCAATTTAATAATAATTTTTCCATCGAATGGTGATCTGTAATATCCAATAAAGGCATTACCTGATACAACAGTTGTCCTTGAGCTTTTTTTGATGACCACTGGGTAATAGTTTCAGCTACTGGGTTGAGATTATTAATTTTACCGTTTATGTCCATAGTGATCACGCCCTCACCAATCGACAATAAGGTAACCTGAGATAACTCTTTCTCGCGATATAAAGCGTCTTGCGCTGCGCTGAGTTGTTTATAACGTTGTTGTAACTCTGTACGAGCCCGCAATAATATAAACATGATCCAAAATACACCGATAGCTAAACTAAAGGCTAATAACGACAACACAATAATATCCCAACGCCACAACTGACTTTGGTAGCGATCAAGTCGCAGAGCAATATTATAGCCCGGTGGCGACAATGCTACTGTTTGGCTAAGACGTATATCCTCGTTATCTTTTAGTAAGCTACGATCAACCACCTGGCCATCATGGGTGATCATGCTGACACCAAATTGATGTAAAATTTCATCACTAACCACAGTTTTAAACAAAGCGGGAATTGAATATACCCCGGCGAACAAACCCATAAATTCATTACCACGATAAACCGGCACCCAAACCTCAAAAGACGCAGGCCCCTGAATGGCGACGAATGGGTGAGTGTAAACTGGCAAACGCAACTCTTTTGCTAAGCGAGACGCACGACGAGGCTCTTTAAGGTCAACTTTAAGACCTATGATTTGTTCATTTCCGGTTAAGGGAGCAACGTTGCGAATGATAAATTGCGCATCAATCCAAGTAATATTGATCAACTCTGGATGAGCACTGACATAATGACTCACTCGCTGTTGAAATTTCTGATGGGTTAAGTTATCTGATGTACGCGCCAAATTTAATAGCCCAATATAATCTAGGCTTTCCTTCAAGCGTTGACGAATATCAACTCGAATGGTTTCCGCTTTTTCAAGTAGTTGTTGGCGTTGTGCATTATTGATTGAATAGTAGCTTAACCCTGTGATGACCGCACAAAGCAAAATAAAAGCCCCTGCCAGTGCTGCTGGGCCAGTCCAGGTTAACTTATAGAGCATTTGTCTGAAAAAACATATCAGCAATACAATCGCCATGCAGGCCACTATAACAATATTTGATATTAGCGTTAACGGTTGAGTATCTTGTTTTATCGCCAACTGCCAAACACTATTGGGTAGGTCAATATTAACCATTACGGCTGTTTTGTCTGCCTCGCTAAACAAATCATTATTGCCCCAGAATGCTGGCTGCCATCTATTGTTGATTTGTTTACGTAAAGCTAGGCTTTGCTCATTCCCCAAACTAAGCAGATCTGTCTCTTGTAATAACTCATCCCAGTCTAAGAGCAGAATGCTTAAGCCCCAGCTTTGTGTGCTCTGATTAGCCTTGTTTTTGATATGAACCGGTTGACGAACGATCAAAGCAAGCCCGCCCTGTCGTAAATTTAAGGGCCCTGAAATAGTGGCGGTGTTACTCTGATAAGCCAATAACACGTCCGCTTTCCGATTAACATCGGCGAGGAGATCATGCCCCAAAGCAGCTTTATTATTGGTCAAAGGATAAATATGTGATAACACGCTATTACGTGCTAATTGCAGGCTACGTAAACTTGGATGGCGTTCAAACATACTATGTGCAATGACTTCAAAATCAGATTGATCTATTTCTGGTGATAACTGCACATAAGACTCAAGCTCATCAAGCATAAATAGCCGTGAATCGATGCTGTCTTCAATCTTGTCCGACATGAGCGATAATTTTTGCTTAAGAATATTATTTCGCTCATTAGCCACGTTGGAGATGTAAATATTGCTGAGTAAAAATAATGCGCCAATAATTAAGGCGAGAAAAAATAGAAAGGTTCCTGAAGTACCAAAACCAAAAAACCTCAACACATCAAGTTTTTTCTGGGGTAATTCTTGCTGATTATATGGTTTCAACAGCGGCTCCGTTAGGCGTAAAAATTACAAATAGTATTCTGAATTTCATCAATTTTGTACCTTATATTAAGCCAGAATATCACAAGTTTGGTTTTCTACATCAGCTAATAATGATGATTAAAAATTTTAATTTCAACAGATAGATTAAAAAATTAGAACCTTGGTATCACTCGATGCCGAGCAGGCATTAATCACTTTATCTTTTTATCGTAAGCTTTGTTGCTTTTTGGCGTTGACGGTTATTATCTAGCGAACAGGCAATTTGCTCACCGCTAGCAGGATAAAAATACAACTTAATAACGCTGCAAGTCCTCGCTGATATTAAAGCTTTGAACTATTTAGCTAACAAAATCAGTCTTTCAACTCGTTAACCCAGGCTAATCTCTAGCCCATACTCAACGTCAGCTCAGTGATTATCTAAGACAAAAACTTTATAACAACAAAGGCTTTATGTTAATCTATAAAAAATCAGACCAATAAAAATAATCCTGTTGAAAATTATCACTGCCCTAAAGTTTTTCATTCGTTCAGCTAGCTACGGTGTCATGTTTGCGTTGGTTTTGTTGATACTAGTCCCTGAGCTGCGTGAAAAAAACATACTTCCTTGGCAATTATTTACCAGCGTCGAGAAAATACAAGCGCCTTTGTCTTATGCAAAAGCAGTGCGTTTAGCTGGCCCTGCTGTAGTAAATATTTACTCTGAAGAAATTCAAGTAAACCCAACTTATGGCCGCCAACCGCGCAAAGTAACCCGCTTAGGTAGTGGCGTTATTATGCACGGCCAAGGTTATATTTTAACCAACTACCATGTGGTACAAAGTGCTGATTTAACTGTAGTGGTGTTACAACGAGGCCAAGAGCTTCATGCTGAACTCATTGGTTATGATGTTTTGACCGATCTTGCTGTCTTAAAAGTACAAGCGAACAATTTGCCGGTTATTCCTCAAATGAGCACATTAACACCGCAAGTCGGTGACGTAGTATTAGCCATAGGTAATCCGCTAAATTTAGGACAAACGGTTACTCAAGGCATTGTCAGCGCAACCGGACAAAGTGGGCTAAGCACCAGTTATTTACAATTTTTACAAATGGATGCTGCTATTAATGAGGGCAACTCTGGTGGTGCTCTGATAAATTCTAATGGTGAGTTAGTCGGCATTAATTCAAGAAAATTTACCCAAGCGAATCCTAATCTCAATATTCAGGGCATATTTTTTGCTGTACCTTATCAATTAGCACGTACCATTATGTTAAAAATTATTGAACATGGTCGCGTGGTGCGTGGCTGGCTTGGTGTTGAGGCAAACGATTCTGTGACCAATCTTAAGGGCTTTATTATTGGTGCAGTAACGCCAGAGAGTCCGGCCATGAAAGCTGGATTACAATCAGGTGATGTGGTTTATCAAATAGACGATATTCGATTACAAAATGCCAAACAAGGCTTAGACGTTGTAGCTGAGGCTGCGCCAGGTACAGTATTGAGCTTTATGATCTCTCGCGATAATCAACAATTAACCTTACCTGTAACTATTGTTGAAGTGCCAAAGTAAATCCTGCTAGCAATTCACCAAACAACTCACCAAGCAAATAAAAATCCCAGCAAAGTAGCTGGGATTTTTTATCACTCGCTAACCATTAATTAAGCTTAGTTAATGGTGATACGGGTGATATTTGCGCCTAACGCTTGCAGCTTATCTTCAATTTTTTGATAGCCACGATCAATATGATAAATACGGTCTACTTGCGTTTCAGTACTTGCAACGAGTCCGGCGATAACTAAGCTCGCAGAGGCACGTAAATCAGTCGCCATCACTTGCGCACCATTTAACTGCTCCACACCGGTACTTATGGCTATATTGCCTTCAAGACTTATATTTGCCCCCATACGCTGTAGTTCAGGCACATGCATAAAGCGATTTTCAAAAATCGTTTCGGTTGTTGTTGCCGTGCCATCAGCTATCGCATTAAGGGCAACAAATTGTGCTTGCATATCGGTTGGAAATGCCGGATGAGGTGCGGTGCGTATATTGACCGCTTTTGGCCTTGAGGTCATTTCCAGCTCTATCCAGTCATCACCTGTAGTGATATCTGCGCCAGCTTCTCTTAACTTAGCCAGTACCGCGTCTAAAGCTTTAGGATCAGTGTTTAAACACTTTACTTTACCTTGAGTGACCGCCGCTGCAACTAAAAATGTACCGGTTTCTATGCGATCTGGCATGACTGAATAACTTGCACCATGCAGTTTTTCAACGCCGGTAATCGTTAAGGTGTCTGTGCCTGCGCCTGAAACTTTAGCACCCATGCCGTTTAAACAATGCGCTAGATCGACAATTTCAGGCTCTCGCGCTGCATTCTCGATAATAGTAATGCCATCAGCCAAAGCTGCAGCCATCATTAGATTTTCAGTACCGGTAACACTGACGGTGTCCATAAAGATAGTCGCACCTTTAAGTCGACCACTATTGCGCGCAATGATATAACCATTTTCAACCGCTATGTCTGCACCCATCAGCTTTAAGCCATGAATATGCAAGTTAACCGGTCGCGCGCCAATGGCACAACCGCCAGGTAAAGACACTTCAGCATGACCAAAACGTGCCAGTAAAGGCCCTAAAACCAAGATAGAAGCGCGCATAGTTTTCACTAACTCATATGACGCGCGACAATGCGCGATGCTACTAGCATCAATCATCAAGCTACTCTCACTAAGCCACTGGCATTTAGCACCTAATTGTGACAAGAGTTTAATCGTCGTTTCTATATCATTAAGTTTCGGAACATTGGAAAAAGTAACCGGAGTTTCTGAGAGCAATGCCGACATTAGAATAGGTAATGCCGCATTTTTTGCACCTGAAATAGTCACTTCGCCATGTAGTGGTTGCCCACCAATAATTTTAAATGCGTCCAAGAGTATATTCTTTTATGTCGGTGTGAATTAAAGGGGTAGGTTAAACATTTTTTCACGGCGCCAGTCAGACGTTGTGAAGGTTTTAATGGATACCGCGTGAATGACACCTTCGTTAATAATTTTCGCTAAAGGGGCATAAATAGTTTGTTGTTTTTTCACTCGGCTTAAATCACCTAAAAAGTCAGCAATGGCAATTACTTTACATTGTGAACCATCGAATGCTACATGAATCTCGTCTAATTCAACGGCATCGGTAATTAATTTTTCTATCTCTTTTACTTCCACTTTTTGCTCCAAATAGCGTGTAGATTAAGGGGTTTCTATCGGCAATAACGTATCAACTGCACTTAAGGTTGCCAGTTTTAATAAATCTTCAGGTAAATTAATCAAACTGATATGACAAGCTTTGCTGGCCGCCAGTTCAATTAATAATAAAATCCATGCTAAGCCTGCGGTGTCAACTTGACTCACCTTAGCCAAGTCAATAATAATTCGTTCATTATTGACTAATTTACGGTACTTTTTATCAAATGCAGGCGTTATTGTAGCACGGGTTAACGCACCACTAAAAATCGCTTTTTGCTCTGCTTGTTGGACTTCTATCATTTTTATCTACTAACAACCTTATAATACGCTACTTTGTCTGTATGCTTGGCAAAAATTAACTTTTATGATTTAAAAACAATACTCTTTGCACTTTTTTCTTTTAGCATTTCAGTGACATGAGCTAGCCCTTTTTGACGGATCAAACCACTTAACTCCGCTTGTTTGCTGTCAAGTAAGCTGACACCTTCTGCTACCATATCATAGGCTTTCCAGTCGCCGGTTTTTTTATGCTTACGCACACGAAAGGAAATATTAATTGGACCGCGACCTGGCTCTATTACACTCGTATCAACAGACACTACGCGATGTTCAGCAAAATCTTCTGCCGGTGCAAATTCGACCTTTTGGTTATCGTACAAGGTAAAAACCTGCGCATAAGCGGTGATAAGATACTCACGAAATGCCGGTACAAACTCAGCTCGGTCAGCCTGATTGGTTTTCTTGAAGTTGCTGCCAATCACTTTATAAGCGGCATATTGATAATTTATATACGGCATTAATTCTTCGCGAACGATGGTTTTCAATAAATTAGGCTCTGCACGTATCGCCACTTGTTCATCAGCAAAACGCTTAAAAGTAATCTCGGCAACCGTTTTAATCATTTGATAAGGGTCTTTTTTATCAACATCTCCTGTGGCGCTAACCGATATCGAAAAACCTAGCAGTGCTAAACAAAAAAAGCATTTTTTCATCGCATTATTTATCATCATTAATCACCGCTGCCTTGGCTGAATAAAAATTGACCGATCAGTTCTTCTAATATCAATGCAGGTTTGGTGTCTTCAATATAATCACCTGGTTTTAAGATTTCAACTGAGCTATGAATAAAGCCTGGTAACAAACCTACATATTGTTCACCTAATAAACCCGCCGTTAATATTGACACTGAAGTCGCTTCTGAGAAGTTATTATACTCGGCAAAAATTTCTAACGTCACTAAAGGCGTATAATCTGCACTGTCTAACGAAATTGCACTGACACGGCCGATAACAACACCCCCGACTTTTATTGGCGAGCGAACTTTCAAGCCGCCAATGTTGTCAAATTTGGCATATAACTGATATGTATTGCCAGTTCCTGTAATACCGCTGTCAGCTACTTTTAGTGCTAGCATTAACAATGCAGCAATACCAATTGCAGCAAAGAGTCCGACCAATAATTCTATTTTTTTCGACACCATGTCTTCCACCAAATTCAAATAATATTTAACTAAATAACCGCTATAAATTTTTACAAAAATTAACTTGTAAACATTATCGCGGTTAATACAAAATCTAATCCTAAAACTAATAGTGACGATTGCACTACGGTTGAAGTGGTTGCTCGGCTAATACCTTCAGAGGTTGGCTCACAAGCATAACCTTTATAAACCGCGATCCAAGTCACCACAAAAGCAAATACTACGCTTTTAATAATGCCATTTAAAACGTCTTTTTCGAAAGACACTTGTGACTGCATTACCGACCAAAACGTACCGCTGTCAACACCTAACCAATCAACACCGACTAAATGAGCGCCTAAAATACCCACCGCAGAGAATATAGCCGCTAACAGTGGCAAACTGATAAAACCAGCCCAAAAGCGCGGGGCAATAACACGACGCAAAGGATCTACGGCCATCATTTCAAGGCTAGAAAGTTGCTCTGTTGCTTTCATCAAACCTATTTCAGCGGTCAGCGCAGACCCAGCTCGACCAGCAAAAAGTAAGGCGGCAACCACTGGACCTAACTCACGTAATAACGACAAGGCGACCATTGGTCCTAAGCTAGCTTCAGCGCCAAAATCAACCAGAATAGTATAGCCCTGTAAAGCCAATACCATGCCAATAAACAAACCCGAAACAACGATGATAACTAAAGATAATACGCCAACAGAGTACAATTGGCTCAACAACAAAGGAAAACCTTTGCGTGGGTTTGGAATATGCAAGAGCGCTGATGCTAACATCAACAAAGCTCTGCCTAAGCCTGAGATTTGTTCGATAATGCTATGACCCAATATTTGCAGCTGATTCACTTCTCAACACCTCGACCAATTAACTCTTCACTATATGACGCCGCAGGATAATGAAATGGCACTGGGCCATCAGCTTCACCTTTAACAAATTGCTGCACTAAAGGTGAGGTGTGCGCGTAGATTTCTTCTGGCGTACCTTGGCCAATAATTTTTTGCTCGGCAATAATATAAATATAATCTGCAATACTCATCGCTTCTGGAACATCATGAGAAACCACCACAGAGGTTAATCCCAATGCATCACCTAGTTGATGAATGAGCCGGACAATCACACCCATAGAAATAGGATCTTGGCCAGCAAAAGGCTCATCGTAAAGTATCAATTCAGGATCAAGCGCAATTGAACGAGCTAATGCTGCTCGACGCGCCATACCACCAGAGAGTTCATTGGGGCGTAAATTTCTTGCACCACGCAAACCCACCGCTTCTAATTTCATTAGCACCATTTTTTCAATGATGTCTTCTGATAACTGAGTATGCTCGCGTATAGGAAAGGCGATATTGTCGTAAACACTCATGTCGGTAAACAAGGCACCACTTTGAAATAACATACTCATACGTTTACGTATGTCATATAACGCACTACGAGACAATTTAGGAATGTCGTGGCCATCGAAAAGGATCTGCCCAGACTCTGGTTTAATTTGACCACCAATTAAGCGCAATAACGTTGTTTTACCAATACCACTTGGCCCCATTATCGCGGTAACTTTACCTTTAGGAATAGACAAACTAATGCCATCATAAATAACACGCTCGTTACGCTTAAAGGTCATGTTTTTGATATCAACTAAAATTTCAGACATATCGCTTGGAATAACATCACTGTTAATTATTGTTTTATGTAGTAGAATTCTACCGCAGCGCAACACCTCAGTCATTACAAATTCACAACTATTTAGTGCTAAAAGAGTAACCAAAAGTATATAAATGTAACGCAAGTGTAAAGTTAGCGTAATGAATAAGCCTTTTTTTTGGCTTAGTTATTTTATTGTGAATCCACGTGCCAATAATATCAGAAAAAGTTTATAATGCTTTTCGCTCACGTTATGTTAGCAAAATGAGTATTAATTGAGTGTCATCGGTTACCATCAGTGGTTTATAATTCCTCTTTGTCTTTCATCAATTAGCACAAACACTATTTATTTATCTTAGCCAAACAGGAGCTTTGAATGTTCATCCAAATTTTGATCTTATTACTTTCACTAATCACTTTAGTGTGGAGTGCAGACAAATTTGTATTTGGTGCCTCAGCATTAGCACGAAATCTGGGTATTTCTCCCATGATAATTGGCTTAACTATTGTTGCTATGGGCTCTTCAGCACCTGAAATGATGATAGCGGTCACCGCTTCTTTACAGGGTAATGTAGATACTGCCGTCGGCAATGCCATTGGCTCAAATATTACCAACATTGCGTTAGTGTTAGGCTTAACCGCACTGTTTCATCCTTTATCCGTTTCCTCAACGACCATTAAACGTGAAATCCCGCTTATTTTGGTTGTTACGGCTATCGCGACATATATGCTAGCAAACAGCAACTTTAGTTTTAATGAAGGCTTAATACTGATTATTGGTTTTGTCCTTTATATCGCCACCTTACTTGTCGTCACGTTAAGGCGTGCAAAACAAAACCCTATCGACGATAAAATGGTCTTAGAAGCAGAACAAGAAGTGCCTGATGGGGTCAGTACCAAACAATCGGTAATCTGGTTAGTGGTCGGTATGATACTACTGCCGCTCAGTGCTAGTTTTCTGGTTGATTCATCAATATTTATCGCCAAAGCTTTTGGTATTAGTGATTTAGTCATCGGCTTAACGGTTATTGCTATTGGTACTAGCTTACCTGAGTTAGCTGCCAGTATTATGAGCATCATTAAAAAAGAAGATGATTTAGCGCTCGGTAATATTATTGGTTCGAATATCTTTAATATTCTTGCGGTTTTATCGTTAGCTGGCTTAATTGCGCCAGGCGATATCGATAATGCCGCCGCGGTGCGTGACGCGCCATTTATGCTGGCAACAACCTTCTTATTATTTATACTTTGTTTTAGTCGAGGTGGAAAGTTTCGCATCACGCGGGCGAAAGGGTTACTATTATTAGCCGTATTTATTGGTTATCAAGTGCTACTTTTTAGTCAAATCAACAGGTAACAAGTGGTTTATAGCAATGAAAAACTTTAAACAATTAGCCCTAAATGTCATTAACATTGAGCAGCAAGCTATTGCACAATTGTCGCAATTTATTGACGACGACTTTGTTCAAGCTTGTGAGTTAATGTTTAATTGTCGGGGCCGCGTCATCGTGATTGGTATGGGTAAGTCGGGGCATATTGGTGGCAAAATTGCCGCAACCTTGGCGAGTACTGGCACACCCGCATTTTTTGTTCACCCGGGTGAAGCAAGCCATGGCGATCTAGGTATGGTGACTGTTGATGACGTGGTACTGACCATTTCTAATTCGGGTGAAACTGGCGAAGTCTTAGCCATTATTCCGGTCCTAAAGCGTATCGGCACAAAACTTATCGCCATGACGGGTAATCCTGACTCTACCCTGGCTAAACTTGCCGATAGCCATGTTTGTGTAAAAGTAGCACAAGAAGCTTGCCCATTAGGCTTGGCACCCACCTCTAGCACCACAGCAACCTTAGTGATGGGCGATGCCCTAGCGGTAGCTTTATTGAATGCGCGCGGCTTTACTGCCGATGACTTTGCCTTATCTCACCCCGGTGGCAGCTTAGGTAAAAGGCTATTATTACGTTTGGCCGATATCATGCACAAAGACGAACGTCTGCCCACAGTAAGCCAAGAAGCTAAAATAAAAGATGCCTTAGTTGAAATGTCACTCAAAGGCTTGGGTATGACCGCTGTTGTTGACGCAAACAATCGCTTAATAGGTCTGTTTACTGATGGTGATTTACGCCGTATTTTAGATGAAGAAATTAATATTCATCAAGATAGCATTACCAGCGTAATGACAAAAAACCCTTTAGTGGCTAAGCAAGATATGCTGGCGGCTGAGGCATTAAAGATCATGGAAGACAAAAAAATTAACGGCTTAATTATTGTTAACGATAATAACCAACCCATTGGCGCGATGAACATGCATGACTTATTAAAATCTGGAGTGCTCTAAAGTTGAACAGTTTATACGGAAAAGTAGCGCCAAGTGTTTGGCAAAAAGCGCAAAAAATCAAACTCTTTGTTTGTGATATAGACGGCGTTTTTTCAGATGGTCGTATTTACTTAGGTAATAATGGTGAAGAATTAAAAGCCTTTCATACTAAAGATGGTTATGGCGTTAAAGCCTTAGGTGCAAGCGGCGTTGATGTAGCGGTGATCACGGGCAGAACCTCAACTATTGTGCAAACCCGGATGAGTGCATTAAATGTTAAGCACATAGTACAAGGTGAAGAAAATAAGCTACCGGCTTTAAAAGCTATGCTCGCCGCATTAAAGTTAGCGCCTGAACAAGTGGCTTACATCGGCGATGATATGCCAGATTTTGACTGCCTTAATTATGTTGGTTTTAGTATTGCGGTCAATGACGCACACCCCGCCATTTTAAAATCTTGTGACTACACCACCTATACCCGAGGTGGTTTCGGCGCCGTGCGCGAGACTTGCGATCTTATTATGCAAAGCCAAAACACCTTAGCTGATGCAACGGGTTCAAGCGTATGAATCGCATATACCTTGTTAGTATAAGCTTATTTTTATTGGCCTTAACCACCTATGGCTTACTTGAATGGTATGGCGCGAAGGAAGAAACCAGCAACATTCTCGATACCGCGAATAACCCTGAATTTATTGCTGAAAACCTTAACAGTGATGTTTATAAAACCACTGGGGCATTATCTTATAATGTAGAAGCAAAACGCATGGAACATTATGCTGAATTAGGGGTCACACACTTTGAATATCCACGCTATACCTTATACCCAAGGAACAACAAACCTACTTGGCAAATCACCGCCAATGAAGGCACCTTGTATAATAACAATCGCGTAAAATTAGCAAATCGCGTACGTTTAATCGCCACTGATAAAGAAAGTTTGATACAGGAAGTGCATGGTAAAAATTTAGAAATGGACTTAAAAACTAATATTATCAGCTCAGAGCAAACTATCTTAATATTAGGTAAAGGATTTACTATGTATGGCTCAGGATTAATTGTAGACTTAAACACAACACAGATGACATTGACCGAACATGTACAAACTATTTATAAAAAAATTAAAAAATAACTTATATTGTCTCACGGCGTTAGCATTATTAGTGCCTGTCGCAAGTGCAGAAAAATTTAACGTAGAACAAGAGATTAAAATATCTTCTTCACGCCAAGCTGCCGATCTCAAAAATAAAATATTCAGTTATATTGATAATGTCATTATTTCTCAAGGCACACTAACCATACATGCCGAGTTAGTACAGGTTATCACCCAAGAAAACAGTGACAGCAAAATTTATATTGCCAAAGGCTCTCCAGCGACCTTTGAACAAACGCTTCAAGATGGTAGCCCAATCAATTTGCAAGCCAATGAAATCCGTTATGAGCCGAGTATGAATACCGTCGTTATTTCAGGCAATGCTCTCCTTAGCCAAGAAGGCAGTAAAGTGAGCGGCAGTAAAATCACCTACAATTTTGCCACAGAATATGTCAATGCCGAAAGCCTTGAAAATGCTAAAGTTGAAACCGTATTACAGCCAAAGAACAAAACTGAATTGCCTATAAAATCAAAGGATAAGCAAGAGTAAATGTCAACTTCTACATTATCAGCAACCGGCCTTGCCAAGTCCTATAAAGGCAGAAAAGTGGTTAAAAACGTCAGTATGCACGTTTCCGCTGGACAAATTGTTGGCTTATTAGGGCCAAATGGCGCAGGTAAAACTACCTCTTTTTATATGATTGTTGGCTTGGTAAAGAACGACAGTGGCTCAATTGTCTTAAATGATGAAGATATAACCTTACTGCCGATGCACGAGCGCGCGAGAAAAGGTATCGGTTATTTACCACAAGAAGCCTCTATTTTTCGTAAGTTATCGGTTCATGACAACATCATGGCCATTTTACAAACACGTAAATCACTTAGTGATGTTGAGCGACAAGAAAAACTTGAACATTTATTAGAAGAGTTCAACATAGGCCATATAAAAGATAACTTAGGCATGAGTTTATCTGGCGGTGAGCGCCGACGAGTTGAAATAGCCCGGGCATTAGCCGCAGATCCTAAATTTATATTACTGGATGAACCCTTTGCCGGTGTTGACCCGATTTCAGTAGGTGATATAAAAAAAATTATCCTACACTTAAAAGATCGTGGCATAGGTATATTGATCACAGATCACAATGTGCGCGAAACACTTGATGTTTGTGAGCATGCCTACATCGTTAGTCATGGCGAACTTATCGCTGAAGGTAATTCAAAGCAAATTCTTGCAAATCAACATGTAAGAGATGTATACCTTGGTGAACAATTCACGCTATAGTGAATAAAACCAATTGAATTAATGAATTTGAATAGGGAAAAGAAAACGTAAATGCGTCCTACTCTGCAACTCCGTATCGGACAACAGTTAACGATGACCCCGCAATTGCAGCAGGCGATCAAACTGTTGCAATTATCAACTTTGGATCTTCAACTAGAGATTCAAGAAGCACTTGAAAGTAATCCTTTGCTTGAAGTTGACGAAACGCACGATAACAATTCAGAAAGTACCCCTGACCATTTAGAAGCAGGATATTCGGTAACGGTAGGCGAAAACTCAGCAGCATCCTCTGATGGCAGCGAAGACTCCACTCCCTCGATAGACGAAATTAGCTCCTCTGAAGGTTTAGCAAAAACAGACATCCCCGAAGAACTCAACAGCGATAGCACATGGGATGATAACTTCAGTGCTGGTGTTAGTAGTGGCGGTGTTGGCCATGCCTCAGAAGATTATACTTATCAAGGTGAAACGAAAGACTCATTACAAGACCATCTAATTTGGCAGATGGAACTAACGCCCTTTACTGACACTGATAGAACCATTGCCATTGCCATTATTGAAGCCATAGATGAAGCCGGTTATTTAACCGTTTCAGCCGAAGAGATCTTAGAGAGTGTCGGTATTGATGGTGTAGAACTTGATGAGATTGAAGTGGTGTTAAAGCGTATTAACGTATTTGACCCCATTGGTGTTGCCGCTCGTTCAATTCCAGAGTGCTTGCGTATTCAGCTCAATCAATTTGCTAAAGATACCCCTTGGTTAGCGGAAAGCAAAATCGCCGTCAGCGAGTATATTGACTTGCTCGGTAATCGTGATTATCGTCAATTGATGCGTAAATTACGCTTGAAAGAAGAGCAATTACGCGAAGTTATTCGCCTAATACAAAGCTTAGATCCCCGTCCAGGTGATAGCGTCATCAAAAGTGAAGAACAATATGTTATCCCAGACGTGTCTGTTGAAAAGAAAAACGGCCGCTGGACAGTAGAGCTCAATCCTGACACTGCCCCTAAACTATCGGTTAATCAGCAATACGCCGCTATGTCTCGTTCAATGAAGTCATCTACTGATAATCAATTTATTCGCTCTAACTTGCAAGAAGCAAAATGGTTTATTAAAAGCTTAGAAAGCCGTAACGAAACACTTTTAAAGGTTTCAAATTGCATTGTGCAACGCCAACAAGGCTTTTTTGAACACGGACCTGAGTCAATGCGCCCTATGGTATTGAACGATATTGCCGAAGCCGTAGATATGCATGAATCAACCATTTCTCGTGTGACCACGCAAAAATATATGCACACACCTAGAGGGATTTTTGAGCTTAAGTACTTTTTTTCTAGCCACGTAAGTACTGAAAACGGCGGCGAATGTTCATCAACGGCTATTCGTGAATTAATTAAAAAGCTAGTGGCTGCCGAAGTACCTGCAAAACCACTCAGCGACAGTAAAATGGCAGATATTTTAGCAGAACAAGGTATACAAGTGGCAAGGCGTACCATTGCCAAATATCGAGAGTCACTTTCTATACCGCCATCAAATCAACGTAAAAGCCTATTGTAGGCAGTTTTATTCAGCCAATAAAGAGGATTGAAATATATGCAAATTAATCTTACTGGACACCATGTCGATGTTACCGATTCATTACGTGATTATGTCAATGGCAAGTTTGAAAAACTAGAGCGTCACTTTGATCATATCAATAATGTACATGTAGTATTAACGGTAGAAAAACAGAATCAGATTGCCGAATCAACGGTGCACTTAAGTGGCACTGAAGTTCATGCTAAGGCACAACATAGTGACATGTATGCATCGATTGATGCATTAATTGACAAGCTAGATCGCCAAATCTTGAAATATAAAGGCAAAATCAACAAACATTAGCGCCATTTCGCTATAGGTCTTAGAAGTTTATGAAGTTGCAAGACATCTTAACCCCGGACTGCACTATTTGTGCAGCACCGGGTGCCAGTAAAAAACGTATATTAGAATATTTAAGTCGCTTGGCCGCCGATAAACTCGACAGCCATGATACTTTTCAGCTCTTAGAAAGCTTAGTTAAGCGTGAAAGATTGGGCTCAACGGGCATAGGTAATGGCATTGCTATACCTCATGGCCGTTTAGAAAATGCTACGCCTACGAAACCTATTGCCGTGGTTATTACCACAGAACAAGCGATTAATTTTGACGCTGTTGATCATCGTCCCGTTGATATTTTTATCGCCTTATTTGTTCCTGAAGAAGAATGCCAGAGCCACTTGAGTACGCTGCAAAGTATCGCAAAAATTTTTCGTAACAAGCAATTTTGCAAGCAAGTGCGTAAATGCCAAAGTAATCAAGAACTGTTTCAGTTAATACAACAAGCGAGTTAAACACGGATGAAATTAATTATTGTAAGTGGCCGTTCAGGCTCAGGGAAAAGTGTTGCACTGCGTGTTTTAGAGGATTTAGGTTATTATTGTGTTGATAATATCCCTGTCAACTTGTTACCCGCACTTACCCATACGGTGATTAATGATTATGAAAATGTTGCCGTAAGTCTCGATGTTCGTAACCTGCCAGCCGATCCTAACGACGTACCCGAAATTATTGAATACCTGCCTAATGCAGTAGAATTGAGCATACTGTATTTAGATGCTGATGATAGTGACCTTATTCGCCGGTTCAGTGAAACGCGACGTTTACATCCGTTGATCAAGCAAAATATTGCGCTAGACCAAGCAATTGCCTTGGAGAAAAAATTACTTGAGCCCATTTCCAGTCGGGCTGACTTATACATCAATACCAGTCAACTAACACCACACCAACTCGCTGACTTAGTTAGAGAGCGAATTCTGGGTAAAACGTCTGGTTCAATGGTGGTTGTGTTTGAATCATTTGGTTTTAAACATGGTGTACCACAAGATGCTGATTATGTTTTTGATGCCCGCTTTTTACCTAACCCATTTTGGGATAAAGAGCTAAAAGGCTACACAGGTTTAGACAAACCGGTACAAGACTTTCTTGCTAGCCAGCCCATTGTGACTAAATTTGTTTGGCAAATTAACAGTTTTATGATGACCTGGTTACCCCACTTAGAACGTAATAATCGCAGTTATATCACCATTGCTATTGGTTGTACGGGTGGCAAGCATCGTTCGGTCTATATTGCCGAATTACTGGCAAATAATATGCGTAAAGAGCGTAAAGATGTGCAATCTCGCCACCGTGATTTAACCGTTGAAGGCACGTAAGCTAAGATGAGCAAACATACGAGCCGTAATGTACTTATCATCAATAAACTTGGGCTACATGCCCGAGCGGCTTCTAAGCTTGCCCAATTAAGCCAAAAATTTACCGCTAAAGTCATTATTGAATTAGACGAAAACCGAGCAGACGCGAATAGTATTATGGGGCTAATGCTGCTGGCAGGCGCCCAAGGTAAAACCGTCAAGGTTATTGCCTCTGGCCAAGATGCTGAACAAGCCTTAGCAGAAATTTGCCAACTCTTTAGTAACAAATTTCATGAAGCCGAATAGTAACAGAGCACTTCTTCCTTGCTAAGCACGTGCTTAAGTCAATAAAAAAGCTGCTAAAATGGCTAGATTACGGTAAACTCTACGCGGATAATTATTAACGAACCCTAGTGATTAAAATAATATACTAGCCAATTTAGCGCTACATTAAAGCCTTTAGAACAAGCGAAATAACTCAAGCATACCCGTTTTCAACTTTGTCTCCTGAGTCGCACTACCGTCCAAGTCTATCGGCGCTTATGTTTATTTATTTGCTATAACAAAACCTTAATAGTTATCTCTCATAATAGGATCTGTTTAACTTGCTGGGTTAACATTGAACTCGCTTCAGTGGTGTTAGATAAACCCAAAGATAATAGTGTTAGTTTGCAAGTGCTATGGCGTGCTCATACGTCTATGTAGCCAGCCACACATCATGTGTTTGCTGAGCCTACCTACTAAACAAACGGCACTAAAGTAAGTTCAACAATCCCTAATAATTTTCAGTTTTCGTTTTACAACGGCAAAAGGTGAATATATGCCGGAAGGTTCTAAACAAGAATACAATCATCAGCGCCTTCAGCAGGTTAATGATGCCCTCGATAGTGGTATGTTTGTCCATGTCCGCAAGCTATTGCAAGACATGCCCGCTTACGATCTCGCTTTATTATTAGAGTCATCGCCAAGCAAAAGCCGTGTCGCGCTTTGGCAGCTTATTGATGCCGATCACCACGGTGATGTGCTCGAAGAGTTAAACGAAGAAGTTCGAAAAGGCATTCTGAAAAATATTCATCCAGAAAAACTAGCTGCCGTTGCAGAGGGAATGGATGTTGATGATTTAGCTGAAGTTTTTAGAACACTGCCTGACACAGTTTATCAGGAAGTGCTTAACGCGATGGACTGGCAAGATCGCCATCGTGTTGTAGCTGCACTTTCATTTGAAGAAGACACGGCCGGCGGTATCATGAATACCGATACCATCTCTATTCGTCCTGATGTTACGGTAGATGTGGTGCTGCGTTATTTACGACTTCGCGGTGAATTACCTGAAGCAACCGATTCTTTTTATGTCGTTGACAGAGCCGATCATTTCCTTGGTTCAGTGTCTTTATCCGCTATTGTTACTGCCAAAGCA
Source organism: Colwellia sp. MB02u-9 (assembly GCF_014077085.1). Classification (NCBI taxonomy): domain Bacteria; kingdom Pseudomonadati; phylum Pseudomonadota; class Gammaproteobacteria; order Alteromonadales; family Colwelliaceae; genus Colwellia; species Colwellia sp. MB02u-9. The sequence continues at coordinate 210,492 of NZ_JACGVF010000100.1, forward strand.
GAAACCATTATCTCAGACCTCATCAATAAAGATATTCAAGCCATTACCGCCGATATGAATGAAAAGGATGTCGCGCAGCTATTTGAGCGCTACGATTGGTTTTCTGCTCCTGTTGTCGATCACGAAGCACGACTACTGGGTCGTATTACCATAGATGATGTTATTGATATTATTCGTGAGGAAGCCGAGCATTCTATGATGAGTATGGCGGGTCTAGATGACGAGGCTGACACCTTTGCTCCGGTCTTGAAAAGTACCCAACGCCGCTCTATTTGGTTAGGCGTGAACTTAATCACCGCTCTTCTGGCTGTCGCAGTGTCGAGCATGTTTGAAGGCATTCTAAATCAACTGGCTATTTTAGCAGTGTTAAACTCTTTAGTGCCTAGCATGGGCGGTGTCGCCGGCAACCAGACTTTAACCTTAGTTATCCGCGCTATGGCCTTAGGGCATGTTGGTGAAAGTAACTCGCGAATTTTACTCTATAAAGAATTGGCCATTGGTTTTTTTAATGGTCTAATTTGGGCGGTGTTAATCGCTTCGGTTGTGGCGATTTGGCAGCAAAACTTAATGCTGGGCGCCATCATTGCCTTTGCCATGTTAATGAATATGACCGCGGCTGGCATTGCCGGTGTTACCGTGCCATTAATGTTGAAAAAAATGAATATAGATCCCGCCTTAGCCGGTAGTGTTATTTTGACAACGGTTACTGATGTCGTGGGTATATTTGCCTTCTTAGGCACAGCGACCTTGCTGCTAGGAAAATAAACCATAGCGATAAGCTTTCAGTTTAAAGCTGTCAGTAAACAACTGAAACTAGTTACCGTTCACTTGTTTTTTCTGACAGCTGACAGCTTTTAACTTCAAACTTCTATTATTTTTAACTGCCCGCTACTTGCATCTGGTTAACAATAATAGAACCGGTGCGAATACTGCCTCGCATGTCGGTATCGTTACCAATAGCGACAATTCCAGCAAAAATATCCTGTAATTTACCCGCAATGGTAATTTCATCCACTGGATAAGCTATTTCGCCATTTTCTACCCAAAAGCCTGCTGCACCGCGAGAATAGTCACCGGTCACTACATTCACGCCTTGCCCCATCAACTCGGTTACTAACAAACCCGTGCCTAACGTTTTTAACATTGCATCAAAATCACCGCCTTGGCCTGCGTCTTTCATGCCGAGTTGCCAATTATGAATGCCACCGGCATGACCGGTTGATTTCATGCCTAACTTACGCGCTGAATAGCTAGTTAACAGGTAAGTGGCTAAACTGCCATCCGTAATAATTTCACGATCTAGGGTAGCGACACCTTCGGCGTCAAAAGCACTACTTGCCAAGGCCTTTTTCAAATGAGGGCGTTCACTGATGCTTAAAAATTCAGGAAAAACTTGTTGGCCAATGGCGTCCATCAAAAAAGAAGATTGTCGATACAAATTACCACCACTAATCGCGGCAATAAAATGGCCAAATAAGCTATTGGCCACATCAGCTCGAAACATCACAGGTACTTTAGCGGTCGCTAACTTACGAGCACCTAAGCGTGATAATGTTTCTTTAGCCGCTTGTTGCCCTATGTTGGCTGCACTTTCCATCGCGTCAAATTCACGACTCACGGTATAAGCATAGTCTCGCTGCATGTCATCACCTTCTTTGGCAATCATCACACAACTTAAATTATGCCGCGTACTCGGATAGCCCACTAGCTGCCCCTGACTATTGCCGTAAACTTTAAAACCTTCAAAGCTCTCTAATGTGGCGCCGTCTGAATTAGTAATACGTTTGTCATAGCCAAGTGCAGTGTCTTCACAGGTTTTTGCTAAACTAATCGCTTGCTCTGTGGTTAACGCTTTAGGGTGATATAAATCTAAGTCTTCAGGCGTCATCGACAATAAATCTTTATCTGCCATACCTGAGCATTCATCAACAGAGGTATATTTAGCAATATTTACCGCGGCTTCTATGGCTTGTTTTAAAGCTTTTTCAGATAAATCAGCCGTAGAAGCACTCCCTTTACGACCGTCTTTGTAAACGGTAATACCAAGCCCACCATCATTGGTAAATTCAACATTTTCAACCTCGCCTAAACGGGTACTCACGCTAAGACCTTGTTGGCGACTCATCGCAACTTCAGCACCATCGGCTCCGAGTGATTTAGCCATTGTCATGGCGTCATTAACACGTTTTTTCACATGTTCTATTTGCATTTGAATACTATCTGAATCGCTCATAGGTAAATTATTTCTCACATTTTATCGATACATGCAACAGGAATGTTTTTGCTGATACTGCTTTGTTGTATACTATAGGTAATTATCACTTTATTGCTTAACATTATGCCCCACTCTGCCAACGATATCGATGAATTAGAAGAAGAATTACTGAGTAAATCAGAAATAAAACGAGAAATGCATCGACTGCAAGACTTTGGCCTGATCATAGTCAAAATGTCGAAGCATCAACGCAGCAAGCTACCGCTGACTGATGAACTGAAAGCCGCTATGCTGCTAGCAGATAAAATCACCAATAAGCATGAAGCTATGCGTCGTCATGTCCGTCATGTCGCGAAAATACTGTCTGAAATGGATCTTGAGCCGATTAAGCAGGCAATGGACGTTATGGCCAATAAACATCAGCAAGAGTCGGTCAAATTTGAAAAGCTCGAAAAATTGCGTGACGACCTGATAGCAGACGGTAATGACACCATTGAAGCCTTGTTAGCCGAATGCGACAGCATGGAAAGGCAAAAGCTGAGACAATTAGTCCGTCAGGCGAAAAAAGAGCACGGTGCTGAAAAAATCGGCAAACATTACCGTGACTTGTTTACTTACTTAAAAGAACACGTAGTTTTTAAGTAAGTAAGGTTTAAGTACCTAAGGCTTAAGTAGCTAGGGTTTAAATCGCTATTAAAAAAAATAGCCCTTATAAGGGTACAAAAAAAGCGCCTTGATTAAAAGCTAAATCAAGGCGCTTTTTCTTGTTAAAACGCGCGATTATAAAATACTAAACTTACTAAATACTTTATAAAGTTCAGTGCCTTGATTGACACTCGCCGATGCAAAATGCAAAATCGGTATGACACTATGATCTAAGGTTATATAGTGTAATGGGTCACCATCACCATAATTATCCATACGTAGAATACGCGCTAAGGGCTCTCCTGCCGCTAAAGGCTGACCAAATTGAGCCAAATAATCCACCATCCCGCCCATGGGTGAATATAGTGCCTTATAATCGGCTAACATACAGCTATAACGCGTCATGGTTTTCGGCTGGTAATCTTGGCTATTGATCACACCTTGATACTGCAGATAACTTAAAATACCTAACGCATCTTCACGGGCAACCTCTAAATCAATCTGCTCTTGTGAGCCCAGCTCAACAGTAAAACTCTCTTTAATAATAACATCTTGGCCTTGATTAGCCTCAGTTTTAGTTATAGGGAAGTCACGGCCAAGGGCAGCAAAGGTCTGCTGTAACTGCCACCAAGGACAGAAAGTGGCTTCATCTAATGCACCGCCAAAGTCGTTAGGAATCAATAAAGTATGTGGAATATCAAAGTACTTTGCACTGGCTATGGCATATTCAGGACAATATAAGTGCTTACTGGAAATCGGCCCAGTGTGCAGATCTAAAACAATATCAGCTTGATGTGCTAGGCGTTGCAGTTGAAAGGCAATACGTTGCCCTGTCGTCAGGCCATAAATATTATGATTTAACTTTTCGGTTATTTGCTCCAGCATTAACGCTTTAAACGCGCGCTCAATTTCAGCGCTAGTCGCGGTTAAATGCGCTTGTGCAAACGGCGCAATAATATCGTCATCAAAATGAAACATCCGGTTCCAGTTAACGCCGGTAATGGGATCAAATCGTCCTAAGGTATATTCCCCGTTTTTATGATTACAAGCGACAGGGTTGGCATAAGGCACGAGCGTAATACTGCCATTTAATTCAAGGGTTTTTAATTGCTCTAACAACTGAAAAATAACCGCATTGCCCTGCACTTCTGCGCCATGCATATTAGCCTGAATATAAACATCAGGCCCCTGCTGTTTACCCTTAATACGATAAACCGGCACGGTAAGCGCAGCACCACTGGCCATTTCACCGACATGCATCACTTCTTTACTGATTAAATTCATAAATAATCTCTTACCAATCAAACGACTTTATTGACTAGGTTAACGTAAATACCAAGTTGCAGGCTCTGCTGCACGTACTTGCTCAATTTTGCCTTGCTGTAAAACATATTCAGCGGCAATTTGATGACAAAGAAAAAACGGCATACTTTCAGTAAAGCCATAAGCGCCGGCTAAACCAAAAATTAATTGGTCACCCACTTCAACATCACTGGCTATTGCCAAGGTACCCAATTTATCTAAACTGGTACAAAGCGGGCCATGTAGATCAAAATAACAAGGGCTTGCTGCTGACTCTCTCAGCATGGCGACAGGAAAGGGCTGTTCAGTAATTGCCGGGCGAATTAAATGATTAATGCCACCGGCAAGTACTAATTGTTGCTGCTGAAAGTTTTGTTTACGGTCAACAACCGAAGTCACGTAATAGCCCATGTCAGCAACAGCAAAACGACCTAGCTCTAGCCAGAGTTCGCTAACACCTGCCTGTGCTTTTATTTTGGCTAAGTCAGCAACAATTTTTTTCCAGCTTAGGCCTTGCCCTGTTTGCAGGTAATCGACACCTAGGCCACCGCCTAAATCTAAGACTTCTAACCTCATGCCCAATTGTTCTGCTAGCGATAACAATGGCGTAACCATTTGTGACCAAAGCTCAAACATCCGAGCATTGCTGAGCATATTTCCCCATTGGAAAATATGCAAGCCATTAATATTTAACGCCGGAAAGTGACTAACTTTTATGGTTTGCCACTCTTGGCAAGATAAACCAAAAGGCGTCACTTCATTACCCCCTAAAGGATTTTTCTCACCTTCTTGCCACTGTAATTGTACTCTTAATAATACTTGTGGTTGGCAAGCCAATGCTATTGCTGCTTCATTAAGCCATTGCAACTGGTTCAAACTCTCCACGACAAAAGTGCGCACGCCTTGGCTTAAGAAGGCTTTCATTTGTCGCTTTGATTTGGCCGGACCGGTATTGAGAATGCGATCGGCTTGCACATTTTGTGCTAATACTTGCGTTAGTTCGCCTTGACTCGCCACATCAAAATTAAAACCTTGCTGCGCTAAGGTGCTTATTACACGCGACAAGGGATTAGCCTTAACAGCAAACCAGAGTTTAATCACCTCTTGTTGCATCAACACCGACAAGTGTTGCTCAAGATAGTCTAAATCGTAAAGAAAAAAACCGTCTTCATCTTGCTCAGCTTCCACACTGTTTTTAAGTGCTTCACTGTGCTGTGCTAGCGGTGCAAGTACCTCAGGTCTAAGCCAGTTTGGCCTAGCTGTCGAATTTAACATGGCAGTCATTTTTTGATCCTAACGCAGTACAGATTCAAGTTCTAAAGCGGCATTACTTTTTGCATCTCGGTATTTAACAATTAATGCGCAAGCCATATTAAGTCCTTGCTGCTGAGCCCAGTCACCCGCAACCGGTCGTGTACCTGGCACCACAACAGCGTTTTCAGGAATATCAGCACCTTTTTCCAGTATCACATTATTGACACAGTCATAAACAGCTACCGAGGCCGACAAAGATACGCCTGGGGCTAAAACCGCACCTTTTTTCACTACAATGCCTTCGACAATAATCACGCCAGCACTTAAAAAGGCGTTATCTTCAATAATCACCGGACTAGCACCAATCGGCTCAAGCACACCACCAATTTGTACCGCGGCAGAAACGTGAACATTTTTGCCTATTTGTGCGCATGAGCCAATCAAAGCATGGCTGTCAATCATAGTGCCGCTATCAACAAAAGCGCCAACATTAATATAGGCTGGTGGCATAATAATGACGCCTGGCGCCACATAGGCACCACAACGAACCGACGAACCACCCGGCACCATTCTGACCTTATCGGCAACGGTGAACTCGCGTGCGGGTAAGTTATGCTTATCCACAAAGCCACGATAAATACCATCGAACTCAGTATTTTCTCCCGCTTTAAATGCCGCTAAAATGGCTTGTTTCACCGCAGTATTGACTTGCCAAGTGCCATCGCTATTTTGTTCTGCTGCACGAACTTTACCGGTTTCTAAGTCTGTTAATGTTTGTTGCCAAGTCATGATTTTATTGCTCGTAAGTTAGTTAAATCTAAAGAGTGAGGGGTTTGTGCATTTAAAATGTCATCAGTCGTGTGATGCTGAGCTAGTGGGTTGCTGCTGTTACTCGCTAACCATTGCTGAATGTGTTGATGAATGTCGAGTAAACCGTGTTGCGCTGAAAGTTCTGCTTGGCATAAGGGTAAACGAAGTTTTGCCGAGCTAATAGTGTTCAACTCAGCCATTAACACTTTTACCGGTATCGGACTAGACACTTGAAATAATGCCGATATTGCTTTATGCCAAAGCGGAAAAAGTCCTTCATGTTGATGAGCTAAGGCCATAGCAACATATTGCCGAGTGGCTTCTGGCCAAACGTTAGCGCAAACCGACACCAAACCTTTAACATTGGCACTCGCAAGGTATGGCATCATAGCGTCTTCACCACTATACAAGTCCAGGTTAGGGCAATGCTCTCTATAGGCCAGCAGTTTATTAAGATCGCCACTGGCTTCTTTTAATGCCCAACAGTTTTTATGGTTTTGTAATTGTTGTAAGGCCGAAAAGGAAATTTCAACACTGCTGCGTGAAGGCACGTTATAAAGCATACAAGGGACGTTTGCGGCATCGAGTAAACTTTTAAACCAAGCGGTTTGACCTACGGGCCCCGGTTTGGCGTAAATAGGGCTAGTAAGTAAATAAGCCTTTATCGGCAATTTATTGCATTTAGCTATCCAGGCCAGTTGCTCGTTAAGATTATAGCCACCAACAGCAACCATTATTGGCACTTGTAACGTCATCGCACAAACATATTGCACTATACTTAAATGCTCTTGCGCGGTTAACGCTAAACCCTCGCCCGTGCTGCCCAGTAATAAAATGCCATTGTGGGCCGCATTTTGTTGTAGCACTAGCTTACGCAAACTAACATAGTCGATGCCGTCATCATCAAATAATGGCGTGATCAGTGCGGTCCAAACCAAAGGTCGGTCTGTTATCAGGTGATTTTCTATCGGTTTTGTTTGATTCATTGCTCTCGAACTCTTGTCGTTCGGAGAACTTTTAGGCGCTTGTACAGACAAAATTTCTAGGATGAAATTTGGCCTTTACAAAGGCCAGAAGCTCTCCACCTAGTTAGGTGACAGTTGCAAGGATTCAACCTAGTAGCCATCGAACGTATCCGATGGCTATAAAACTTAATGGTTATATATTAACAACTAAGCCTTAACAACCGGCAATTACCTTATCAACAAGGCAATTACCTCGGCGTTAAACCCCCTCATTATTGCTCACTAGAGTTTGATCTCTTCACAATAACTACCTGGTTAACGCTCCTCTTCTGGCCCTTTATTGACGGTGATTAATTTTTTACGATTAATCACACTGGAATAAGGGACAACAATATTAAAACATTTAAATATAAGCACAGTCAATAGACGGCTAGACGTATGCCACAATTTAAATTTAATAGTTTGATTTTACTGCTTTTATTTCTTTTTCTAATCAGTAAGTACGATCTTGTCCTCAATAACTAGAGTGCCCATCACTAAAATAAGCTACGCCCGATAAGTTGAACTGGGTCAAAATAGCTCACTCCCTGTGGACTAAAGATGGCGAGATAATTAAATTCGCGTAGACTACGCAGCACTATGACACATTCACTATGGCGGTATTAATGAATACTCGCTCAGTTCGCCCTGTCATTATGATAAGTTTTCTTTAAAGTAACGCCGATATTTGTAGATAACTTGACCCATAAATATCGTCAATAAATAGCACCCATAAATAACCCCCATAAATAATAGTTAGCTTAATTACAGGTATCTTCATGGCAATAAGTAACATTAACCAATTATTAAACCGCAATATTGAGGCACTAGCCGCAACCAGACCTCTTTTGGTTAATATCGCAGACGATGGTTTTATTAACCATTACTTAAGTCAGCATAGCGCTGCTCATATTGATAGTTACCACACTAATTATGCTGAATATAAAACTTGTCAGCAATTGAAAAACACCCGTGTAGACGCACATTTTTGCGTCGAGTATATCGCCAAAACTAAACATGATATGGCGATTATTCATTTTCCAAAAAGTAAGGCTGAATTTAGTTTTACCTTAGCTATGCTCGCTGAGTCAATGACAGACGATGCCGCCATAGTCATTGTTGGGGAAAATAAAGCGGGGGTAAAGTCAGCCGAAAAACTCGGTATTGATTACCTAGAATATTGCCAAAATGTTGACGCGGCAAGACATTGCTTAATGTACATTGGCAAATTAAAACCCTCATTACCTCGCTTTGAACTACAAAAATTTTATAAATACTACCCAATGCAGGTACAAGATAAAGTACTAAAAATTGCCGCTTTACCAGGCGTATTTAGCCAAAATGCACTAGACACGGGTACAGAAGTTTTATTAGCACACTTACCTGAGGTTATTTCAGGTAAAGTGTTAGATTTTGGTTGTGGTGCAGGGGTTATTGCCGCTTATATCGGCACAGTTCACCCAAAAACAACATTAACCTTGGTTGATGTCAGTGCGTTAGCCTTGCATTCAGCGCAAACAACACTGTCTTTAAACCAGTTAAGCGGGCAATATATTGCCTCAGATAGCTTATCTACTGTTCAAGAACGCTATGATTTTGTCATTTCCAACCCACCATTTCATCAGGGCGTAAAAACCCATTATGGCGCTACCGAACAATTTTTAGCCGAGATAAAGCAAAACTTAACCAGCAAAGCCTGCATTACCATTGTCGCTAATAGTTTTTTGAAATACTTACCCATCATGGAAAAAGCACTGGGTAAAACAAAGACCTTAGCGATTAAAAAAGGTTTTGCGGTTTATCAGTGTTATCTTAATGGGAAAAAGTAACGAAAAATGTGTGATTGTTCAAAGCCATAATATTTTCTACAAGCACTTTTACAAGCACTTTATAGCCACCATTAATTGAGTTTAATACTGTATGTCAACAATCAAACCTATTTGGTCTCTTCGTCGTATTTGCTTGAGCACCGTGATCAGTGCCATCACATTATTATCACTATTGAGTCTCTCAATCATTACCCAACAATTTAACAACAGTTATCAGCTCAGTGCCACTAGTCAAATAAAGCATTGGGCCACTGTTTTGGCCGATGAAAGTCTGCCCTATTTAGTTAACTCAGAACGATTAGCACTAAAAGATAATTTTTCATTACCCCAGCACATTCCTAATTTAAATTACTTACACCTTTATAAATTCAATAGCGACACTGATAAACTGACTTTTTTTTACAGTTACAAACGTAATGAACAGCGGGCTAGCATTGCGCAAAAATCGCATGACGTTAAAAATTTATTAACACCAAGATTCAAAGAAAAACACCTTGAGTATATGCAAGCCATTAAAGTTAAAGAAAAAATTATCGGTTATATTTATTTGCAAAGCAGTAGCGAGTACCTCACACAGATAACTGATAAATTATTAATCATCAGCATTATCATTGTTTTTATAGTATTTATTATCGCCATTTTTATAGCGCTCAAACTTGAGCGCTATATCAGTGCGCCATTCTCTTCTTTGATTAACACGGTACAAGTTGCCGCTCGACAAAAAAACTTTCAACAACAATGCGACACTATGCCATATCGTGAAGCTGACATTTTAGCCCTTAATATTAATATGTTATTTGCTCGCATAGATAAACACATCACACAATTAAATGCTCAGGGGCAGCAGAGTCTTGAGCACTCACAAGCATTAGAAAATAAAATTAACAAACGTACCGACGCCCTGAAAGAATCTAACCAAGAGTTACTCTCTACGTTAGAGAAACTCCATCAATTTCAAAGCCAATTGGTTGAAAGCGAAAAAATGGCCTCACTGGGAGATATGGTTGCCGGCGTTGCACATGAAGTCAATACGCCGATAGGCTTAGGGGTTACGGCCTCAACATTATTAGCCGATAGATTAGATGAAATTAAACAAGCTTTTGATAATAAAACCCTAAAATCGAGCCAATTAAAAAAGTTTTTGCATGACAGTTGTGAAAATGTCGCCATTATCTATCGTAATCTAAAACGTGCCGCTGACTTAATATCCAGCTTTAAAAAAGTCGCCGTAGACCAATCAAGTGAAGACCTACGTACTGTCGACGTTAAGCAGCTTTTAAACGAAGTTTTACTCAATCTCAAACCACAACTCAATGTGTTACCCTACATTATTGATATTGATTGCCCTAATGATTTAACCATTAATAGTAAACCAGGGCCGATTAATCAAATTCTTATTAATTTGATCATGAACTCCATTATTCACGGTTTTGAAGGTAAAGATGAGGGCCGCATTTCAATCACAGTTATGTCACTGAGCAACCAACTTAACATCCTCTATAAAGATGATGGCATTGGCGTTGCTGAATCAATAAAACATAAGGTCTTTGAACCGTTTACCACCACAAAGCGTGGTGAAGGGGGTAGTGGTTTAGGCATGCATTTAGTTTATAATTTAGTGACTCAAGCACTTGGTGGCTCAATAGTACTGAGCAGCGAATTAGCGCATGGCGTTAGCATAGAAATTAACTTTCCTATAAATAAGTAGCCAATTAATTCGCTTTTGGTTAAATTTCAATAGGGTTTATAGTTAACTTGTTGACAATATAGTTTATAGTTAAGTTATTGACAATGTAGTTAAGTTGTTAAGTTGTTAACGATTTAGGGCTTTAAACCCGTTAAATGAACATTTATTCGCTAGCACTTAGCATAATCTTACGTCACCATTATTTTAAAGTGATAAAAAGCAGTAATTAGCCTGCTATTGATTGTTTTTTAACGGTCGCTTCTATACCATGTGCCGATTATTTATTAGCCATCAAATAGTCTATAATTGCATGGTCAGGAATAAACACGTATTAATACAAATAAAATTAAAATTTGAAAAAATCAAACTTCACGGAACTGGACAATGAACATGCAAAAACCTCATATATTAATCGTAGAAGACGAAGACGTCACCCGCTTTAATTTAAGAAATTTATTTGAAGCTGAAGGCTATCAGGTCTCCGAAGCAATAGATGGTGATAGCATGGAAAGCGCGCTAACCAACAGCATAATAAATTTAATTATTATGGATATTAATTTACCGGGCAAAAATGGACTATTACTTGCAAGAGAATTAACCCGCCAGAACGACTTAGGCTTAATTTTTCTGACCGGTCGCGACAGTGACATTGACAAAATTCTTGGGCTAGAAATTGGCGCTGACGATTATCTAACTAAACCGTTTAATCCACGTGAACTGACGATTCGTGCGCGCAATATACTCAGCCGCATGTTACCTAGCAATGTAGAAAAAAACGATGCACTTATTAGCTTTAATCAGTGGTCTCTGGATGGCAATGCACGAAAAATGACCACACCAGATAATCGAGAAATATCAATTCCTCGTGGTGAATACCGCGCGCTACGTTTACTTATTGCTAATGCCGGACAAATTGTTACCCGCCAACAATTGATCAAAGAAATGACCGGTCGCGACTTACGCATTAATGATCGAACAGTTGATGTGACCATTCGTCGCTTACGTAAACATTTTGAGTCCGTAGAAAGTTCACCAGAGTTGATCAACACTATTCATGGTGAAGGTTATCGATTTATTGGCCAACTAGATTAATAGCGCTATTAGCAGGGTAAAATGATTAATCTGCTAATATTAACCTGCTAATATAGTGACTTCTCAGGCTATTGCTCAGACAACCACTGTTGAAAAGCAGTAATGGCTTGTTGGTTTAACAAACTCAGTGCTTGCAAGTGCTGAGTCTTTGTTTCACTATCTTCAGCCGATTTTTCTATCAAGATAAGTTTCTGGTGTACTTGACTTAAACCTGTACTGGCTGCAGCCCCTTTCATTTTATGGCATTGCTCCTGCCATGCCTTTTGATCCACATTAACAATGGCATGATTAATCGCCGTTAAATACAACGCAGACTGCTGAATATATAAATCCAACATTTGTTCAATCACCGCTAGGTCTAACGCTTCTAAATAGCCATTAATCAAGATTAAATCTATGTGCCGTGTTGTTACCATGAAGTCTCCTTAGTGACGCCAGCTTTTCACTACGTCGAATTAAAATTTTAATGTTATTTATATGATAGCAAACAACATTTTAACCTGAAGTTATTACTTATACATCCCCTGTTTATAACAGATATTAAATACAACTACCATATACTAGAACAATATCAACATAGCTATGACAAACATTGCTTTTAGGGGGTATTTCGTTCAAAATAGCCGCCTTTTTCCGGACCAATGCATTATCTTCCACTTTGTTAACTACTTGTGGAAACTGTCATTATTTTTACGACAGTAATGCTACTTATAATTTTACTAGCTACTGAAGTTACCATAGATAACCCTTTACCTAGTGCACAGCGAACAGCGGAGTCAAAATGCCAACATTAATGCCTGATATAGCAAATCACACCACAGCACAAACTGAGGGGACTTTGGATTGGGTCGGCATGAGTAATATAGAAATGCCTATCATGGTTGCCTCAAAAGGCCAATCAGAACGTATGGTTTCAGCCTACGTAGATGCGTTTGTTAACCTTAAAGAGCCACAAGCGAAAGGCATACATATGTCGCGTTTATATCTGCTCCTTGATGAACTATCAAACTCAAATGTTTTAAACCATCAGAGTTTAGTGACCTTATTAGACGGCTTTATCAGTAGTCACCAAGAGCTAAGCGATAATGCCCAAGTTAAGTTTAGTTTTGACTATCATCTGCGCCGCAAATCACTGATTAGTGGTAAACAAGGCTGGAAAGCCTATCCCGTTACTATTACTGGGCGCTTAAATAAAGGTACGTTGGATATCGAGCTTTCTGTTGACGTGCGTTACTCTTCAACTTGCCCTTGTTCTGCAGCCTTGGCTCGTCAGCTTATTCAGCAAGCTTTTAAAGAAAAATTTATTGGCCAAGCAGATGTGGATTTAACCGACGTACATGAATGGCTTGGTACTACCGAAGGTATTATGGCCACGCCACATAGCCAACGCTCTGTTGCTGAACTTAAAGTTAAACTTAATCGCTCAACCACTGAATTTCCCATTACAGATCTTGTCGACTTAATTGAAAATTCACTAAAAACACCCGTTCAAGCGGCAGTAAAGCGTGAAGACGAACAAGAGTTTGCCCGTTTAAATGGTCAAAACTTAATGTTTTGTGAAGATGCGGCTCGTCGTTTACAACACACCATGAATGCCTCTGAGCAATTTGATGATTTTTGGCTACGTATTAATCATTTAGAATCGTTACATGCCCATGACGCCGTGAGTGTGACGACTAAAGGTATTGTCGATGGCTATAAAGCTTAACTTAAAGTTTAGCTTAAAGCTTAACCCAACCAATTAAGCTTTAAATCAATCATCCCTAGTTATTTTTAAAATGGCTAGGGATTTTTGTTTCTGCCGCTATAAAAGCAACAAGCGTTTTCTAATTGAACACTAGACTGGCTATAGCCGAATTGAAGTATAAGTAAAGATAACGCTGCAGTGGCTTGTTTTAACCAGTAGAAATGATCAGAAAATTAGTGAACTTGCTATTAGGACGCTATTAATTCTCAATGCCCAAGTGCTTATCACCCCCGCCTACTAACCAGTGTTTATAATAACGGCTACAACCATGACTAAAATACTCAGCGCTAATGATAACGCTGAATAAATAGTGCATACAAAACACGACAAATATTAACGTCTTAAAAAATTAGAATGTAATAAAATTACAAAAAATAAGGTGATAATAATATTATTAGCTAAACACCGTGCATAAACTACCAAATATGATGAAAAAAACCTAAATATCAGGCTACCTGCTTTTATCTGAAAATAAGGATGTAAAATAATAACGAGCATTTACTCTATTCAGATTGACGTTTTAATTTTAAATGTTTAATGTGACAAGTCCTTCGCGACGAATTCGGGATTATTTATGCACTTAAAGTATAATTTTATTCTATTCTCACCCAACCGAATTGCCGAGGTCTTTATTTAGGAGAAAATAATGCAACTTTACGACCATTCATATCAAAAAGACAATTGTGGCTTTGGGCTTATTGCCCATCAGCATGGCGAAACAAGTCATAAGCTCGTAAAGACTGCCATTCAAGCCTTAGACCGAATGCAACATCGTGGCGGTATCGCTGCCGATGGTAAAACCGGTGACGGTTGCGGTTTATTAATGCAAAAGCCTGACAGTTTTTTCCGCGCAGTTGCCGAAGAAAATAACTGGCCATTAGGCCGAAAGTACGCAGTAGGCATGATTTTTCTTAATCCAGATCCTATTAAAGCCAGCGCGAGTAAAAAAATTCTAGAAGAAGAATTAGCACGCGAAACCCTTACCTTAGTTGGCTGGAGAATCGTCCCCACCGATACCAGCACCTTAGGTGAAATTGCCAAAGGTAATTTACCGGCTATAGAACAAGTTTTTGTTGATGCGCCATCAGGCTGGCGAAACCGAGATCTTGAACGCCGGTTATATATGGCACGACGACGGGCAGAAAAACGCATCAGTGATGAACGTTTCTATGTCGCCAGTTTGTCGTGCTTAGTCACCATTTACAAAGGCTTAATGATGCCGGTAGATTTGCCCAATTTTTATTTGGATCTCGCCGATATTCGTATGCAAACTGCTATTTGCCTATTTCATCAGCGCTTCTCTACTAATACTTCCCCCGAGTGGCACTTGGCACAACCTTTTCGTTATTTAGCACACAACGGTGAAATTAATACTATTAAAGGTAACCGTCAATGGAGTCGCGCGCGCACCCACGGTTTTAGATCGCCCTTATTACCCGACTTACAAGATGCAGCGCCCTTTGTTAATGAAAGCGGCTCTGACTCTTCATCATTAGACAACATGCTTGAGTTATTTATGGCGGGCGGCATGGATCTTTACCGCGGTATGCGATTATTAATGCCACCTGCTTGGCAAAGCAACCCGTTAATGGACGATGATTTAAAAGCTTTTTATGAATTTAACTCTATGCATATGGAGCCTTGGGACGGACCCGCAGGTGTTGTGGTCACCAATGGCCGGCATGTAGCCTGTAATTTAGACCGTAATGGTTTACGTCCTGCACGATATGTTATTACTCGTGATGGTTTTATTACCTTAGCTTCTGAAGTCGGTATTTGGGATTACGGCGAAGATGAAGTGGTTGAAAAAGGCCGCGTAGGCCCAGGTGAAATGTTAGCCATTGATACCTATACAGGGAAAATTTTCAACTCTAATGCAATCGACAATGAGCTAAAAGTTCGCCATCCCTATCGTCAATGGTTAGACAATAACATTCGTCGCTTAGTCCCTTTTGATACATTAGCCGCGAACTTGATTGGTCAACGGATATTTAGTGATCAAGAAATCGCTCAATATCATAAAATGTTCAACTACAGCTACGAAGAAATACATCAGGTCGTCAAAGCGTTAGCTGATAACGGTCAAGAAGCTACCGGCTCGATGGGCGATGACACCCCAATGGCAGTATTATCGAGTCAGTCGCGCTCGCTTTATGATTATTTCCGCCAACAATTTGCTCAGGTCACTAATCCACCTATTGACCCCTTGCGTGAACGCTATGTTATGTCGTTAGGCACTTGTATTGGCCGTGAGCATAATGTTTTTAATGAAACTACTGGCCATGCCGACCGTATTCTATTTGCGACACCGGTATTAATGTATACCGGCTTAAAACAATTACGCGAGCTAGACCCTGAACATTACCGCTCAGATACCTTAACCTTAAACTATGATCAAGCCGAGGGTTTAGAAGCCGCTATCATTCGCTTGTGTGATGAAGCTGAAACATTAGTCAGAGATAAAAACACCGTAATCTTAGTGTTATCAGATCGCCATATACATAAAGGTATGTTGCCCATTCCTGCCGCAATGGCGGTGGGTGCCGTGCAAAAACGTTTAGTTGATAAGCAATTACGTTGTGATTCCAACATTATTGTCGAAACCGCTTCAGTGCGTGACTCACATCAATTTGCCGTGCTGCTTGGCTTAGGGGCAACGGCGATTTACCCTTTCTTAGCTTATGAAACTATTGAACAACTGGTTGAACAAAAGCAACTTAACCTCACGGCCCGCGAAGCCATCGTAAATTACCGTGAAGGCATTAATAAAGGCCTATTAAAGATATTATCAAAAATGGGTATTTCTACCATTGCCAGCTACCGTTGTGCCGGACTATTTGAAGTTATTGGTCTTAATAGTAAGATTATGGCACTTTGTTTCCCTGATTTACCTAGCCGTATTCAGGGCGCTGACTTTACCGACATTGAACAAGACAATATAAACCTAGCTCGCAAAGCCTTTATGCCACATCAAAAAATGAGTCATGGCGGTTTACTAAAATATGTCCACGGCGGTGAATACCATGCCTATAACCCTGATGTAGTGAGCACGCTACAAGCGGCGGTACGCAGCGGCAACTATAGTGATTACAGAATATTTGCTGACCACGTTAACCAACGTCCACCCGCAGCATTGCGTGATTTATTAGCCCTAAAAGACGATCAAACCGCCATTGATATCTCCGAAGTTGAAGCAGAGTCTGAACTGTTTAAACGCTTTGATAGTGCCGCTATGTCAATTGGTGCCTTAAGTCCTGAAGCACATGAAGCGCTAGCGATTGCGATGAATCGCCTAGGTGGTTTCTCAAATTCTGGTGAAGGCGGTGAAGACGAACGTCGCTACGGCACAGTCAAAAACTCGCGTATTAAGCAAATTGCCTCTGGGCGCTTTGGCGTTACACCGTATTATCTGGTGAATGCTGATGTGCTGCAAATCAAAGTGGCACAAGGTGCAAAACCAGGTGAAGGTGGTCAATTGCCCGGTGATAAAGTCACGCCGTTAATTGCAAAATTGCGTTTTTCAGTGCCTGGAGTAACCTTAATATCACCGCCGCCACATCACGATATTTATTCGATTGAAGATCTCGCACAACTGATTTTCGACTTAAAGCAAGTCAATCCTAAAGCGATTATTTCCGTAAAACTGGTTTCAGGTCCAGGTGTTGGCACTATCGCCTCAGGCGTTGCCAAAGCCTTTGCTGACTTTATTACTATTTCTGGTAATGACGGTGGCACAGGTGCCAGCCCATTAACCTCGGTTAAATATGCCGGTTGCCCGTGGGAGCTTGGCTTAGCTGAAGCGCACCAATCACTGGTCACAAACGGTTTACGCCACAAAGTGCGTTTACAAGTTGATGGGGGTCTAAAAACTGGCTTGGATATTGTTAAAGCCGCTATTTTAGGTGCCGAAAGCTTCGGTTTTGGCACCGCGCCTATGGTGACTTTAGGCTGTAAATTTCTGCGTATTTGTCATTTAAATAATTGTGCCACAGGTGTAGCAACACAAGATGAAGTGCTACGTGAACAATTCTTTAAGGGTTTACCTGAGCAAGTGATGAATTATTTTAAATTTATTGCGCAAGATGTGCGTGAAATTTTAGCCAGTTTAGGCGTTGAAAGCTTAACCGCTATTATTGGTCGTACAGATTTATTCGTCCCCTTGGCCGGTATTACCGCCAAGCAACAAAAACTAGATTTAAGTCCCATTATTGCGCCGGTTGTCGCCGGTGATGATACCACCTTATATCAAACGGCTAGCAATGAACCCTTTGACAAAGGCGTGTTAAATCAGCGTTTACTCGCGCTTGCCTCACATGCGATTGCCCACAGTAGTGGCGGCGAATATCGTTTAACGATTCAAAACACCGATCGTTCTGTCGGTGCTTCATTATCGGGTGAAATTGCCTCTAAACATGGTGACCAAGGTATGGCAGCTGACCCGATTAAAATATTTTTCAATGGCACTGCCGGTCAAAGCTTTGGTGTCTGGAATGCTGGCGGCTTAGAAATGACTCTAACAGGTGATGCCAACGACTATGTTGGTAAAGGTATGGCCGGCGGCAAATTAACCATCAAACCGCCCAAAGGCGTAGAATATTTAAGTCATAAAACTATGATTATGGGCAATACCTGTTTATACGGAGCAACCGGCGGTAAGCTATATGGTTGTGGCCGTGCAGGTGAGCGCTTTGCGGTGCGAAATTCCGGCTGTCATGCCGTTATTGAAGGTACCGGTGATCATGGCTGTGAATATATGACCGGCGGCATAGTGACGGTTTTAGGTCAAGTGGGCGTTAATTTTGGTGCCGGTATGACTGGCGGCTTCGCTTATGTTTTAGATGAGCAAGACGACCTAGCCATACGCCTGAATAATGAATCAATTGAAATGTTAGCGATAGATGAGCTTAATATTCACCAAGAACATCTACGTGGCATTATCAACCAACACTTAGATGAAACTGGCAGTTTAAGAGCAGAAGAAATTTTAACTCATTTTGCCACTTACGCACCGCTATTTAAGCTGGTTAAGCCAAAGGCCGTTGATGTAAAAACCCTATTGGGACATCGTAGCCGTTCATCTGCAGAACTTCGTGTTCAAGCACAATAATGAGTACACGCGTGGAGCAGCTATTTCATGAGTAAAAATATTTATCAATTTATCGATGTTAAACGCATCGAACCGCCTAAAAAAGCGATAGCAGAGCGTAAAATAAATTTTGTAGAAATTTATCAACCCATGAGTAACGAGCAAAGTGCCGGCCAAGCGGATCGCTGCTTAGATTGCGGTAACCCTTATTGTGAATGGAAGTGTCCTGTGCACAATTATATCCCGCAATGGTTAGAGCTAGTGACCGATGGCAAAATTATGGAGGCTGCAGACCTTTGTCATGAAACCAACAGTTTGCCTGAAATGTGTGGTCGTGTTTGCCCACAAGACAGACTTTGTGAGTCAGCCTGTACGCTCAATGATGAATTTGGCGCCGTGACTATTGGTAATATTGAAAAATACATTACCGATACCGCTATAGCTCAAGGTTGGAAACCTGATTTATCTCAAGTCGTTGCAACTGGTAAGCGTGTGGCCATTATTGGCGCTGGTCCTGCTGGCATAGCTTGTGCTGATGTCTTAACTAGAAACGGTGTTCAAGCGGTTGTTTTTGACAAACATCAGCAAATTGGTGGCTTACTCACTTTTGGTATTCCGGCCTTTAAATTAGAAAAAGAAGTTATTCAAACCCGCCGAGAAATTCTTGAAGGTATGGGTATTGAGTTTCGTTTAAATATCAATGTTGGTGTCGATATCAGCTTTAATGATATCAGTGATGAATTTGACGCGGTGTTTTTAGCCCTTGGTACCTACACTGACATGACAGGTGGTTTTGAACATGAAACGGCGCCAGGTGTCTACAAGGCACTAGATTTTTTAACCGCGAACACACAAAAATTAATGAAACTTTCTCAAGAGGATGGCAACGTTAACGCCAAACCTTATGTGAACTTTTCAGCTAAAAAAGTGCTTGTGCTTGGCGGTGGTGATACCGCAATGGATTGTGTCCGTAGTTCAATTCGCCAAGGCGCAAGCGAGGTAACTTGTGCCTATCGTCGAGACGAAGCTAATATGCCAGGCTCACCACGTGAAGTAAAAAATGCCAAAGAAGAAGGCGTAGATTTTCAGTTTAATATTCAACCAATTGATATTGCAACTGATGATAACGGTAATGCTTGCGGCGTTAAATTTATCAAAACACAACTTGGTGCGCCAGATGTTAAGGGGCGAAGAAACCCTGAAGCTATTGCCGACTCTGAATTCATCATGCCTGCTGATGCCGTGGTTATTGCTTTTGGTTTTATGCCAAGCCCACCACAATGGATGAAAGATGCGGGTGTTGAAGTTGATGCAAAAGGACGAGTAATTGCAACCGATAATAGCAGTTTTGCATTGCAAACCACTAAGGAAAATATTTTTGCTGGTGGTGATATGGTGCTAGGCTCAGATCTTGTCGTCACCGCTATCGATCAAGGTCGAAAAGCCGCCATGGGCGTACTAGATTTTGTGTTAACCGCCCAAGAAAAAGAAGCATAGTATTGCTTAAAACAATTAGCCTAATAACAAGCGGGCTAACAAGAATCAGACTAATATGTTGCTGACGTAACTAAGCTGAATTTGTTTGACATAAATCACTTTAAAATATCGCCTGGCGGTATTTTAAAGTGAAATTTATCAGCAAGCACCTCGACGCATAATAACCATAACGTCAAGCTTACGACTTATCTTTTAATAAAAATTTGAACGCTATAATTACGCTCAAATGACGAGCGTTTTTTTGTTATCAAACCCAGCAGACTCAGACTACACAACGAGCTTTTTATTCTGCCGTATTTATTGCGCAGAAAAAGTCTCATTATACCAATTTTATTAATTAGGTGGTCTACTTTATACGCAGGAAAAATGGCCAAATATAAGGCATTTATTTTAATAACTAGTTGTTCTAATTATTAAATAAATAACGCAGT
Source organism: Colwellia sp. MB02u-9 (assembly GCF_014077085.1). Classification (NCBI taxonomy): domain Bacteria; kingdom Pseudomonadati; phylum Pseudomonadota; class Gammaproteobacteria; order Alteromonadales; family Colwelliaceae; genus Colwellia; species Colwellia sp. MB02u-9. The sequence continues at coordinate 231,091 of NZ_JACGVF010000100.1, forward strand.
AGTGGGCTATTTTAACCAGTAAAAATGATCAGATAATTAGTGAGATTGGTATTATTGTTATTGACATAATTTATGTTCATATTAGTCATAACTAAGCTTAGTTATGACTAATATGAACTAACTGATTTATCGATAATTGATTACGACCATTGTCTTTTGCTTGATAGAGTTGTTCATCAGCAAGCGTGATCCAATCAGTAATTTTTTCAGAATATGTCGCATTAGCCGTCACCACGCCAATAGATATAGTGACACTTATCAACTCCCCAGTGTCATGTTCAAATTGATGCTGGGCTATTTCTTGACGTAATTCTTCAAGCTTGTCTAGCATAATGCCTTGCTCATCATGTTGCGCAACAATAATAAATTCTTCACCGCCAAAGCGTGCCACAATATCACTGCGGCGAGGAAACTTATTACTCATGACTTCAGCAATATATTTTAAACAGCGATCACCCATTAAATGACCATATTCATCGTTAAGGTTTTTAAAGTGATCAAGATCTAGCATAGCCACTAACATAGTGGCATTATTTCGCGCCAATATCGCTTGTAACTCACTAAATTTATTGTTCAGATAACGACGATTATATAAACCGGTTAAACTATCTTTATTGGCTAATTTTTTTAGGGCCGTATTCGCTTCATTTAATGCTTGGGTACGTTTTTCTACTATATCTTCTAAAATAAATTGCTGCTTAAGTAAACGCTCTTTCGACTGCTGTAATTCCTCATACAAGATTAAAAAATCAGTAGGCGCCACATAAGGCATAGTTTTATAACCGCTTTTACCTCCACCGTGGGCAAGCTCTTTTAAAGCAAAGGCTAATGGTCTACTCAAAGCGCGAGCAAATTGGTTTGCTAAGACAATCACCAAAATAAAAATAACGAATAACGAGATAAAAATAGTCAAATATTGTTGCTCTACTAAAGCTAAAATTTGCCTATGCTCAATTAAAATAAATATTTTCCAGCCATTATTAAGTACCGATTGACGGTGCAAATAACGCTGTTTATTGGCACCATAAGTGTCAATCGTCAGTAGTTGATGTTTGGCATTCGCTTGATCCAAAGAAAAATTAAATTTCGACAATGTCGCCAGCGCTAAATCCGCATCAGCATAAATAACATTGTCATTTTCATCCGTTAATACCAGATCAATTTCTCGATCATTGGCAGCATAACGATTAACCTGCTTAAACAAATTAAGATTTAGCGAACCTTCAACAATACCAACAGGTTTATTTTTCTTGTTAGTATTATCGTTAGCATAAATTGGCGCACTAATAGCAATAATAGGGTCGGCACCAAAACCTCGACCCAAAAAAACCGAAGAAACATAAAGCGATTGCTGAAAAAAGGCTTGGGAAAAATACGAGCGGTCAGCAACACTAAAGCCACTTTGGGGCAGGTTTTCCATTAAAGCACGCGGTGAAGAAGTCACTAAGTTGCCATCCTGATTAGCAATCAGCATGGTCAAAAAACCAGGATAAATTTCATGTACTTTAGTCAAGGCATCATCATAATTATTGGGCTCAATAACCGATAAGCTATTCGCTACTTGGGCTATTGCTTTCTTATGATCATCAACATAACTTTCAATAATACGCACCACGTACTGACTGCTAATATCAAGCTTATCTTGAAATTGTTGATCTTGAATATTGGTTAAACTTCGACTTAAAAATAAACAAACGCCGACCACAAAAAAAGCCGACATGACCCATAAAATATACTGCAAGTATTGTTTGAGATTTTTCACTAGCGGTGGTTGTTGTGACTTTATCCAACCTCTCAGTTTATCACCGAATACAAAAATCAAGATAACAGCTAAAGCAGTATAAAAAATTCCGTTGATACTTTGTTTAAACAAAGAAAATATTAAATATTCTGGCGCATTAGTCGTAGTGAATTCAATTAACAATGCGGTCAGTGGCATACCAATAACCAACCAATACAAAAAATCTGCTGTTGGTAAATACCAACCACGACTACGCAAATAAGAGACAAAAAGCGCTTCGCAGCCAAAAGTTAAAAAACCAAAGGGATGACCCCAAATAATTAACAACGGCGCGACACAAATCAAAGCACATAATAGGGTCAATGCGGGGCGAAGATAGGCGGCGGCAATAATAAATGCAAGGTTACCAAGCACTAAAAAAATACTATAGGCGAGCTCTATTGGGTAACTATTGAGTAAAGCGCCAGTTAAACCTAAAACTAAGGCGAATAAGATCGGGCCGATTTGACTAGGTTTAGGTTCAACAATGTCATGGTCATTGTCAAGCTTTAGAGCAATTTCAATAGGCGCTATAGCCATATATAATGTACCATTCTAATGGTGATTAAATTACTATGATGTGAACTCTATAGTGACGAAAGCTGCGAAAGTGATTAAAAGTTACTAAAAATATCTCCTCAAAGCAAAATATTTTTATCAACCATAGAATATTAGCCACTTCATATAAATATAACAATTATTGATAGTGCATTAAATACAAAAGCCCTGTCAATATCATTGCAGGGCTTTTGGCAAAGTTTCTAGATTTTTATGAAGATTAAACCATATCGGCAAACGGGTTCTTTGCGGGTAACACTATTTTATTAGTAAAACCGCTAACACTAATATCTTCATCCGTAATAGTAAGATCATCATCCATTAACGTACCATCGCCAAAACGGTAAATAATTTGAAAATCGCCACTATCGGCTTGCGCTTGATATTTAACTCTTGCTTGTTCTACCACAGTGGCTTTATCACGGTAAGTTTGCATCGCAGCAGCGCCGTGGCGTTTTTCCATCATCGCCAAGGTTACCGTTGGAGAAAACAAAGTCGCTGTGGCGTTGTTGCCACCAAAACCTTTCGAGTTAATAAAGGCGACGTCCATATCTTGACAATGCCAATGCTCAGTAGCAATATTTAAACGCTCCTTATAGACATCATCGGCCACTTTATCAATGGTGGTAATACCCGGCATAATATTGTGAGCAAATATACCTAGTGCCATAGCTACCTGATCGCCACTGGCTGGGCCAATAGTATGGCCAACAAAGGCTTTAGGTGCTGCTATCGGCCAATTATTAATATCAAAACTTTTGGCAATACGATCATAAATTAACGATTCAGTAACACGGTTTTGCGGGGTACTCGAGCCATGCGCTAAAATAAAGCTACGTTGTTGAACTGACTCTGCGCCAATGATCGACTTAGCCAAGGAAACTGACTTTGCCATAGTGATATAATTACCGGGTCCTGGTGCTGTAATTGACTTTTTAATACCGTCGGCGTTAGTAAAAACATCCGCCACTGAACCCAAAACATGCATACCAAGCTCTAGCGCTAAGGCATCATCCACTAAAACAATAAACTGCGCGGCCTCACCAATGGTAAAACCACAGTTATCACCAAACGGGCGGCTAGTGCGACGATGGTCGGCAACGCCATTACCATCAATTTTTTTCAAGCCTTCTTCATTGGCCAGTGCACTCATGTTGCCAAAACCTTCAACAACTTCAGGCGTAATAGCACAGTCATTACTACCCACAATGGCCAAGCGAATACGCCCTGCTTGAATATCTTGTACTGCCGCTTTTAAGTTATATAAAAAAGTGGCACATGCGCCGGTAGAGGTAAAGGTTGTTCCGACACTGCCAGTAACATAAGCGTTGATAAAGTCAGTCGACATGGTGTTTAAACCAAGGGCTAAATTTTTTGTTGAAACACGCTCACCTTTTTGGCGATTTTGCATCATGCCACCCAAGCCTTCAGCTTGAGTTTGACCAAATACCGATGCTGAATAGGTACCAATTTCATCTGGGCAAATTTTATCAACAATTTCACTCCAACTATAACCCGTAGAATGAATAGCATCGGCGGCGCCAAAAATAGTCGCTTGTAAACCACGTGGCTGATAACGGCTGTTATATAAACTGGCGGGTTTAAAACCTGTTGGAAATTGGCCCGCGGCTTTAATGGGGTTATCACGAGTTGAGTCATGTTTGACTTCAATTTCACCGGCAATATCAACACGAACACGTTTATCTGCTAGTTCAGTAATTTGCCATGTGCGCGGTAATGGTTTAGGTAAATCACGGGCACGGGTTTCGAAGCTAATCCCCTTTTCGCCAGTGTCCATCGTCAATTTTTGCTGCCATGGCGTCGCATCAGGGTCAAAATGTTCATTTTCAATTTTGCGAATTAATGTACCCGCTAAAATTTCTTCACCAAAACGTTTTTCAACCTCAGATTTATCAACTACCTTACCTTCGGCATCAAGCAAGTGTCCGTCTTGACTGGTCAGTAAATTCATTAATGTTGCTAAACCAACAAAAGTTTCTTGGCGAGCTTCAGCATTTAATTTATCAATAACAATGCGGCGAAAGCCCTGATGAAACGATGTTCTACCTGCGGCATTAATACCGCCCATGCCAACTATAATAGGTAACGCAGTCATGAAAAAATCTCTTTAAATTCAAATATTAATATTTATGTTGATCAGTGTAAGAGTTAGCGAAAATAAATAACATTCATTTATAGCCATAAAATATGTCAAAATAGCCAAACAAGTAGAATAAAGAGTGATGAGGTTAATGAAGACAAAATTTAAACGCCGTAAAGACAATACCATCAAGATTGCCTTGTTGCTTTATGATCAAATGCTAGCAACCAGTGTCAGCCTGCCGGTTGAAATGTTACGTGCGGGAGAAGCGGTGGCTTTGCAAGCAAACCGCCATGCACCGCGTTTGTCTATTCAAATGGTTGCTGAAAGCATTAAACCGATATCAACTCGCGCTTTAATTAAACTACTGCCTGATATTGACATTGACCATGCTCAACGGCCTGATTTTGCCTTTATTCCTAGTTTGTGGCGCAACCCCAGACCGACCATTGCTCAACAACCAAAAATGTTGCAGTGGTTAACTGAGATTTGGGGCAAAGGCTCAACCTTAATTGGCGGTGGTACCGGTGTTTGCTTAATGGCTGAGGCCGGTATTTTAGATTATCACCCAGCAACCACCCATTGGCACTATGTTGAGCAATTTAAACGTGATTATCCAAAAGTAGATTTGAAGCCAGATTTTTTTATCACCCAATCGGAACGCACTTATTGTGCGGCCAGTGTCAATGCCTTAGCTGATATTGTTGTGCATATTATTTTTCAGATTTACGGCCAAAATGCCGCACAACAAGTAGAGCGAAATTTTTCCCATGAAATTAGAAAGCCTTACGAAGAACAGCGTTATTTAGAAGGTGCGGTAGATCGCCACCCTGATGAATTAATCAGCCAAATTCAATTTTGGTTAAAAACCAACTTAAATACTGAGTTAAGCTTAAATGACATCGCGCAGCAGTTCGGCATCAGTCAGCGTTCATTTACTCGCCGATTTAAATACGCCACCGGCATTAATGCGACACAATATTGGCAACAATTAAAAATACAAAGCGCGAAGGAATTATTAGCCGCGAGTAATTTATCCATTCAAGAAGTGGCTTTTCAAGTCGGTTATCAAGACCAAGCAAACTTTACTCGCCTGTTTAAGCAAAGGCTAAATATAACGCCAAAAGCTTACCGGGCGATGGTGAGAAGAAAATTATTTAGTAACGACTAGCACTAAGATAGGACATTTTTTATTGTCCTATCTTAGTGCCTGATTTTTAGTGCTTGAGCTCTAGAGCTTAAGTTTTAGTGCTTAAGCTTTCGCGTGTGATTTTTAGTACTGGGCTTAAATACTGAGCTTAAATACTGAGCTTATTAAAATTTATGCGCAAAATTCACTATGTAACAAGTTAATTAGTTTCACCACTGAAAGGTTGGCGATACTGTAAAATATGGTTTGTGATTCGCGTCGCGTTTTAACTAAATTATCTTGACGTAATCTAGCTAAATGTTGCGATAAGCTTGATTGGCTCAAATCAACAAAATTATTCAATTCATTCACCGACATTTCTTTTTCGCCCAAGTGACATAAAATCAACAGCCGATGTTCATTACTCATTGCTTTCAATAAGTCCGCAGCTTGCGAAGCATTATTACGCATTTCTTTTATATCAATTGCGGCTAACTCGGCCATTTATTACTCGCTATTCATTATCGCAAAAAAATCATTTTATCGCGTAAAGTTATTTATAGTTGGATATTACATTAGATACTGCTAATATAAAAGTACATTACATTTTTCTAATATACCTTAACGTTATAATGAATGTTATAACGTAGACGAGGAAGCATTTTGAACTACCAACGCGTATTAAACTTTGCCATTGCAAAGCCAAAAGTTATCTATAGCTTACTATTGCTGATCACACTATTGAGTGTGGCTATGCTACCCCAAATAGCTATTGATACCGATCCTGAAAATATGCTCAGCCAAGATGCACCGGCGCGGGTATTTCACAATCAAATAAAAACTGACTTTCTGATGCGCGATATGATTGTCGTTGGTTTAGTCAGTAAAAATACTGTCTTTACGCCTGAAATCTTAAGCGTTGTTGAGCAATTAACTAACCAAATTCTGCAACTTGATGGCGTAATTAAACAAGACCTACTATCGCTCAATGTGGTCGACAATATTCGCCAGTTAACTAATGAGCAAGGTGTTAACCAAGGTATTTTATTTGAATACCTGATGAAACAAGCGCCAACTACACTTAAAGCAAGCCAAGACATTCAGCAAGCAGTGAAACGTTTACCCATGCTGAACAACACCTTAGTCTCTGGCGACAACAAAGCGGTCGCCATTTATGTGCCCATTATCGCCAAAGATCAAAGCTACATTATTGCTGAACAAATTCGTCACTTAGCCGCCAATATCAGCACTATTGAGCAAGATAATTTAGCCATTCACATCACAGGTTTACCTGTGGCTGAAGACCAATTTGGCTACGAAATGTTTGTTCAGATGGGTGTCGCGGCGCCATTAGCCGGTTTAGCGATATTTTTATTACTGTGGTTTTTCTTTCGCAATTTTGCCTTGATCATTGCCCCTATGGTGGTGGCTATGGCAACAGTATTAATTATCATGGGCAGCTTAATTGGCTTAGGTTTTACCGTTCATATTATGTCTTCGATGATCGCGATATTTTTGATGCCAATAGCCGTGGTTGATTCTGTGCACATTTTATCAGAATTTGCCGATCGTTTTAAAGCTGGTGATGACGGGTCAAAAACCATTAAAAAAGTGATGGGCCATTTATATAAACCCATGCTATTTACCTCAATTACCTCTGCCGTCGGCTTTTATTCCTTGATGTTAACCCCTATTCCACCGGTAAAAGTTTTTGGCGCCTTTATCGGTACTGGCATTTTATTAGCCTTTGTTTTAACCATTACTTATATCCCTGCCTATATCGCCCGCATGAAGCCTGAAACCTTAGCCAAATTACAGCGCGCTATCGCACTGATGGAACAAAAAGGTAGATTAGCCACCAGCCTAGAGAAATTAGGCGCTTTTTCAGTTAAACGTGGCAAACTTATTTTGATCGCTTTTATCGCTTTATTTGCGGTAAGCCTAGTTGGTGTGAACCGCATTATCATTAATGACAATCCAGTGAATTGGTTTAAAGCGGATCATGAAATTCGTATCGCTGATAAAGTCCTTAATCAACACTTTGCCGGAACCTATGATGCATGGATAGTGTTTAGTAATAACCAGCCACCACCACAAACCGCCCTTAATAGCTTTAGGGAAATACTTGACGGTGCCAATGAGAGCGAAGCAAAAAGCACTATTACAGAGCGTTATAAGCAGTGGGTAAAGCATAATACCCGTGAGAAAGTCAGCTTTTTCACACAAGATTTGTTAATACAGCTTGATGACTTTCGCTTTAGCGCAAGCGCGCTAGAACAACCTTGGCTTGAACAACTTTATAAGATCAGCGCGCAAGCGAACAATGCCCAAAAAATATTTACCGACCCTGAGATGCTTAATTGGCTCGCCACATTACAAAGCGCTATTGTCAATGCAGGTGATGTTGGCAAGGTTAATAGTTTGACCGATATCATTAGTACCGTTAACCGTGAATTAAACTCAGGTGACGATAAAGACTTTGCTATTCCTAGTAGCAGTAATGGTGTCGCACAAACCTTATTGCAATTTCAATCGTCTCATCGCCCACAAGATTTATCACACTTTGTTAGCCAAGATTATCAACGGACACTTTTATGGCTACAAATGAGCAGTGGCGACAATCAGCATATGGCTAACGTGGTGAGTTGGTTAGACGACTACATAGTTAAAAATCCACCGCCTATCGACGTTCAGCATCAATGGGCCGGTAAGTCATACCTCAATGTTGTTTGGCAAGACGCTATGGTCAGCGGCATGATTGATAGCCTGCTGTCGTCATTTGTTGTGGTATTTTTTATTATGGTGCTACTCTTTAGATCGATAAAATATGGCATATTAGCCATGCTGCCCCTAACCTTTACCATCACCATGATTTACGGATTAGTGGGCTGGTTTGGCAAAGCTTATGATATGCCTATCGCGGTGCTTTCAGCATTAACACTGGGCTTGTCTATTGATTTCGCCATTCATTTTCTTCAGCGTGTGCGCGAACTTGAAATTGAAAAGCAAAGCCTAAGTTTAGCATTACAAGCTATGTTTCAAGAACCTAGCCGCGCTATCGCCCGCAATGCCATTGTTATTGCTATTGGTTTTACGCCACTATTATTATCGCCACTGATGCCCTATATCACGGTGGGCTTTTTCTTAGCCAGCATCATGATTTTATCCGCCTTAGTCACCTTAGTATTACTACCCGCGATACTGACACTATTAGCTCGGCGTAATAAGGCTAAGACTACAACTACAAAAAATTTAGCACAATCATAAGGACACCCTGATGAGCATTAACCTAAGTAATCATCTAATAAAAGCAGCAAAAGTTAGTGGCCAAGTTGCCTTGTCGTTTAGCTTACTTTTAGCAACTAACTTTACCTTACAGGCCGCAGAACCTAAGACGCTAGCCAATGAAAGTGCTACGACAAAGGTCACAACAAAACCAGTGCGCGATATTATCGATCAAGCCAACCTTGCTTCATATTATGCCGGTGACGATGGCAGCGCTGAAGCACGGATGATTATTGTTGATGAAAACGGTAACCGCCAAATGCGCCAATTCACCATTTTACGCAAAGATGAAAAAGATCTGGGTGATCAAAATATGTTGGTGTTTTTTTCCCAGCCAAGCAATGTCAAAGACACAGTATTTCGCGTGGAAAAACAACTTGAATCTGATGACAATCGCTGGTTATTTTTACCGGCACTCGATCTCGTTAAGCGTATTTCTGCTGGCGATAAACGCACATCTTTTGTTGGTTCACATTTTTATTATGAAGATGTTTCTGGCCGCAATCCTAAAGAAGATAACTTTACCTTAGTCAGCGAAGATAAAGACAGCTACCTGATTAACGCGGTAGCAAAAGATCGACAAAGTGTCGAATTTAGTCGCTATACAGTGAAAATTGATAAAGCTAATTTTTTACCGATTGAGACTATCTATTTCGACCAAAGCAATCAAGCAGCACGCAAAATGACGGTACTGCAAGTCAAAGACATTGACGGTATCGCCACCGTGATGAAATCACGTATTACCAACCTAAGCAATAATAGCTATACCGAAATGCAATTTCGACATGTTAAATATAACTTGGGCTTACCTGACAATATTTTTAGTGAACGTAGCATGCGCACGCCACCTAAAGCTTGGTTAGAATAATCGCTAAACTATTTACCTAACAGCATCATGCCTATGCCATGCGCACAGGTATTATGGTTAGTCAGATTTTAGCCCGGAAAGTTAACGGCATAAAGGTGAATGGCCGCTATTCATTGTCTCCTTAGATACAAATAATAAGGCGCTAAAGACAAAACGATTAATTTAAAAAAGGTGATGACCATTAATAATAGTTTATTAAGCAAAAGGTTTTTATGCCATACGCTGCTACCTTGTCTGCTAATTTTAGCTACTACCTCCGCTATAGCTAATAATGAAAATATCACCAAGGCGCAGCAGACAACTGACTCTAGTGATGAATGGGCAGAGTCCTGGGTCGAAGCGCCACCTCCGTCACCATGGCAGTTAACCGGTTTTGTTGAGGCTGGCTACGGGCAGTTTTTACAAAATAATATGGTCGAAAATAGCGCGTCACTGAATGAGATTAGCGCTAGAGTCAATCTCGATTATAGCCATGAACTTTTCGAGGCCAGTGGCAAACTTGACAGCTACTATGATGCCGTATTGGCCAAAACCATTTTTCACACCCGAGAACTGAGCATTAGCGCTAGCCCGTTTAGTTTTGTTGATATAAAAGCGGGTAGGCAAGTACTGACTTGGGGCACTGGCGACTATCTGTTTCTCAATGATTTATTTGCTAAAGATTGGCAATCATTTTTTTCTGGCCGAGCCGATGAATACTTAAAAGCGCCATCGAACAGTGTTAGAAGTAACTGGTTTTTTAACCAAGTTAATTTCAGCTTAGTATGGACACCAGAATTCACCCCTGATAACTATATTACTGGCGAACGTTTCTCATTTTATTCGCCACAAGCACAGCAAATAGTCGCGCCAGAACAAGGTTTTTCCGTCGATAGAACCCATAAAGCACAATGGTCTGCTCGCTTAAAAACCCGTATTAATGATGTTGAGTTTTCACTTTATGGTTATCAAGGCTTTTGGCCAACACCTGTGGGCAGTAAAACCTTAGTAGAAAACCTAGGGGGGAATCCCTCTTCAAGCCAAAGCCAAAACCAAGCTTATTTTCCAAGGCTAAATTCATGGGGCGTTAGTGCTTTAGCGCCGTTTAAAGGCGGCATCGTCAACTTTGAATACGCTACGTATAATAGCATTGAAGATCAGCACGGAGATAAGGATCTGATCGCCAATGGCCAACACAGATTGTTAATAGGTTATGAACGCGAGCTAGCGAAAAATTTCACCGCCGGCCTGCAATATTACCTAGAGCGCACTAAGCATTATCAAGCTTTAGTTGATAATAGCCTAGTGCCTGAGCAATTAGTGGCTGAAAATCGCCACTTATTAACCCTGCGTTTAAGCTATCGCGCGCAACGACAAACACTGCTTTATTCACTCTTTACTTTTTATTCGCCTAGCGATAAAGACGGTTATGTTAAACCTGCCGTTAATTATCAATATAATGACCAATGGTTATTCAGTGCTGGCGCTAATGTATTTTTTGGCCGACATGAGTATTCTTTTTTTGGCCAACATCAAGATAATAGCAATGCTTGGTTACGCGTGCGTTATCAGTATTAACCTAGCAAAGCCGTCAATGTAAGCAGATGATATGACTAAAATACTCATCTGCTGATCACTGGTTTACAGCAAAAGAAAGTAAGCCCAGCTCACCAATAACAGTAACCAAGGTAAAGCCGATAGTGCTCTAGCGCTGTTAGCTGAGCTTTCTGGTTTAATGCTTTCGGTAGCTATTGTCTCTGTTGATTCATTCGCTTTCGCTGCGACTGTTTTTTTACGTTGCTTGTCGCGCTCGCGGCCCTTAACTTTTTGTTGCTTCTTATATTCACTGATACCTTTTTCAATACCCTGAGCAATCAATTTTGTTTGCTCTTTGGTTTGTGCTTTTTTTTGCGTGCCTTTAGCAACACGTAACGCTTCATTTTGTACTTCGTTGGACACTTTTGTCGTCACTTGAGCTGTCAAAGTTAAACTCCCTTAATTATTTTTAATCATTATCTAATGATTGTATAATGCCATTATTAACACAATACTTTAACCACAAAGCGTATTAGTTTATGGTTGCTGCGGTAAACTATCGGCAACTAATTTGATTAATACCTATAATATAGAGACAAGCATGAGCGATTCACTTAGCACCGCAAAAAACCAAATTACACAAATGTTATCAATGCAAGATGCGATGAATTCACGGGTTAGCGAAACCTGGCGAGATAACAATTATGAATGGTATCGTGCCATTTGGGTTGAATGTGCAGAAATGCTAGATCACCATGGTTGGAAGTGGTGGAAACACCAAGAAATTGACATCGCACAAGTACAATTAGAACTGGTTGATATTTTTCATTTTGGCTTAAGTTTACGCTTAATGACTGGCGACTCAATTGAAGACATTAGCCAGACCTTAGCCACTGAATTAGGCCAAAACAGTGGCGAGCAAGATTTCAAAGTTGCTTTAGAAGCCTTGGCATCGAAAGCCCTTAGTGATAAAGCCTTTGATGCCTTAGCATTGGCGGACTGCATGCGCTTAATGTCGATGGATTTAAACGAGCTGTTTCGCCAATATGTGGGTAAAAACACCTTGAATTTCTTCCGTCAAGATCACGGTTATAAAGAAGGTAGCTATATTAAAATTTGGCCTGGTGGTGAAGATAACGAAGTGTTAGCAACTTTAGTTAATACCCTAGACGCCAGCGCGGTTGATTTCCAGCAACAACTTTATGTCGCATTAGAAGCTAAGTACCCAAAGTAGTACAAGTAACATAAGTGAAGAAATTAAAATAAAACACTGTAAATCAGTGAGTTGCTTGCCACTTTAACTGTAGTTAATTTTATTAATGCACTACTCAGCAGATAACACCATCTCTGGCTCATTTTTTGCTTTATCTAGCTAACTAAGATAAACGTCAAAAAATTGAACTGCCGGAGATGTATATGGAACTCATTCTATTTGCCATGATCAGCCTAATTGTTATTGTTGGTGTGCTTGTTAGCCGCTTAAATGATAATAGTTTCCCTTTTCCTTTCGATCGTAAAACTGCCCTGTTTACGCCCGCAGAAAAAAACTTTCAAAACCTGGTTGAGCAAGCAATGGGCTCAAGGTATCGCATTATTAATCGCGTTAAACTTGCCGATATTGTTAGCATTCGCAATGGCGTATCAAATCGAGCAGGCCAAACGGCAACAAATAATGCGAATAGTAAATATTTAGATTTTGTTATTTGTGAACGCGATAGCATGAAATTACTCGGCGTCATTGATTTAGTTGACACCCAAGGTAAAGGCTACAAGATTAAAAAAGACTGGTTTGTTAGCGGTACACTTGAAGCAGCAGCCATTCCACATATTCGTATAAAAGTGAAAGCCAATTACACTATCGATGAAATTCGCAGCTGTATTAATAGCCGGATATTAGGTAATAATGCACCTACACAGGCACCAAAAGTCAAAGGTCGAATTATTCCTGCGCCTTTAGTGAAAGCTCGTCCAAAACCATCCGGTGTATTCACCTCTTCAGCCGCGCAAGCAATGTTGGCAAAAGATACGCCCGCCATGGCTAGACAGGTTTCTTCTGCTCAAGTCGCGGCATTACCCCACTAAGTTTATTTATTGCCTGGGTATGTGGTGCTAAATAAAACTCAAGCAGACATTGTTGTCTGCTTTTTTGTTGATAACTACCCACTCCACTTAAAGCGCTGATTTCAGCGTTATGCGAAGAAATCAGCTGAAGGCGCAAGACTTGATAAGCGCTATGCTATTTTCAAATATTGTTAAAAGATTTTATGCGCAAGTCGCGCTATAATCCGCCCATAAACCTTGGCGAAATCTGTTCGCTAAAATCTTTACAGGATAAAAGTTAATGAAAGCAGGCATTATCGGCGCAATGGAGCCAGAAGTTGCAATTTTAAAAGCAAAGTTAGTCAATGGCCAAACATCCACGCATGCTGGATACACATTTTATCAAGGGCAGTTAAATGGCTCTGACGTAGTTATTGTGCAATCAGGTATTGGCAAAGTCGCGGCCGCCTTAGCAACCGCGATACTTATTGATAAATTTCAGCCCGATTACGTGGTTAATACCGGCTCTGCTGGTGGTTTTGACCAAGCACTTAAAGTGGGTGATATTGTCATCAGCTCAGAGCTGCGTTACCACGATGTTGACGTGACCGCTTTCGGTTATGAAATAGGTCAATTACCGGCTAACCCGCCGGCCTATATTCCCCACCCTGAACTTGTTGCCGCGGCAAAAGTGGGTATAAGCTCACTTGATAATGTGCAAACTTTGGTTGGCTTAATCACCACAGGTGATACCTTTATGACTAAAGATGAAGACATTGCCAAAGCTAGAGCTAATTTCCCCACTATGGCGGCAGTGGAAATGGAAGGAGCCGCTATTGCCCATACCTGCCATCAGTTTAATATTCCTTTTGTGGTTATTCGCTCAATGTCTGATATTGCCGGCAAAGAGTCGCCAAGCTCGTTTGAAACTTACCTAGAAACCGCATCGATTAATTCTTCTAAGTTAGTCATTAGCATGTTAGATGCGTTAAAAGGTACAACACTAAACTAATGGCAAACCTGAGTAATATACTAACCAGCTCAGAGCTGTATTCTGCCGCTATAACGCTATTATTGCTCATAGCGTTAAAAGCATTGATCAGTCAGTTTGTTACTCAGCAACCGTTAGCTTTTTTCAATTTTTACTGTCAGCGCCTTGCCGACAAAGTGAATCAACAAAGTAGTAGTCCACGCCAACAAAAAATTTCAGGCTTAATCGCTATTTTAGTAACTTTAGTGCCATTAATGACGATTTTATCGCTATTTGAAATGTTTATTGAAGTGCCTTGGCTTTGGCAGGCGTTATTACTTTACTTTGCATTAGGCAGCTTCGGGTTAACTAAAACCTGCAAAGGGGTGGCACGAGAGTTAGTTGCCAATAACCATTACCAAGCAAAACAAAAAATAGCGCCCTATTTATTACGTGATACCCAGCAACTATCGCCGTTAGGCGTGAGTAAAGCCTGTATTGAGATGCAAGTGCTACGTAGCTCACAATTACTGGTTTGCGTTGGCTTTTATTATCTGCTGTTTGGTCCATTGGCGGCATTAACTTTTCGTTTATTACTTGAAATGCATTATGCTTGGAATATAAAACTTGTGCGTTTTTCCCATTTTGGCGCGGCAGTAAATTATATCGTTACACTACTGCAGTGGTTACCGTCACGCTTATTTTCCTTGCTGCTTTTACTTGGCACAGTTGGCCAAAACACCTTACTGTATTGGCGTTTAATCCGGGGCAAGTTTTTCCAAACCAACAACGCCATATTACTGCATGTACTGGCCTTAAGTTTAGAAATAAAATTGAGCGGTGTCGCTATGTATAATGGTGATAAAGTCCGTAAAGCCAGTTTTAATGACCACGCAAGACAACCGCAAGCCACTGACATTATTCATGCCAGCAAACGGATAAATTACGCATTATACCTGTTTATTTTATTGCTGATGCTATTAGCCATTATTTCTTATTCTGTTGCTGGTCAGGGTAAGTAAGTGTTTCAATTTCAAGTCTAATACCGAGTCATTCAAGCTCAGATGACATAATACCAATGGCTATAACAGCTTTTCGCCATGTTAAATGACGATTAAATGGCGATTAAAAGCCTTTGCTATCACCGCAATTTTGCTAAACTATCAAGCCTAAAACACAAGTCAGCTTAAAATACGTCACTTTAAGTAGAGGCTATATTTTTACTAGATTATAGGAATTTATGATGAAATTTATCACCACAACATTAGCTGTTTTATTGAGCGCATTCTCGCTTTTTACTTTTGCTGAGCAAACCACCACTATTTCACAGCAAGCATTGTTAACCTTAATGGCAACGCCTGCGAATAAAACCGTGATATTAGATGTGCGTACGGCTGAAGAGTTTGCCGAAGGCCATATTGAAGGCGCGATCAATATCAGCCATAAGCAAATTAATGCCAATCTTAATAAAATTATCACCTTGAAAGATCAAACTGTCGTGGTGCATTGTAAATCAGGCCGTCGTGCACTCAGTGCTGAAAATGACTTACGGGCTGCCGGTTTTAGTGATCTTCGCCATCTCGATGGCGATATGAATGCTTGGCAAGCTGCAGATTTACCTCTAATAAAATAACCAAATAAGTACTTTAACAAATGTCAGAATTACTCTATCGGCTTGATCTATTCGGCATTATTGTTTTTGCCTTTTCAGGGGCATTAATGGCCGGGCGCTATAAACTTGACCCCTTTGGTGTGGTGGTGCTGTCTGCGGTGACCGCGATTGGCGGTGGCACCATTCGCGATGTGATTTTACAAACACCCGTATTTTGGGTCGAAAATCCGGTTTATCTTTATGTGATTTTGGCTACTGCGCTACTGACTATTATTTTTATTCGTTGCCCAAAACGCATTCCCAAACGACTTTTATTGGTTTCAGACGCCTTTGGTTTAGCCTTATTTGCTGTATTAGGCACCGAAAAAGCACTCAGCCTAGGTGCAGCAGTTCCTGTCGCTATTGTTATGGGCACAATGTCAGCCGTCGCTGGCGGCATGATACGCGATGTCTTGTGTAATGTAATTCCGATGATTTTAAGAAAAGAAATTTATGCTACCGCCGCTATCTTAGGGGGTACATTATATACCTTATTGCTATATGTTGACTTACCCCAGCATATCGCTATTATTGGCTCAATAATGGGCGCATTGTCGTTACGTTTAGCGGCAATTTATTGGCGCGTGACCTTACCGGCTTTTGATATAATTGAGCAAGAAGACAGTAAGAAATAGCGCTAATTATCGCTAGTGAACTAAGTTAACAACGAGCTTAGTTCACCTAAAAAATTTACACTCAGCATTAACCCCTAGACCTAAGTTAAACCTTATAGACCAAGTTAAAAATCAGCCTGTAGCATGCTATTAATCGGCTATGGGAAATAAACCTTGTCGCCTAATTGTTTCGCCTAACCCTTATATTCAATTTTATCCGCCTGTTAGCCGTTTAGGATCGAGTAATGCAATAAGCTCGGTTTCACTAATATCGGTTAGCTCTAGCGCAACATCTAATACGGTTCTTTTTTCTTGATGCGCTTTTTTGGCTATTTCAGCGCTTTTGTCATAACCAATCAAATTTGTTAGTGCAGTTGCCAGTATCGGGTTTCTTAGCAAGTTTTCATTGATCATTGTATGGTTAACTTGCATGTCTTTGATCACTTTATCAGCAAGTGCCGAGCTGCTTGAACTCAATAGCTGAATGCTTTGCAGTAAAGTATGGCCAATTAACGGTAACATGGTGTTGAGTTGAAAATTGCCCGATTGTCCTGCCAAGGTAATGGTGGTGTCATTACCAATTACCTGAGTGCAAGCCATGAGTACCGCTTCAGGGATCACCGGGTTAACTTTGCCAGGCATAATACTGCTGCCTTTTTGTAGTTCAGGTAGCTGTAATTCATTTAAGCCATTTAACGGCCCACTGCTCAACCAACGAATGTCATTACTGACTTTACTCAAACTAACCGCTGTAGTTTTGAGCAGACCACTGATCTGCACTGCTGTATCTTGAGCACTTATAGCTCGAAAATAATTATCCGCGGGGCTCAATTTTAACCCAGTTCTTTCGCTTAATACCCGCGTTACAATCGCAGCAAACTCAGGATGTGTGTTAACACCTGTACCGATAGCCGTGCCTCCAATAGCCAGTTTGCACAAGCTAGGTAAGCTATTTTTAAGCTGGTCATGTGCATAACTAATTTGGCTGCTCCAGCCACTTATTTCCTGAGCGAAACTCAATGGCATAGCGTCCATTAAATGCGTTCTGCCGGTTTTAATCGTGTTGTGATGTTCACTTGCTTTTGCATCCAAGGTATCGCTCAAATGTTGTAGTGAGGGTAACAATTCATCAGAGATAAGCTTTGCTGCACTTAAGTGGATACATGACGGGATAACGTCATTAGAGCTTTGCCCCATGTTCACGTCATCGTTTGGGTGAAGAGTAATTTTTTGCTGACTATGTCGCTTGACTAACGAGGCAATAACTTCATTCACGTTCATGTTAGTGCTGGTGCCCGAGCCGGTTTGAAATACATCAATGGGAAACTGATTAAGGTGAAAGCCGTCAGCCACTTCTTTGGCAGCCACTTGAATAGCAGCAGATTTATCGGCATCAAGCAGCCCTAACTCTTGATTAGCTTGTGCACAGGCGCTTTTTATTGTCGCTAGTGCCCAAAGAAAGGCCCGCGGCATTTTTAGCTCGCTAATGGTAAAATTAGTCAGGGCTTTGGCCGTTTCACTGCCATATAATATATCGGTTATCTCGCCACTCTTAGAGGTTTTATTGTCGTCATTTTTTTGCATTTAGTTATCCTTTAATTACTTGAGAATAGTAGCTTGAGAATAGTAGCTTGAAAATTTTTCGTCGACTGACTTTATGCCTATGTAATAATAGGCATATTATTGTGAGAATATAGTTAATCTGACTACTTATTGAACATGAGTTTATTTTTAACTTCTGCTAGATACTCAACATCATTCAATTTGTCTTCGTTGTATTCTGGACATGCTTGTATCTGCTCAAAATTAAGATTACAGGTAACCGATTTTTCTTGCCAATTTAACTTATCTAAATGCTTTGGAGAGATCAGTACTTTTTTGCCGCCAGGTAGCCAATCACGGGTATCAACCACAATGTAAAGCAGAGACCAACTATCGGTGTCACAAATGAAGTCTTTGATATAACCTTTTTTGCCATCTAGAGCATCTATACCGTAATGCGTAATCTCATTGGTTGAACGAAGATGATTGCTAGTTTTAGTATCTTCACTTTCGCTGCTATCTTTTGACAATGTGTTGGGATTAACCAAAGCCATTGGGTACGCGTATTCACCCCATGCTCCAGGCCCCACCCAATAGTAACCATAAGCATAATAATCAAAATAGCTCTTTTCAAACTCACGGGAAACTGTTTCGTGTTCATCGATTTGTGGACTGTTCTTAACCTTATCTTTTGTTATAGACACGTTAAGTTGCTGCGCTTCAATGTCGTATTCAAGCAATGATATAGGGCTTATTAAGGTTTTTTCACTTAAGGGTACCCAAGGTTGAATATCAACGACCATAAATCTTATGGTCCAGTGTCTATCATCAAAATACACATCGGTTACCTGCCCAACTTCACCATCTACTGCATGAATAGTACTGCCATTTAGCGCTTCCAAATTGACTAACATCACTTTCTCCATCTTTGTTCGTTATATTTAACAATTAATTTTCATCAAAACGTCAGAATTTTCGCTCTCATACGCCGATAATAATTTACGATGATTTGCGTACAAGTTCCTTACGTTATATATAACAAAATTGCTTGTTATATCGCTTCGAGTACATACTATAATTATAGTTCAAACTTTATTTATTTGAATATAAAAACAAAATAACCTATAAAAGCTTAGATATAAATTTAAACCCACCAAAACAAACAATTAGTACACTAACTAAAAGTCAATGGTCAACACAAACATTTAACAGCTTCGGATTGAGTTTTATCTGACAAAGCTATGGGTTAAAAGTCATAGCGGCAGTGACTAATATGTTCAGTAGCAATGTCATTTTATTAAACTTAACACGCCAGTGTGTTAGTGATGAATAATCAGGCTATAACGGGAATAGCTTTATTTACCTTGTTCAGTGACTCGCCTGATTATTGTTGATATATGGCGTGGCGTTTAGCCACTAGGCATTGACGCGAAACCGTATTCGATTTTCACGTAATTCAACCAGAGCAAAACAATCATGGGCAAAAAATCGAGGGGATAGTAAGGTAGCTTTAAATTGTAAATTTATCCTAAGTTTGCTGTGCATTGTGGGCACTTAGACGCTTTAATATTGATAACTGAATAACAAAATTGGCAATTTTTAGTTGCCTTGTCTACTTGCTTTGACTCTGCGTCTTTTATACGATTAATGCCCTTAACTAAGATGAAGGCAAACCAAGACACGATAATAAAACTGAAGACACTATTAATAAACAAACCATAACTGAGCGTTACCGCACCGTCTTTATTGGCAAGTACTAAGGTGAGATATGGACCACCCTGCACACCATTTTTTAGCACAAAAAACAAATCGGCCAGATCAACGCCGCTGGTAAATAAACCTATGGTTGGCGCAATAACATTAGCCACTAAACTACTGGTAATGGTAGCAAAAGCGCCGCCTACGACAATACCAATAGCTATATCTAGCACATTGCCTTTCAAAGCAAAGGCTTTATATTCCGCAAATATTTTCTTCATATTGCCTCAGTTTTAATGCTTAACTGTCGTTATATCAATAGTGATATCAATAGTTAACCGTTAAACATTCACTTTGTCTGCTTTTTCTTCGGCATAGCAAAGTTCGCGTAAATTGTGGTTGCTGTGCCCGCAATAAGAGACAACATAGCGACACCAAACATGGCATTATTTTTAGCTTCAAAAGCCAAAAGATATAAGCCTAATGCAACAAAGCACAAACCTACGGAAATAAAAGCTTTTGGGTGTAGCGTTATCAACCGAGATGATAGTGCATATTTTGCTGCTTTAGGTTTAGCATGAGCAGCTGTTTTTCGTTTATGTTTATTTGTCGGCATTACCAACTCCTTAGGTTAACACCCGCAAATGCGAGGCTTTAATAGTATAAATCAATTAAGTTCACGCGAAAGAATCATGAGCAGTGACCTTATTGATATCACCACACAATACTCATCTGATGCTTGCTAGCAAAATACTGCTATTAACGAGTGAAATATAGTGGCTTAAATATAAACCAAGCATGAGAGAAACTCGACTTTTTTTATCCTTTTAAAGCACTTATAGGCGTAAATTACACCCACCGGCAATCGCTGATAAATTGTTGGCTATAAGGTTAGTGATTTGAGGTTAGTGAAGTGAGGTATTTATTGTGCTCCTAACATTCATCAGGATTTAAGAGAGTCACTGACTATTTGAATCTAAGAGCGGAGCTAAACAATGAATACACTAATAGCAATTTCATTAATTAGGTGGTCTACTTTATACGCAGGAAAAATGGCCAAATATAAGGCATTTATTTTAATCACTAGTTGTTCTAATTATTAAATAAATAACGCAGTAGTGGGTTATTTTAACCAGTAAAAATGATCAGATAATTAATGAGATTGGTATAATAGTGTTTAATTTGATGACTCATGCTAATGCTTTTAGCCTAGGGCTAACATGACATTATTAACTAAACAAAGAAGAGTATTGGGTTGGTAAGCCGTCGAATAGGTGTCGACTGTGCGACACCTATTATTATGGCTTATGTCTTATGTCTTATGTCTTATGGGTTATGCTTTTGTAGTCGCTCTTAGCATCCAAGCTGTTTTTTCATGTATACGCATACGGTCAGAAACTAGCGATGCCGTTGATTCATCATCAGCACTTTGGGCAATTTTTAAGACTTTACGGCAAGTTTTAATCACTTGTTCGTGACCTTTAGTGAGCAATTCAACCATCTCAGCTGAGCTTGGCACTCCGTCTACTTCTTTAACCGAGCTAAGTTTTGCAAACTCTTTATAAGTACCAGGTGCTGGCACATCAAGTGTTCTAATACGTTCAGCAATATCATCGACAGCAATGGCCAATTCTGTGTAATGCTCTTCAAACATTAAATGTAATTCACGAAATTGTAGGCCAGTTACATTCCAATGAAAGTTATGTGTTTGTAAATATAGCGTGTAAGAGTCTGCTAAAAGCTGCTTTAAACCATCTGAAATTTCTGTTCTATTTTCTTTATTTATACCAATATTTATATCTGTCATTTTATTTCCTCATGTTGAACATAGTGAAAATCATACCTACGCCGACTAAACGGCGAAAGATAGCTGGCTATAATTGCGAAAAACGGCCACTAGCCAACTGTTTAGCGCCCGCTTGAGTAAATTACATTGTGCCATTCATACGGTTTGGTTTAGCTTATTAACAAAATGTTTAACAGCCTTTTCAGCCACTAATACATCAAAGCCATTTTTACAGTCCAAGTGGACAAAACCACCATAGTGTATACCTAAATATTCAAATGTATCTGTAAAAGAATTCATAAAAGAATGGTCTATCACTTCACTGCTTGAAGTCGACACGATATAACCTACTTTACTTTTTAATGCACGCCTTTGATCTTTTAAGGCTTGTACAGACAACAAATCAGACATTCTATCAATGAATATTTTCATTTGAGCGCTCATAGCAAACCAATATACCGGTGAGGCAAAAACTATATTTTCATATTTCAATAACCTATCCATAAGGGGTAAAAAATCATCCCCACAATTTTTATGATTATAATCAAAAGGTGAAATATTCTTTAATGCTAAATCTACAACCTCAATACGTAATTGACCCGCAATTAGATCAATTAATTTCCCTGTATTGCCATCCCGTCTCGAACTACCTATTAGCGCAATAGTTTTATTCATGCTCAAACCTGCTGACAATATAGACAGAAAAACCCCTCATAAAGCTAACTTACAAGCTTGTGGGTTAGTTAATAACTAGCGCGGTAATTAGTCGATTAAACAACTAAAGAACTATGTTAGCGACAATAACGATAACATAGTTTTTATTGCTTTAGATACCGCATCAATCCTTTGTATTAAACGCAGACATCAATAACGACAGGTTATTTCAAGGCTTAGCACTTATTTTTATTCCCATAATAACGCTGTTGAAAATTGTGCTACTGAGTTTATTTTTACTACAAATAAAGGTCTGGCAAGCGCAGAATCAATACCGTAATAGTCAGCGCTAAAGATTAATCTACTACCTGTTTACTGGCGGTAGTTATCAAAAAAACGCCTAATTTTACTGGTTGATTCAAGCCAGTAGAGGGTTGGATGTTGCTCAATTAATTGTCGATGCCTGAGTTAAGTTTAGTTGTTTTTTCAACTTCGCAAAAAGCAATAAAACCATTACAATGCGTTCATTTACAATCGTAATACAGGCTATTTAATTGAAACTCAGTAAAAGATTACAGCATATTGAGCAAATGGTAACCGCGGATTATACCCACATTTGGGATTGCTGCTGTGATCACGGCTTTTTAGGGGCAAGTTTATTGTCTCGACAAGCGGGCCAAAATATACATTTTGTTGATATAGTGCCTGAGCTAATAACAGCAATAGAAAGTAAGCTACAAGAGTTTTTCCCATATTCGATTTCAGCGTGGCAAACACATTGTCTTGATGTCGCCAAGTTACCCTTGCAACAATACCAAGGCAAACACTTAGTCATCATTGCGGGTATTGGCGGTGACTTAATGATCCAATTCATTGATGCTATTCAGCAAAAACATCCCGACATGAAGATTGATTTTTTGCTCTGTCCGGTCAACCAACAATTTGCACTACGTGAAAAATTAATCGCGCTAAAGTTCAGTTTGAAAAATGAAGTGTTAGTTAAAGATAATCGCCGCTACTATGAAGTGATATTGGTTTCATCAACAAGCGATACTCATAAAGAAATTAGCCCTGTAGGTCATGACATTTGGCAATCAGTTAGCGCTGAACAAGCAAGTGTCGTGAAACAGTATTTAGATAAAACACTCAAGCATTACAAGCGAGTTCAACAAGGAAGCACAGTAGATATTGCTCATATCATTAGTGCTTATAATAGCAAAACCTAACACCCCTATTTTAGTGCTTTAACAGCTTGAGCCCAGTGGAAAAAGCGAATGGTCATTTCTCCTGTGCATCATCGCTGGCATGGTCATTGAAATAAGCTTGTTTATATAAAAACCATTCACTTTTACCCTAAAGCTAGACCCTATAGATATAGCGTCTATAAATACAGAATAAAACCCATACCTAACACTTTAAAAACCACCCTTTCTTGGTCAAAGACCGGTTCCAACAATCAGGTATTTAAGGTTAAACCCCGCAAAATCAAAGCTCTCGAATAGTTCAGATATGTGCTTTGGTCTTTTAATACTGTCAATTTCAATTTATAATGCACTGATTGTTCAGAGTGAATCGTACACATTTTTGAAAAAATTAGTGGGGGACTTTTTAGTGGGAGACTTTAATGGCAAGTAAATTTACCGACACAGAAAATAATGCCGACAGGGCGCCAAATAGAAAAAATTTGCTGGCCTTTTTTCGAGGTACTTACTCCCCTTGGCTGATATTTTTATTAAGTTTGTCTGTAACCTATATTGCTTGGTCGCTCACTAACAAATCTCATCAACGTCATACTCAAGACTTATTCACCTTTGAGGTCGCCCAAACCCTTCAAGCGATCGAACAACGTATGCGAGGATATGAGCAAGTCCTGCGCGGCGGTATAGGATTATTTAAAGCCAGTACTCATGTCAGTCGTCAAGAATTTCATGATTATGTCACCAAGTTAGAAGTTGATAAACGTTGGCCTGGCATTCAAGGTATTGGTTATGCTGTTATGTTGAAGCCAAAAGAAAAAGACATATTTGTCAATGCACTGAGGCTAGAAGGCTTTAATGAATTTAATGTTTTTCCAGCAGGTCTGCGTGAACAATACAGTAGCATTCTCTATCTTGAGCCATTCACAGCTAGAAATCAGCGCGCCTTTGGATACGATATGTACTCAGAAAAGTCTCGTCATATCGCCATGGACATTGCTCGCGATAATGGTAATGTCGCACTTTCCGCTAAGGTTAAGCTGGTTCAGGAAAGTGACCATGATTTGCAGAATGGATTTCTCATGTATCTCCCTTTATATCAAAACGGAGCAGCCATTGAAAACATAGCCCAGCGCCAAAAAGAACTCATCGGCTATGTATACAGCCCATTTCGCATGGATGATCTGATTGAAGGCATTCTCTTAAGTGCTAAAAATTACCAAATAAATTTTTCAATATATGACGGAGATTCACAAGCGATAGAAGATCTCCTTTACAGCCCCAAAATTAAGCCAGACTCTGTCTCTAATCCTGATATAAAAGCATTTACACCGCGTTTTTCTGTTGTTAAAACCATTGAGTTTCCAGGCCGAAATTGGACTCTACACTTTCGCAGCACCTACGTTTTTGAAAGTATTCTTAAAAACAACTTAGCTACATTAATCGGTTTTACTGGCACAACTTTATCGCTACTTTTACTGTTTGTACTGCTAAATATTGCCCGTAGCAGTACAAAAGCCCGCGAGGCAAGCGCGGAATCAAAAGTATTGATCGACCGATTAAAAGCAGGCGCTTCAGCTGGAATTGTCGGAATTTATGATTGGGATGTTAAAAATAACATTTTGAATTGGGACTCTGTCATGTACAGATTATATGATATAGACAAGTCAAACGTTGAAAATTTACAACAGGCATGGTTTTCCAGAATACATATAGACGACCAAGCGTATGTTGACGGTGAAATACAGGCGGCGCTTAGAAATGAGCGAGAATATAGCCTCGAATTTCGTGTTTTGTGGCCAGATAACTCAGTGCATTATATTAAAGCGGTCTCAAAAACCTCTTTTGACCATGCTGGTAGAGCGATTCGAATTGTTGGCGTAAATTATGACATTACTGAGCAAAAAAACCTGCAAATACGTCTTAATAAGCAAGCCTCGTATGATCAGTTAACCCAGCTTCCTAATCGTCGTTTGATCAATGACAGATTAAAACAAGCGATAGCTTTTACTGATCGCAATGAAAAAAATATGGCTATTCTTTTTATTGATTTAGACGACTTTAAACAAATAAATGATAGCTATGGCCATCATGTTGGTGATTGGTTATTAATTGAAGTATCCAACCGTATTCAAGCTTGTTTGCGCACTACCGACACCGTTGGACGTTTAGGTGGGGATGAGTTTGTAGTGATTCTCCCTACTATTTATCAGCACGCCGAGGACGTAGCCAATAAAATACGAATAACTTTGGAAAATGATTTTGTCATGGATAATGATGAGCTGCTGACTATTTCCTCAAGTATTGGTGTGGCAATTTATCCTCAGCATGCAACAGAGCAAGCTCTGTTGATGGAGTGCGCCGATAAGGCAATGTATGAGGCAAAGAAAAGAGGACGGAATAAAGTAATGATTTTTGGAGATTTTTAAAGCTTGAAAAATCAAACAATTGAAAACCAAACAACAAATTTTTCTTTGCTGCGCGACAAAATAATGAACACAGCCCAGTATGCCTGCGTTCAAAGATTTTATCACTGAGTTCATCTTCACTGTATAAAAAGGTGCGGCGAACGCCGCCTGAAATACAGTATTTATTAAGTGTATCTATTAAACGGATGAGTTGTTTTCTGGCTATAAGCATCAAGAAATTATTTGCTGTCACCAGTACAATAATGCTAATAGAGCGGCTAATAACTTTCAATAAACTTGTGATATTCAAGTTTATTGAAAGTCGCCAATAACTCAATATCCTCACCTGCTTACTCTATTATTACTGTTGATCTTTACCTTGGTTATTAACAACAAGGCCGATATCTAAGTCATTGTTTATACCGAGATGGACTCACAGTTCAGTAATATGGATGATACTCATCTGAACATCTACATGTAGTAAGTAGGCGTCAAACACATCTAGTACTTTCGACTCGTTGTGCCGGCTTTTCAGGCGCTGTTTTCAGGAGTTGTGGGGAATAATTAGGGCATCTATCTGCTAGTTATTTTCGCTAATAAATTTTGGCAGGAAATGTTCGACAAACTGGCAGTATTCAATGCTCTGTTCTAAAGTATAAGTGAGAAAGGAGAATGATATTTTTACTCAGGTCGTGTGAGTCGGTGTTTATATCAAGGCAGTTCCTTTTGTAGGGTCTTGCATAAAACGTATCTCAAAACAGTTTTAACGTCTCACAAGATCGACTTTAGCTTATAGAAGATATTGGCCAAACAGGAGAAAACTGTCATGTACAAAACTATTACAGCAAAATATAAAGATAAAGATGCCCTTACAAATGTCGCTGATGAACTGGTGAATAAAGATATCCCCAGGGAGAATTTTTTTATCGATGAAAAAATTTCACAGATCAAGGTAATGATGCCAGAGAGTGCAAAACAGGAAATAATGGATATTCTAAATCGTCATGGACCTACTGAAGTTCACTAGGCGATTAACAGGTTAAAGCTGTCACGCAGTGTAGTGACTAACAGCAGATACAGAGCAAAGGAACTGGCATAATAATCTGCGATGGGATAGCTCAATTAGAAATTTTAAAACAGGTGAATAGCCTGTTTTTTTTGACTTAGGTAGAAAAAACTGATCAATAAGTAAGCTATATGATAATAACTAGGAACTGTATAAAACAGCTAACTATTGAGCGACCTAGCTAATTTTCTTGTTAGCGCTTTTTAATACCCCTGATAAAACTAATATGGAAATAACTACAGTAATATCAATCGCTATATGAAAACCAAAATTGAGATATTACGTACCTTATCCAGGAACCAATGATTGAATAAAGAGACTATCTGGATTACATTTGATCAGCAGCTACTTTTAGCAAATTACGCCATATTCCAAGAATACTTTCTCTCTGTTGTGTTCATAGTTCAATTACTGATCATTCATCCATGAAATCTCCAACATTAATTAAATGACTAACAACTGAATAAGAGGAGATGTCCCTTTTATTCTAAAAAAGAGCCCTCTTATTTATTCTATATATTTAACCAAACCTTTGCAGCGATGACCATGGCTAACTTACAGCTAAACTGCAGCTTTCGTTTTAAAAAAACAATGAAAACCCCCTCTTCCAAACTTAAAAAAAACACTACAACATTTTGTAATAACAGCAATAGCTTGGTTGATTTTACGCCACCCAGTTAACACAGCACACACTTATCAGGCCTATTAATTTACTTATATACAGGTACGGCTAATGAGTGCATTTTGTTGCTTAATTTCACTAGCGTTGTTGTCGGTTACTGCGATCGCCAAATCTATTTTAGCTGTAGTGCATTGCTCAGATAGTGCTTTATTCATGAGATAAGTTTGATCTTTTTGTTGCTGGGTTAGCCCTTCAGCGCCGCTGTATTGATCTCTGTCTTCAGGGTTTCTATCTTTTTGGTACGGGGGTGGTTGAGTTGTGCCGCATGCTGTTAAGAAAACGAGCAGCGATAATGGTATTAATTTATTGAACATTGTTGAAACTCCCTGCGCAAATAGCGCTGTATCCTTGTGCCTATGGCACTATATTTCTTTGTGCTTAAAGCACTCTATTATGGATAAATTTTAGTAAACTCAGCACAATATTTCTTATTTAGCTAATGTTAATATCTCATAGTATCAGTTATTTAGAAAACGTTAATAGACACATTTTTAGCAACAATGATATATCAACGAAATCTTTGGGCGAACCGTTATTTTCAACTCAGACTAAGTTAACTCGAGCTAAGCTATATTCACTCAAGTAAGTTAACTCAAGCTATATTAACTCAACTTAGGTTAACTCAAGTCAAATCAAGTTATTAAGCCTCAATACCCCAGCCATCGTTGAAGCCTTCAAATTTTGTTGCTAGCAGCTCAAACTCAGCTTCTTGCGCGACAATAGCGTCATAACTTGGTGTCATGGTTACTGTGCAGTTTAAATCCCACACATTGGGTAACTCGTCGGGTTCTAGCGTTACCACCATGTCTGGCGCTTTTTCAGCTAAATGCTCGATCATAGCTTGCGCTTGTATTTCTTTTTCAAATAAGTGGAAAAATACTACTGGGTGCATTTCATTTAAGTTAATGCCAGCCGCTTGCATTTCAGTTAATACTTGGCCTGTTTCATCGTCGGGGAAGGTCATATCAGATACAATTTATTAAAAACAATGCCTTATTATATACCCAAAGCCATTCAAGATGCTCGTTTGGCTGATAATTAAAAGCTATTTAGGCAAGACAATTATTTTTAGCGCTGGTTGTATAAACGTTGCGCTAGCAAAAATAATTAACGCCGCTTAAATAGCCTTTTAAGCGACGGGTGAGATGATCATTAACACTAATTGAGCGTATTCACTAGCGTGCAAATATTTTGCTGACAAGCGAGTTGGCTTTGCGGATTTACCGTTGGGCAAGTGTTCATAGTAATACGCTGCGTGGCTATTTTTTTAAGCTGTGATGCTCCTATAAGATTACTGGCTAACTTGCAGTCGATATTTTTGAATTTAACGGTAACGACTTGGCACTGTGCTAACGTTATGCAAGTTAAGTTGTTGATCAATGCTTTTTCAAATTTATTCATAATGTTAGCGTCAGTTTCTGGTTTAGCAACATCGGTCATACTTTGACGTAAAAGCGGTTTTTTTTGCTGTAGCTGAGTCTGTTGCGCCAATGGGTACTTAGGTGGCATGGTCGCTTTTTCATTTTCCGACAGAAAATAGCCCAAGCCGAGTAGAATGACCATGGAACAGGTCAGGGTAAATAATGTAATAACTAGCCACTTAATCGTCATGTAAGCTGCTCCTTTAAGTTAACAATTTGGCTTATATTTTTGCCACGAGGATAATCGCGCAACATGCTATCAACCGCTTTACTAATTTTTTCCTGCATTTCGCGGCTATTATCTTGAGGTTTAAAACCTAACGGATAGATACTGCGCCAGACTGAACGTTGATTTTCTGGGTCGATAATATCGATAATCAAACTACCGGGGTCTAGCTTTTTTTCTAACTCTAGGCGCGTGTTTTTGCCTGCTCTTAAACAATAACCACAATATTTCACCTGCTGATCATATTTTTTAAGTTCGGCAAAATTGTTATCAAGCACGTGATAAGCAATAAGTATATCGGCCTTGATAAAAGTTTTATAACGAAAGCCATTTTCGTTAAAGCCTTGCTCAATAGCCAGTTCAATGGTGTTTCGGATAGTGTCGTTGAGGTTTTGTAAATCACCAAAGGCGGAGTTACGACCATAAGTGCTATAGCTTTCAACGGCCGAAAAATCAAAGCCATCACGAAATGACGTGGTAGCACTGTTCATAGATGAACAAGCAACAAGGTTGATTATTAACGCCAAGCAGCTAAGTAATCTAATATTTGTCATGTTAGCTTCAAACAATAAATAATCCCCTAGATTACCAAGCTAGTTGTAAATTACAACTTTTCCTATGATATCGCTCACCTTTAACATCGACATATATCAAGGTGTTAATCTCGCAAGGCCTTGTTCTTAAAAAGATTAAAGTCATCATGGCAATGCAAGAGCAATGATCGAGATGGCTAGAAAAGACCATGTGAACTTAACATTGCCTACATAGATGTCAGTACTTATTTGTTCTGGAAATAAAACTGACGGTACTTACTGTCGATAAAAAAACCAGTAACAACTACTGGCTTCTTAACAACAGGTTAATTTGATAGGGTTTACTTAACCGTAACCTTAGCAAATTTACGTTTACCGACTTGGTATATGGCCGTTGAGCCAACACTGATCATCAGCTTATTGTCGACAACTTTCTCGCCTTCAATTTTCGCCGCACCTTGCTTTATCATCCGCATAGCTTCAGAAGTACTGGCGACTAAACCGGCTTCTTTTAACAAGTTAGTAATGGCAATTTCACCATTTTGGGCCATCACGTCTATGTCTGATATGTCGTCAGGCACAGCACCTTTTTGAAAGCGATTAATAAATTCTTGATGAGCCGCTTCAGCTGCTGCCTTGTCATGAAAACGCTCAATTAGCTCTTTAGCTAAGTCAATTTTCACATCACGAGGATTAGAGCCTGCGGCAATATTTTCTTTATAACCATTAATCACATCAATCGGTTTAAAGCTAAGTAGCTCATAGTAGCGCCACATTAAATCATCAGAAATCGACATGATTTTACCAAACATATCATTCGGTGCGTCAGTAATACCAATATAATTATTTAACGACTTAGACATTTTTTGCACGCCGTCTAAGCCTTCAAGTAATGGCATCATAAGCACAGTTTGTGGACGTTGCCCTTCTGCCTTTTGCAGTTCACGGCCCATTAATAAATTAAATTTCTGGTCGGTACCACCTAATTCAACATCAGCCTCTAAAGCCACTGAGTCCCAACCTTGCACTAAAGGATACATAAACTCATGAATGGCAATGGCTTGGCCGCCGTTATAACGTTTTTTAAAATCGTCGCGTTCCATCATACGCGCAACGGTTTGGCGTGAAGCTAGCTTTAACATACCTGCCGCGCCAAGTTTTTCCATCCACGTTGAGTTAAAGGCAACCGTGGTTTTCGCTGGGTCTAGAATTTTAAATACTTGTTCTTTATACGTTTCAGCGTTTGCTAAAACATCTTCTTTCGTTAAGGCCTTGCGCGTAACATTTTTACCGGTGGGATCACCAATCATGCCAGTAAAGTCACCAATTAAGAAAATAACCTCATGACCTAACTGTTGAAACTGCCGTAACTTATTTATCAATACAGTATGACCCAAATGTAAATCTGGTGCTGTTGGATCAAAACCAGCCTTAATTTTTAACGGTTTTCCTAGTTTTAACTTGGCCAACAATTCATCTTCTAGCAGAATTTCTTCTGCACCGCGTTTTATTTCTGCAAACGCTTGGCTTACATCTGACATGACTAGGCTCCACAGGGGTGTATATACACTTTCCACTTCAAGGTGCGGGTATATAACAAATAAATTAATTAATTGTCGAATTCTACTGTAATTTTAACTGTGGTGAAAACCCTATCATTGTTTAGCACGATATTATTTTGTTATAATAAAAAACAGTTGTCGCATTAAAACTCAATTTATAGGCCTTATCTTTTTGAAAAATATAAAAAATTTATATTTTGCCCTGCCAAAACAGCATCAAATAATTATTACTGCATGTGCTGTTGTAGTGTTATTTTTATTAATCATGCCGTTAAAGAGCAGTGATCAAGCAACGTTGAGTAACGATGTCGAATTTAAAGTGGGCCAGCGCTATCAAGTCGCTATACCCGAGCAGACAGGTTATGTTGATCCGCCCGTTAGTATTCAATTACCCGTTCAACCCATCGACGCGTTACAAATTACACAAGAGCCTATCAGGGATCTGCCGAGTAATATTGAAGAAGACGCGGCACAATTGCAGTGGCAATCGGTCAAGGTAAAAAATGGCGACTCGCTAGCAAAAATATTTAAACGCAATAGCTTAGATGCTACCACCACTTACAAAGTGATCACCGCCGAAGGTGAAGGTAGTAAATTGCTGAAAAAACTCAGTGTTGACGACATCATGCGCATAGGTAAAGACGGTGAAGGTAACTTAGTCTCACTTGAGTATCCGTTATCAAAAAATGAGACCTTATTCGTTAATTTACAAAATCAGCAATATCACGCTTATAAAGAGAGCAAAAGTGTTGAGATACGTGAAGCTATTGCCCATGGCGTGATTAAAGCAAATTTTTGGCTTGCTGCTGCCTCTGCGGGTCTAAATGATGGGCAGATTATCAACTTAGCAAATGTTTTCGGCTGGGATATTGATTTTGCTTTGGATATTCGTGCAGGCGATAGCTTTAATGTGGTTTATGAAAACCAATATGTTGAAGGTGAGTTTATTGGCACTGGCAACATAGTCGCAGCAGAATTTATTAATCAAGGTGAGACTTTTCAAGCCATTCGCTACACTAACGGCGAGTATTACTCTGCAGAAGGCAGAAGTATGCGCCAAGCCTTCTTGCGAGCGCCGGTCAGCTTTAAATATATTAGTTCTAATTTTAAACTCAAACGTTTCCATCCAGTACAAAAACGTTGGAAGGCCCACCGTGGCACCGACTATGCGGCTAAAACAGGTACACCAGTTGTTGCCGCAGGTGATGGTAAGGTCGTACAAGCGGGTTACGACAAGTACAATGGCCACCACGTATTTCTACAGCATGGCAACGGTATTGAAACCAAATATATTCACTTTTCAAAACGGGCCGTTAAAAAAGGCGAACGCGTCAAACAAGGACAGGTCATTGGTTATGTCGGTTCTACCGGCTTAGCAGCAGGACCACATTTGCATTATGAATTTTTACTTAATGGTGTACATCGCAATCCTAGAACGGTGAAACTGCCAGACGCTGAACCTATTAGCAGTAAATATAGACAAGCATTTGACGTGATCGCGAAACAGCGACTAGCAGAGCTTATGGGCTCACGACGTATAATGCTCAGTATGCAGTCAAGCGCGGAATAATATGAACAACAAAATGCGATATATTGGTCTAATGTCAGGCACTAGCGCCGATGGCATTGATCTCGCGTTAGTCGAATTTGATGGTGAACAACCAGAACAAGCCAATGGCGCAAGTTTACTTGCAAGCTATTATCAGGCTTACGATAACAACACCCAACAAAAAATAATGAGTTTATATAACACTAGCGCTAATGAAATTGATCGCGCTGGTAGCCTTAATATCGAGTTAGCTCAGCAATTTTCTCAAGCCATTATAAAATTTTTACAGCAAGAAAAACTCTCTTCAGCAGATATCACCGCCATCGGTTGTCATGGGCAAACCATTCGACACCGCCCGGTGAAAACCTCACAGATAACCACACCTTTTACCCTGCAAATAGGCTGTTTACAAACCTTAGCATTATTGACCGGCATTCGCGTGGTTGGTGACTTTAGAACTAAAGATATTGCTCTAGGTGGCCAAGGAGCGCCATTAGTACCTGCTTTTCACCAAGCTATTTTTGGCTCAACTGAAAAAGACGTTTTTGTGGTCAATATTGGTGGTATTGCTAATATTACTTTTCTGCCAAAAAATGCCCCACATAAAACCACGGGTTTTGATACCGGTCCAGGCAATGCCTTAATGGATTATTGGTTTGAACTGCACCAGTCAGGACGCTATGACGCTAAAGGCCAGTGGGCCAATTCAGGTCAAGTCTGCCATAAATTACTGCAAGCAATGTTAAGTGAACCCTACTTCTCGCAAGCTGCCCCTAAAAGTACTGGTCGAGAGTATTTTAACGCCCAATGGTTAGCAAAATTTACCGACCAAAGTCGATTAAAACCTGCCGATATTCAAGCAACATTAACCGCCTTAACCGCCGAGACGATCGCACAAGAAATTAACCAACTAAGTACCAAGTCTGACGTATACCTTTGTGGTGGCGGCATTGAAAATAATTACTTAGTTTCATTATTAAATCAAAAGCTTAACAAGCATTCAGTAGTAAATACTCAAACCAAAAATATTAATAGTGATTCATTAGAGGCCATGGCATTTGCTTGGCTAGCCTTGGCATTTGATAAAAATATTTTTGGTAACATTCCCGCGGTAACAGGCGCTAACAAGCCGGCTGTTTTAGGTATCAGTGTTAAGCCTTAAAAATAACTAGATCTGAATATTTTTCTCTTTATAATAACTCGTTCCTGTCGAAAAAAAGTACGTTAACTGCAGAATATTTGAACTATTTTGACGATAGTTATTCTAATTAAATTGTAGCGTTTGCTTAATCGAATGCCCAATTCGATATTCGACAACAAACGAGGAGAAAACACAGTGGAATTTAAAGACCTACATATTGGTATGAAATGCGGTAGTAAAAAAGGTAGCGGCACGGTGACTTGGATTGATGGTTCAACCCGCACTATTTATTTGGCAAATACCGATCACAACGATAGTTTTGCCGTTGGCTTTGAAGAGATTATTGAAGATCCTCAAGCGCACAACAAAGAAGACATCTACTACTAAATTTTTTACTTTACTTACCTAATGATATACCTAATGATAAATTAGCTCCTGTGGGAGCTTTTTTATTGCCTGTGTTACATTACTAACACACTGTACTGTTATAGTTTATTGCTACCGTATATTGTTATACAGTGATCCATAAACTAAATTTTTCGGTATAACTATTATATAAAACCTAATATATCTAAGTGATTAATAACTTATTTAGACAAGCGTTAACTCAAGGAACAATGATGAATATTCTTATTACCGGAGGTAGCGGCCTGATAGGTCGAGCACTGATCCAGCACCTGAGTGCCGAACGCATTATTGTTTTAACCCGTAATCCTGCAAAAACCGCTAACATACTGCCTGATAATATTGAATTTATCAGTACACTTGGCGATATTGACTTTAATGAACTTGATGTGGTTATTAATTTAGCCGGTGAAGCCATTGTTGACAAAAGATGGTCAAAGGCACAAAAAAATACTATTTGCCAAAGTCGCTGGAAAATAACCCAAAAGCTAGTTGAAAAAATACAAGCAGCGACTAATCCGCCACATAGTTTAATTTCCGGCAGTGCTATCGGCTTTTATGGCCGCCAAGGCGCATTAGCGATAGATGAGAGCTACCAAGAGATACACGATGAGTTTAGTCACAAGGTTTGCCAAAAGTGGGAAGCAATAGCCCAAACTGCCGCGTCAGATAAAACCCGCGTTTGCATTATAAGAACCGGTATTGTCTTGGCTGAAAACGGTGGTGCGTTGCAAAAAATGTTACTGCCATTCAAATTTGGCCTTGGTGGACCTATTGCTAGCGGTGAGCAATTTATGTCATGGATACACATTGATGACATGGTTGCTGTTTTGTTAGCGGCAGTCTACCAAACTTCACTCACGGGTATTATCAATGCTACAGCGCCTATGCCAGTCAGTAATCAAGAGTTTTCAGAAACCTTAAGTGCCGTACTCAAACGCCCGTGTCTGTTCAGAGTTCCAGCTTTTGTATTACGTGCATTAATGGGCGAGTCAGCAGATTTAGTCCTATATGGCCAAAACGTTTTACCGAGCAAGCTACTCAATAATAACTTTAAGTTTCAATACCCTTCATTAGAGGTAGCACTAAAACAACTCTTAGTTAAGCCATAAAGTGACCTAAACTGGGTTGTAGCTCAAAAGAAAATTTTTCCACACAGTAAGTGCCTTGATATTGTCGACAGTGAAATTTTTCCTGAAAAAATTGTCGCTGGTAATATTGTCGCTGGTAATATTTCCCCTAAAAACACTTTCACTGGTGAGATTTTTACTCGCGAATGTGTTGACGGTAATACCATAGCTACAAGTACTTAGTCACTATTGAGTATGGCGTTATTTATGCTGATGCTTGCTACTTTTCTAACCTGATTTTAAACGACACTCACTAACAACCAAACAGATTATTTAATTGATCAATATATTGATTTGTATCAAAAAGCTTGCGAGTTCAACTTGAACGAACAGCACATTTTTACTATCGTGATAACCAATAACTTAATCGAACCGGGCTTAACCCATAGCCTTTGGTATAAAACAGAAATATCAAAAGTGGTGGCATAAGCGGGGATTACTTTCAGGAGAATAAAATGAAAAAACCTTTATACCTTGTTGCCGTCGATGGCAGTCAGTGGAGTTTACGAGCCGTTGAGCGAGCCATTGATTTAGCCAATAAAACTGGTGCTAAGGTAATGTTATTAATGGTAAAAGATTGGTCATATTTACAACCTGTACTACTTGAAGGTACCTCGCCAATCATAGTAGATCAAACAGCTGAAGAAAACGATACCAGAGCTAAAGTGTTAGCGCCATTAGTTGAAAAATACCACAATGTAAACGTAGAGATCACCACAGATCTTATTTGGGGTGATCCTGCCACCGTAATAAAAGAGCAAATTAAAGCATTACACGCGAATATGCTCTTTGTCGGCCGCCAAGGACGATCTCAGATTGTTGACATATTACTCGGCAGTGTGGCTAATAAATTAGCTCATCATGTCGGCATACCCATTGTGCTAGTGCCATAGTCAATGAGTGAGTTATACCAAGTTGATTAATTATCTGCTCATTTTTAATGCTTAAAATAAAAAAGCAGCACACTTAATTAGTCAAATGGGTGTTAAACAGTAATTTTTATATAACACTTTGGTTTTAAAACGGAAAAAGGTGAGCAGATGCTCACCTTTTTTATATTATTTACCCTATAACAACTGTTTTCTCAGAAGCTAGTTATTAATTAACTATGTGCTAAAACGGGATGTCATCATCAAAATCAATAGTTGGTTCTTGTGGATTCACTTTAGGTGCATTCTGTTGAGAGCCACCTTGTTGCTGCTGAAAACCACCAGAATGTTGCGGCGCAGCCTGTTGTTGGAAGCCACCGGACTGTTGTGAAGATGATTGCTGAGCTGGTTGCTGTTGAAAGCCACCACTTTGCTGTGCAGGTTTATTATAGGCTTGCTGAGGTGCAGCTTGCTGGTTAAAACCACCACTTTGTTGTTGTGGTTGTTGCTGTTGAAAGCCACCTGATTGTTGAGGAGCTTGCTGGTTAAAACC
Source organism: Colwellia sp. MB02u-9 (assembly GCF_014077085.1). Lineage (NCBI taxonomy): Bacteria > Pseudomonadati > Pseudomonadota > Gammaproteobacteria > Alteromonadales > Colwelliaceae > Colwellia > Colwellia sp. MB02u-9. Next base: position 268,023 of record NZ_JACGVF010000100.1, read on the forward strand.
GCCTGCACTGGCTCCGCTACCGCCACGAGAATCTAACATTTGCAGCGTACCGTTAAAGCCTTGAACAACAATTTCAGTCGTGTATTGGTCTTGGCCTTGTTGGTTTTGCCACTTACGTGTTTGCAAAGCGCCTTCAATATAAACTTTAGAACCTTTCTTTAAATATTCACCAGCAATTTCAGCTAGTTTGCCAAACATCACCACACGGTGCCATTCAGTTTTTTCTTTTTGTTCACCCGTTTGCTTGTCTTTCCAAGTTTCAGAAGTTGCAATAGTAAGGTTAGCAACCCCTCCACCATTAGGCATATGACGCACTTCAGGGTCTTTCCCTAAGTTACCTAAAATTATTACTTTATTGACACCAGCCATGAACAAAATCCTATATTTGCAGTAAAGTATTACTTTACTAATTTAGTACTTTCCAAACGTCAACTCGCTCAGAATATTTATTTTTTATAACAATACCTAGATTCTAACACTACGAGTAAAAAATTACGCTAGGTTTGCACTATTTTTGTAAAATACTTTATTGCTAATACCCTAATAACGACCCACCAGAATATAACGGTTTTTCGCTAGTAAACTGGTCTCAGATAAAGTTTTTAAAGCACTTTGATTTTCATCGTAAAAATTCATGTAACCGCACTAACTGAGTGCAATTTTACTTTGCTTGCTCTTAACTCAGGGTGTTTTTATGAAAATCTAACTGAGGTTAATTAAAATAAAGACCGATATAAAAGTAATTGATAACGCTAATTATTCAATGAAATGCTCATTCATAATACTAATTGTTGGTGCTAATATCTTTTGTGATTTTTTAGTTTTATGGTCAAAATGCACCATTACAGCAGTACCTGATGCACATTTTTTATCTTGCTGCCAAGCTTCTTGATAGACGTCAAACGAGCTATTGCCAATGCGGCTAATATAGGTTTTTAATTCGACATCAGTGCCATATTGCAGCTCAGCATGAAACTCAACCGTCGTTTTAGCTAAAATTAATTTCCAATCTGTTAGGTTTAAATCAGGTGAGAACCATTTAAAAACTGGATCGCGTGCGCCCTCAAACCATTGTGCAACTACGGTATTATTAATGTGACCTAGCCCATCCGTTTCACAAAATCTTGGTCTTATACATTCTTTAATCATAATGACTCTCTACATTGCTTTGTTATATAAATAATTAACTATTTTAATTGCTGCTATCAACACTTGAGTAGATCGATAGCTCGGTATTGGGTGATTGTCATTTCATTAAGCCTAATACCAATTGAAAAACCAATTGAAGAACAAGGCTTAGTAAATGAACATTGCGACACATACTACAGAGATTTTTCAGCAAGGTAATTAAATTAGCGCTAGTTTGTTGTATGCTAAAGCCAGATGAGTAATAAGAAAATAGCCATGACAGACTTTATTGAAGTATACCCTAACGCACTCAGTCCCGAGTTTTGTAAAAAATTCATCCTCGATTTTGACAATAGCCCACACCAAGTGCCCGGCAGAACGGGTAACGGCGTTGATACCACTAAAAAGCTCAGCCACGATATTTATCTCGGTCAACATGCAGAGTTTCAACCGGCATTGCAAACAATTTTACAGGCCTGTAGCGAACAAATTACCGATTATATTGGCAAATATTTTTTTAGTTTAATTGGCGGTATATCGCTAACAGTACAACATCCTAAAACCAAGCAGGCCGTAGTATTGACTGTTGATAACTTTGAAGAAGTGGGCAAACCTAACTTATTTAACTTGATAAAGTATTTGTTTCACTTAGCCCCGGTTAACGCCCAACGTTATGAACAAGGTAAGGGTAATTATGGCTATTGGCACTCAGAAATATTTCCACAACCCGGTGAGAACAAAGCGCTGCATAGGGTATTACTGTTTTTAATTTATTTAAATGATGTTGAGGAAGGTGGTGAAACTGACTTTTATTACCAAAATAAAAGCATTAAGCCTAATGCCGGTAGTATGGTTATTGCGCCATGCGGTTTTACTCATACTCACCGAGGCAACATTCCTATTTCATCGAATAAATACGTCTTAACCTCTTGGGTGAGTTTTAATCCAGCCAAACAGATTTATACCCCAAGTTAGCAAAAAAATACCCGCCATTAGGCTTGTATCTTAACGGCTTTGTCAGAAAGAAGTCATTGCGGGACTTAGTGTAAGTCAGCAATTAAAGCTCTACGCCCTTAACGATAAATGATATCAGCTTGCTCAATTTCAGCCTTTATTAGTCACTTGCGCTAAAGTCAGCATTATCAATGCCACTTAGCTTCACATAATAAAAAAGCATAATGTGGTCATTATGCTTTTTAGTTACTGAGTGAAATTGTTAACAAAACTCAACATTCACCACTAAAGAAAGCGTTTGAGTAAGCGATCTATTTGTGTCATACGTAATTTTTTCAGTAGCTTACGAGGTTTATCAGGATAACTTTGTACACTCTCGATGTCGCTTGGTTTATCTATTTTTTTTGTGTGTTGGCTAATACGTTGAAATTCTGCAGTAAATTTATCTAATAATTGACCTTTTTCATCATCAAGCAAAATAGCATTTTCTAAATCTAACGCCCAGGCTCTTGGGTTTAGGTTACTGCCGGTTAACAAGTGATAGCGTTCATCAACCACTAAGCCCTTCAAATGAAAACTGTTATTGTCATGCTGCCATAACCTTAGCGATAACGTGCCATTATCCAAATATTTTTGACGTCGTGACAAGAAAGTTGCTAATAAACGTTCATAAATATAAGGCACAACCTCAACCGTGGAGAAGGTGGCTTCATCGGCATTATAAAAATCATTGGCTTTTTTATCACCCACAATAAAGCTGATTTTAACACCACGCTTTAGTGCGGCATCTAAATCTCTTAATAAAGGTTTAGGTAAATTAAAATAAGGGGTGAAAATAACTAAAGTATCGCGACTGCTGCGTACTAAGTCTCTAATAACACGATTAAGTTGATTGCCTCTGCGACCGCAACCAACAAACATAGACGTTTGAATATCATCAGCTTTATAGTCGCGTTGATCGGCACTAAATGGACGATATGTTGATGACTTTAATAATCGAGTTAAACGAAGAATATTGCGTTTTACTATTTTGCTGTCTGGCAACTCGCCGTGGTTTAATCGTGGTGCCAAACTTGAGTCAATAAAGTAATCTTGCAGGTACTGGCAAAAATTATCCGCTAGCGCTTGGCTGTCTAAGCGATAATAGCGGTCGAGACGATAACGCCCCGCTTGTTGTAAGTACACATCATTAATACTCGCTCCGGTGTACAGCAGCACGTTATCGATCACCATGCCTTTTAAATGTAAAACGCCAAGTAATTCCTTACGTTTAACCGGTACACCGTAAATATTAATCGATACTTGATGTTGCTGTTCAAGTGCTAAATAGAGATCACGATTACCACCAGACTCTTTTTCACCGATCAAACCGCGTTGTGCGCGATGAAAATCAACAAACAAACAAATATCTAATGTTGGGGTCTGCTGTTTTGCTTGATATAAAGCGGCCAGCACTTCTCTGCCTGCTGCATCGTCTTGAATATAAAGCGCAGAAATATAAATACGTGACTTTGCTTGAACAATTTCAGCCAAGAGCATTTGCTTAAAATCAGCAGCGCAATGGGCAATATCTATATCGGTATTTGCGATCCCAACGTTAGAATTAACGATAACCATATTAGCGGTTGCCCGCTTGAGTAGTAGCTAAATTAAGTGTTTTATTATGATTCATTCAATCTAAGTATTATTTTCAAAGTAAACTAGCCTGATTGTACCGCAAGATCCTCTACGAGTTGAAACATATTAATGCCTGTATGTGCAACACGTTGACTTGATGGTGATAAATTGTCGATATTTACAGCAATATCGAGCAGGTTTAATGTTCACAACCACACTAACAAGAAGTAGGTTGTGAACATAGAGCCAGGCTATATTTTATTTTATAAACTGAGCGATAGCCTGTGTAGCAGAGTCATCAGCCGTTTTAAAAACCGTTTGATTAGATTTTAGCGGCCAATTCTGCTGCTTGTCTAATGGCCTGTTTTGCATCAAGTTCAGCCGCAATCTTAGCACCACCAATTAAATGTGCCGTCACGCCTTGTGCTTGCAACTCTTGGTAAAGACCACGTTCAGATTCTTGCCCTGCACAAATAATGATATGGTCTACTGTTAGCGTTTGCTGTTCACCATCAACAGAAATAACTAAACCTTCATCATTAATCTCTTGATAAGTAACGCCCGCTAACATTTTCACGCCATTTTTTTTCAAAGTAGAGCGATGGATCCAACCGGAAGTTTTACCTAAACCGCCGCCCACTTTACTGGTTTTACGTTGAAGTAAATAAACTTCACGAGCAGGGGTTTCTTGAACAGGTTTGCCGGATAAGCCACCATTTTCTTGATACTCTTTATCGATACCCCAGCTTTTTAACCATTTGTCAGGGTTTGTCGTCAACGATTCTTCTTCGACTAAAAATTCAGCGACATCAAACCCAATACCCCCGGCGCCAATAATGGCAACACGCTTACCTATCGGTTCTTTATCGCGTAATACTTGAATATAAGATTTAACTTTCTCATGTTCAATGCCTTTAATGTCAAGCGCTCTGGGTACAATGCCTGTTGCTAGCACTATTTCGTCAAAGCCGGCCGCAATTAACTGTTCTGCGCTTTGTTCTTGATTTAGATTTAAGCCAATGCCTAACAGCTCAATTTGCTTGTTAAAATAACGTAAGGTTTCAAAAAACTCTTCTTTACCTGGTATTTGCTTGGCGTAGTTAAACTGGCCACCAATTTCACTGCCCCGATCAAATATCTCTACACTGTGACCACGTTGAGCGGCATAAACACTAAATGCTAAACCTGCAGGCCCTGAGCCAACCACAGCAATTTTTTTCTTGGCGGTAGTTTTTTCAAAGGTCAATTCAGTTTCATAACAGGCTGTTGGGTTGACCAGACATGACGCACGTTGCTGATTAAACACGTGGTCTAAACACGCTTGGTTACAACCAATGCAGGTATTAATTTCATCACTTTTATTGGCCGCGGCTTTAGCAACAAAATTTTCGTCGGCTAAAAATGGTCGCGCCATTGACACCATATCAGCTTGGCCTGTCGACAATATTTTTTCTGCCACTTCAGGAGTATTAATACGATTTGTGGTAATTAAAGGCACCTTGATCTCTTTTTTCATTCGCTCGGTGATCCAAGTAAATGCGGCGCGTGGCACTGAGGTTGTAATAGTAGGAACACGTGCTTCGTGCCAACCAATACCCGTATTAATTAAAGTCGCGCCTGCTGCCTCAACCGCTTTAGCCATAGTAACAACATCTTGCCAACTATTGCCGCCATCAACTAAGTCGAGCATAGATAAACGAAATATAATAATGAAATCATCGCCAGCGCTTGCTCGCACCGCACGAATAGTTTCAATCGCTAAACGCATTCTGTTTTCAATGCTGCCACCCCATTCATCGGTGCGTTTATTGACTTTTACACAGCTAAATTGGTTAATCAGGTAGCCTTCAGAACCCATAATTTCAACACCGTCATAGCCCGCTCTTTTTGCGAGTTTTGCCGAATAAGCGAAGTCTTTAATCGTGCCTTTGATTTGGCGTACTGACATAGCTTTTGGGGTGAAAGGGTTAATCGGCGACTTTACTTTACTGGCTGAAACACTAAACGGGTGATATGAATATCTGCCGGCATGTAATAACTGCAAACAAATTTTTGTTGGGTATTGATGCACAGCTGTGGTAATTTTTTTGTGTTTACCCACGTGCCAAAATCTACTTAACTCACAACCAAAAGGGGTTAAGCGACCTCGAGTGTTAGGACTAATACCACCGGTAACAATCAAGCCAACACCGCCTTTTGCGCGTGCTTGATAAAATGCTGCGAGTTTATCAAAACCGCCCTTTTCTTCTTCAAGGCCAGTATGCATTGAGCCCATTAATGTTCGGTTAGCTAAGGAGGTAAAGCCTAAATCTAATGGCGCTAATAAGTGTGGAAAGGCAGCATTATTATTCATAGTAAGTCACTTTTGTGGTTGTCATATTAATTTATAGCCATTGAAATAAAGTATCGATCATTCTGAGGTGGCCTGAATAATCCATACCTGCTTTGTCTACATGGATGCAGGTACTTATGTTTAGTCTGCAACAATAAACATCTGCTTTTAATCACACACGTTAGCTATTGTCACTGACTTATTTCGATGGGTATTATATTTAAAGCTAGTTCATGTTTTTTACTCGAACCAGCCAGTGTCTAAAATATCTGCTACTAAGGCAAAACTCAAGCTTTATTTTGACACCTGTCAGATAGGGATTGTTACTGGCTGAATTCACGGTCGTAAAAAGTGCCCGTTTACTTTCGACATAAACTGAGTATGCTGTGCCGTAAACATTGCTATGCTGGGCTGTAGCTCATAAGGAGGGGTATTATTAACATCGACAAAAATAGCATCATTGGTCAAATCACTGAGCAACTGCAGCAGGAATTAGTCTTGGCATTAGTGGCAGCAAATAATGCCCATAAGGCGGCGACCGACGATCAGTCAGTCGCAGAAACACAATATGACACCTTGGCAATAGAGCAAAGTTACCTAGCCGAAGGCCAGTCAAGACGTGTGGACGAGATTCGCTATGCCATTAAACGCTTACAAAGTATTCCTCTGACCGCATTACAGAAAAAACCAGAAATAAACATTGGCTCAGTGGTGCAGTTGGAAAAAGATATTGATAAACAACAGTGGTTTTTTCTTGCGCCCGCGGCTGGTGGTTATCGCTGCAAGTTAGCTGTGCAGAGTAATACCATTAATATCGTGGTTATTACGCCACAGTCGCCTATAGGCGCTGCCATGATGGGAAAAGTGCTTGATGATGAAATCAGTATACAAATAGCAGGAAAAAATATCACTGATTTCATCACCATGGTAAATTAAAAGCCTTTGAGTTTGGCTTAATAACCTTGGAGATTAATGATAAAAGTACACACTCACTATGGATTGAGCAGTGCTTTGATACCAGCAAGATCAGCAGTTTTATCATCCACTTTCAAATAAGCCACCGCCTCGTCATGCATGATAGTAATTTCAATTACGCCCGGCATTTCACTGAGTTGTTGTGCTATGTCACGCGCTTTTTCATCACTAATAATATTGGTTGCAAAACTATAAGCCTTAGATTTTTTCAACGGCTTCATGCCCAAACTTAATAGCAACCAAACCAGCGCAAATAAACCTGTGACTAAAAATATCGTTTGCTCACCAAATTCACCAGCAATAAAGCCGCCAAGAATACCACCAGCAAAAGCGCCTAAAAACTGGCTACTAGAATAAATGCCCATCACACTGCCTTTTACTCCGGCAGGTGCAATGCGTGACAATATTGATGGCATGGTCGCTTCTAAGTAATTAAAGGCGGTAAAAAACATCATGACCAAGACAATTAATGTCGTCAGACTAGTGGGCAGATACCAGAGTAATAATAAGGCTATCGCTAGCAAGGCTACTGCGGCGCTAAACATTTGCGTCTCTTTTTGTTTTTTCAATCCGATGATCATAAAGGGCACCATCAGAAAAAACGAGCCAATTAAGGTCGGTAAATAAAGCTGCCAATGTTGTTCAAGCGCTAAACCATTCTCAACAAATTGCTTTGGTAGAGTGACAAAACACGCGGTTAAAGCCATATGTAAAATAAATACCCCCCAATTTAAACGTGACAATTGCCCGTCACGAATCAAGCGACCAAGTTTTGAGGGCAGTGCAACATTGTCACCTTTAGGGGCGGTATTAATTGAATTAGGGACAATAAATTGAATCGTTAGCATGGCAAATAGGGTTAATATCGCAATAAACCAGAACAAGCCACTCAAACCAAACGCTTGCGCGACTATTGGGCCAATAATCATAGCAATAGTAAATGAAAGTCCAATAAACATACCTATGGTCGCCATGACTTTTGGTCGTTGTTCTTCACGACTTAAGTCTGCCGCTAAGGCCAATATCGCACTGGCTATCGCACCCATACCTTGCAATGCACGACCTAGTACCACACCATAAATAGTTTCTGACATCGCCGCGACAATACTACCGAGAAGAAATATCAACAATCCTACTAAAATAACGGGTTTTCGACCAAATTTATCCGATAAAATCCCCATAGGAATTTGTAACAATGCCTGCGTTAATCCATAGGCACCAATCGCTAAGCCAAGCCAAATAGGGCTATAGCCAATAAGTTCTTCACCATAAATGGCAAACACAGGCAAGATCATAAACAAGCCAAGCATTCGTAAGCCGAATACCGATGCTAACGATATGGCGGCCTTCTTCTCAATACTATTTAAACCAGATGCACTCATGAAGGTGTTAACTCTTAATTTATAGGGGCTATAGCTATACCCTTTCTCGACTTGCTCAAATCTGCATCTTGAAGTGGAACGGGTATATATAAACGCACACATCTTAACACGGGTTTTGAATGAACAAAAACAGAGATTTTAGCTGAATTTGGATTAAAAAACTGTGCAATAATATGCGATTCTAACTTTATGTTCAGGTAAAACAAGCTTTAGGATAATTTACTGTAAAAACAGCCCTACTCGGGTCGTATTTTGTTGTTAATAATTATTTAACCTTGCTAGAACCTAAGGTAATTTACAATCAGTCTGATCTTTGCATACAGGTATTTCGTACAACAAGCCTCGGGCGTTAAACTGGTCACCATATCATTATGAAAAAAATTGAAGTCAGGGGTGCTCGCACTCATAACTTGAAAAATATTAATGTAGATATTCCTCGCGACAAATTAATTGTTATCACCGGTCTTTCCGGCTCAGGCAAGTCTTCCTTAGCCTTTGATACCTTGTACGCTGAAGGACAAAGACGTTATGTAGAATCACTTTCTGCTTATGCGCGCCAATTTTTATCCTTAATGGAAAAGCCTGATGTCGATCACATTGAAGGTTTATCTCCGGCCATTTCAATTGAGCAAAAGTCGACTTCGCACAATCCGCGTTCAACGGTCGGCACTATCACCGAAATATATGATTATTTACGCCTGCTTTATGCTCGTGTTGGTGAACCCCGTTGCCCAACACATCATCAACCGCTAGCGGCACAAACCATTTCACAAATGGTTGATCGGGTATTAGCGCTTGAAGAAGGCACTAAGGTAATGGTCTTAGCACCGGTGCTACAAGACCGTAAAGGTGAGCATGTTAAGTTACTCGATAATCTGGCCGCACAAGGCTATATTCGTGCTCGAATAGATGGCGAAATTTGTGATTTATCCGATCCACCGACCTTAGAGCTACAGAAAAAACATACTATTGAGGTGGTCGTTGACCGTCTTAAAGTGCGTGAAGATATTCAATTACGCCTTGCTGAATCTTTTGAAACCGCGCTTACACTGACCTCAGGTACGGTGAAAATTGGCTTTATGGATGACCCCAAAAGAGAGGAGTTAGTGTTTTCAGCTAATTTTGCCTGCGCGAAATGTGGCTATAGCATGCAAGAATTAGAACCACGTTTGTTCTCTTTCAACAACCCGGCAGGTGCATGTCAAACCTGTGATGGCTTAGGTAATCAACAGTTTTTTGACCAAAGTCGTGTTATTGCCAATCCAGCGTTAAGCTTAGCCGGTGGCGCTATTCGTGGTTGGGATAAGCGTAATTTCTATTATTATCAAATGTTGCAAGCATTAGCTGATCATTATCAATTTCCCTTAGATTTACCCTTCAATGAGTTAGATGAAAAAACTCAACAAGTGATTTTAACCGGCAGTGGCAAACAAAAAATTGAATTTAAATACATGAATGACCGTGGTGACATTGTGATTCGCAAACATCCGTTTGAAGGTATTTTAAATAATATGGATCGCCGCTACCGCGAAACAGAATCTAACGCGGTACGTGAAGAGTTAGCTAAATATCTTAATAGCCAAAGTTGCCCAGACTGTAACGGTAGTCGACTGCGCTTAGAAGCGCGTAATGTTTTTGTGGGTAATACCCCATTAACTGAGGTGGCTGAATATGCCATTGCCGATGCCTTGGCGTTCTTCCAGAACCTGGAGTTAACGGGGCAAAAAGGACAAATTGCTGAAAAAATTCTGAAAGAAGTTTGTGATCGCTTAGGCTTTTTGGTCAATGTCGGTTTAAATTACCTTAACTTGTCACGCGCCGCAGGCACTTTATCCGGTGGTGAGGCGCAACGTATTCGTTTAGCGAGCCAAATAGGAGCCGGTTTAGTCGGGGTGATGTACGTTTTAGATGAGCCATCGATTGGTTTGCATCAACGTGATAATGAACGTTTATTAGAAACCCTGATCCATTTACGTGATTTAGGCAATACCGTTATCGTGGTAGAGCATGATGAAGATGCGATTCGCGCCGCTGACTACGTTATTGATATTGGTCCTGGCGCTGGTGTTCATGGCGGTCATATTATTGCTGAAGGCAATGTTGATGATATTCTAGCATGTGAAGACTCACTTACTGGTAGATACTTATCAGGTAAGGAGCGCATTGAAACACCTAAGGTTAGAGTGCCTTTTGACAAAAATAATGTTGTTGAACTTAAAGGCGCCACAGGTAATAACTTAAAAAATGTTGATTTAGTTATTCCTAATGGCTTAATGACTTGCGTTACTGGCGTTTCAGGCTCAGGAAAATCAACGCTGATTAACGATACCTTGTACAAACTTGCTCATATTGAATTAAATGGTGCAACCACACAAGAACCCGCACCCTATAAAGAAATTATGGGTTTACATTTACTTGATAAAGTCATCGATATTGACCAAAGCCCGATTGGCAGAACGCCACGTTCTAATGCCGCCACTTACACAGGTATGTTTACCGCTATTCGTGATATTTTTGCCGCCACACAAGAGTCGCGATCACGGGGTTATAAAGCCGGTCGCTTTAGCTTTAATGTTAAAGGTGGACGCTGTGAAGCTTGTCAGGGTGACGGCTTAATTAAAGTTGAAATGCATTTTTTACCTGATGTTTATGTACCCTGTGACGTGTGTAAATGTAAACGTTATAACCGTGAAACCTTAGAAGTAAAATACAAAGGCAAAAGCATTCATGAAGTGCTTGATATGACCGTTGAAGATGCTTGTGAGTTTTTCTCACCCATTCCCGCCATAAAACGTAAGTTACAAACCTTGATGGATGTTGGCCTCACTTATATAAAACTGGGTCAGTCAGCCACCACACTTTCGGGCGGTGAAGCACAAAGGGTAAAATTATCGAAAGAGTTATCAAAACGCGATACCGGTAAAACGCTTTACATTTTAGATGAACCCACCACTGGTTTGCATTTTCACGATATTAAACAGTTATTGCAGGTCATTCATCGTTTACGTGACCATGGCAATACCATTGTAGTGATTGAGCATAATTTAGACGTCATAAAAACCGCAGATTGGGTGATAGATTTAGGCCCAGAAGGAGGTTCAGGTGGTGGCGAAATATTAGTCACAGGCACGCCAGAGCAAGTGGCTGAACATAAAGGCTCTCATACTGCGAGATTCTTAAAACCTTTACTCGCTAAAGAAAGAGCAGCTAAAGAGAAAGCAGCTAAAAAATCACGCGCTAAATAAAACATCACATCAACATCAATCCATAGTGATGTTTTTCTTAAAGGCTTGTTTTTTATCACAAGCCTTTTTTGTGCCTAGTATCTCAACGCCGTTATGTTTAAGATAAATGAGTATGCTGACAAAAACAGCGCTAATAACTGAAGTAGTAAGCTAAATGACAAATGAAAATAACCATAATATAGCCTGGCAAAACCCGATGATTTATTTACTGGCCTTCTCTAGTGGCTTTTGTATTATGGGTATTGAACTATTAGGTGGCAGAATTTTAGCGCCATTTTTCGGCAGTAGTGTTCATATTTGGGGCAGCATAATCACAGTATTTATGCTGAGTTTATCTTTTGGCTATTTAGCCGGTGGGAAGTTATCGACCAAAGCGGCTTCTTTACACCGTTACGGATTAATTTTCATCTGTGCGGGGATCGCTATTTTACCGGTAGCCTTTTCTTCACAAGGGATCATGGAAGCTATATTTCTTGCCATTGAAGATACCCGTTATGGTTCATTATTAGCATCAATGGCCTTGTTCTTTGTGCCAACCGTGATATTGGGTATGATTTCACCTTACTCGGTGCGCTTGTTAGTGACTGATAAAAACAAAAGCGGCCAAGTCGCTGGCTTTCTCTACTTTGTTTCAACACTCGGCAGTGCTTTGGGCACCATTATCACCTCGTTTTACTTGGTGTTACTGTTTGAGGTTAACGATATTATTATGGTGTTTAGCAGCGCACTTATTGTGTTGGGTATTACCGCCATGATCTTTCATCGTATCAATCAGTCTAAAAATAGCCTTAATAACCCTACTAGTAATCAGCAAGGATCTGCAGATGAATAAATTAGTCACTAGCCTCCTAATCGCCATCATCAGCAACGCTCTGATTAGTTCAGCCTTAAGTACACAAGCAATGGGCAAAACTATTCACAGTGAGCGTTCGTTATATCGCAACATATTAGTCGAAGAATATAGCGGGTTACGCTGCTTAAAATTCAATGTTAAAAGTGCTAAAACTCAACAAAGTTGTATGTTAGTTGACGATCCGCAACGCTTAGTTTTTAACTATACAAAAATGTTATTTTCGAGTTTATTAATTAACCCTAACCCTGAGCGTATTTTAATTATTGGTTTAGGCGGCGGCACCATGTCAAATGTCTTACACCAAATTTATCCGAAGGCGAGCATCACTAACGTGGAAATAGATCCGGCAGTCATTAAAGTGGCACGAAACTATTTTGGCTTTTTTGAAAATAAAAACATTACCGCGGTAGCACAAGACGGGCGCATTTTTGTTAAACGTGCGGCGATAAAAAAACAGCAATACGATTGGATAATTCTCGACGCCTTTAACGGTGACTACATACCCGAACATTTAATGACCCAAGAGTTCTTACAAGAAGTTAAAAGCTTACTGAGCGATAACGGTGTGGTAGCGGCCAATACCTTCTCGGTGAGTAAGTTATACAATTATGAATCAGCGACTTATAAAGCCGTTTTTGGCGACTTTTTCAATGTTAAAAATAACAACAACAGTAATCGCATTATATTAGCCAGTGCTAAGGCTTTACCTAAAGCTGATATTATCGCCCAGCGCGCTAAAGCGTTAAAAGAAAAGTTATCGCCATTTAATGTCGATATCACCAAAATTAGCCGTAAAATGATCTCAACAGCAACGACGCAAGATTGGCCGCCAGCATCGCCACTATTAACCGATCAGTATTCGCCGGCAAACTTATTAAATTTAAAAAACTGAAGGTAAAACGCTAGGATGATAATCAGCATATTAAAATAATACGGCAGTGGAGTAAGCAAAATTAAACCTGAGTAAATTCGCTTCAGCCTAAGCCAATTTTAGGCGCTGAAATTAATAACTCAACTTAATTTTTCTGCCTAAACTAACTTTTCTTTTTTAAACTTAAACGCTTTTTACCTGATGATGTTGCTGTGGTTTTTTTCACATCGATGCGGGTTAATGTTCGTGAAGCAGCCGGTGATTTCGACGCTATGGTTTTACTGGCATGTTTACTATCTGTTATAGCCACTTTTTCAACTGCAGCATGGTCATCGTCAATAATTTCTGCTTCAGTACTTGCTGCTTCAGTGATTTCTACTGCAGTAAAGTCATCACCCAGTGCGGTTTTACGAGAGCCTGCCACTGCGGTGTTTATCTCCGCCATTTCACTTGTAGTTAAGTCGCGCCACTCTCCCGAACGTAAATTGCCCAGTTCAACATTCATAATGCGCGAGCGTTGTAACTCAGTCACTTCATAATCCAGGTATTCACACATACGGCGAATTTGTCGATTTAAACCTTGGGTAAGAATAATACGAAAAACATATTTACTCTCATGTTTGACAATACAGGGTTTAGTAATAGTGCCTAAAATAGGGACACCTTTTGACATACGCTCAACAAAGCGCTCACTGATCGGCTTATCAACTTTGACAATATATTCTTTATCGTGAGCATTTTCTGCCCGTAATATTTTATTAACAATATCACCGTCACTGGTCAAAAATATCAGCCCTTCTGAGGGTTTATCTAATCTACCGATAGGAAATATGCGCTTAGTATGACCAATAGCATCAATAATATTACCTTTGACTTGCCGCTCAGTGGTACAGGTAATACCAATGGGTTTATTATAAGCAATGTAAACTCGGTCGGTATGATTACTCGCGCTGGCTTTAATCTCATTACCGTCAATACAAACCGTATCACCGGACACAACTTTAGTGCCAAGCTCTGGTACTTTGCCATTAATGGTCACACGATTGTTTTCGATCAATTTATCGGCAAATCGACGCGAACAATAGCCCGAGTCACTAATATATTTGTTTAAACGTTTTTCGTAACTTGACACTGGCTATCCTAAATAAGATCAGTAAATTCTAAATTTGATTGGTGGTATTTTACCTAAATTTTGTCACACTGTAGAGCAATGTTACAAAAAGCTGTAAAAAACTCGATAAACAAGGTTATAAACAAGGAATAAATATGAAAATAATCGCATTTGGTGCAAGTTCAAGCAGTAAATCAATCAACAAAAAACTTGCCACGTATGCCGCTAACCTAGCCGCTGAAGTTCAGGCAAATGTTGACATTGAAATACTCGATTTAAACGACTTTGAACTACCGCTTTTCAGCCAAGATAAGGAAATAGCATTAGGTCAACCTGAAGCCGCGAAAGCCTTCTTCAATAAACTGGGTGAAAGTGACGCCATTATTATTTCATTTGCTGAGCATAACGGCAATTACAGTGCCGCCTATAAAAACTTATTTGATTGGGCCTCGCGCATTGATAAAAAAGTTTATCAAAATAAAGCCATGCTATTATTGGCCACATCTCCTGGACCAGGCGGTGCCGGCAGTGTGTTAGCGTTAGCGACAGGTTCAGCGCCTTACTTCGACGGCCAAGTAAAAGCATCGTTATCTGTACCAAACTTTTTTGATAACTTTGACGTAGAAAATACTAAGCTCACTAATGATGAATTACATCAGCAATTGCTCAACGCCGTGAAACTTTTAATGGCATAATTTTCAGTAAAGACCTAAAAATTACACTGTGATTTTTAGGTCTTTACGCTGTCTTTAACTTGAGTATTAACAATAACACTCGGTTGTTTGGCCTTAGTCTCCACTTTGATTGTTCCTCCTCTATTGCCAACAGAAAAAGAACTACAGCCAGAGACAGTGAATATAATGATTGATAGCCATAATAGCGCCTGATTTACTGTCATATGTTACTCATTAATTGGCTGCTCTTACGCTAATTTTAGCCAGTTGACGGTCATGATATTTAGCTAAGACAATAATGGAAATAATCGCCCCTAATAACGCTAAGGCCATATCTGACTGGGTATCCCAAATATAACCTTGCGTACCCAAAAATGCTTCAGCATTTTCACCTGAGGCGATAGCAACCCACCATTCTATCAATTCATAAAAGGCGCTAAAGGCCAAGCAAATAGCAACAATAATGACATTTAACCAAGCTTTTCCATTAACAATGCTTTTGCGAATAAGGATCTCACGGGCAAGTAAAGCGGGCACAAAGCCTTGGAAAAAATGTCCTACTTTATCGTAATTATTTCGCTCAGACCCCATCCAATCTGCGATAGTATCAAATAAGGGGACTTCGGCGTAGGTATAATGACCACCGACCATTAACACTATGCAATGCAGTAATATCAAATTATAAAGCAAACGCGTTAACTCAAAACGCTGAAAACTTATCACTATCAATACTAAACCTATTAGCGCCGGCAATACTTCTAAAAACCAAGTGAATTGATCTTTTGGCCCAATACCAGACCAAATCAAGACAACAAAAAAACACACTAACCAGAGAACCTTTAACATTTTACTTACTCTTTAATGAATGGCATATTTAATAGACCAAATAAACTTAGTAGCCATATTTCAGCTTACTCTTCTGCTAACCAAAAAAACGTTATCGCCAAGCGCTTAGTTCTTTTTTCATTGCCAAAATAACCACTGGCGCTATGAGCAATATTACCTTTAAATAAAATTAGCCGATTAAATTTATTCTCTATGGCGACATCTTCATACCAAGCATCTTTTGGTAAACTATCGGCTTTAAGGGCATCAACTAAATTTAAGTAAGGTGCTTGCACCAAGTTGCCACCGGCAGCACCATTGCCATATTTTAATCGATAAAAGCTAGTGCCTGAATGCGCTGGCGGATTTTGGCTCAAATACAATACCGCGCCATAACGACATAACTTTCGATTATCAACATGTGGTCTTGCTTCACCCTCTTCAGCTCCCACCAAAATGGCCGTATTACTGTCAACCACCACACTGTCTGATTCAGCAACCCAAAAATTAGCTTTATTAACTTGTGATTTCGCCCAATCTTCAACAAATTGTAAATCACTTTTACTTAAAGCGTTTTTTGAACGCATTCCTGGCCAAAGTTCTTTAGTGTAGGGTGAGCCTAACTTCCACTTCTTTTTGTTATAGCACTTATTCGCTAACTCAACGGCCTTCTTTACTGGGAAAAGATCATCTTGAATCCAATAATTTACCCCCAATTCTGGTTTTTCATAAGGCAGTGTTGGCGAGTTATATGGAATTGAAGGTAACACCATATTTTCATCATATTTTTCATACATACTAATTACTTTCTATATCCTTAACTAAATTCAATAATATCAAAATATTAACCTAAACTCATAGCCTGTAATAATTACCTTTGGGCGCAACACCAAATAGACTCATTGCCGCTTGCATGTCTTCTTGTGGATAATGGGTAATGGCAAGCTGATGACTTTCGATACAATCCCAGCGCTCAATCATCATAAATTGCTCTCCATGCTCATGATGCTTTAAAAGCCCACAGGAAATACACCCTTTAGATGCTGTAATATAGGGCACAAGTGCCTGTAAAAAAGTATAAAGTTCAGCTGACTTTTTTGCTGCAGCAGTGAATTCATTAACCCGTACTATACTCATAATAACCTCTAAACCTGATTGTTCGTTATAATGAAGGGTTTATGGTTAGTTTATTATAAGTCTGACTTTTCGCTAGGATACTGTCATTAAAATGCCGTAGTCACTTTTTAAACACCCTATTTTTCAGTAATCACACTGAGTAAATCTACTATTTCATTTGGCTCATACAAGGCGCCAAAACATCGGGTAAAGGCCGTAATTTGTTCAGTGCTTGGAAAAGTAAAATAATGACCTTGTCCCGCTTGAACAAGCGTTGTGATTTCATCTCCCTGTTCAAGCGTCTTAATCGCTTGCTCGATCAATTGACACCCCCCGACATACAAAGACAACACATGCCACAGATAAGACTTATCCTGTTGCACTGACAATGTTGAATTAGCAATAATACTACCCGTATCTATCGTGCTGTCATCAATAAAGTGCAAACTTGTCGCCAACTGCTTATCGCCATTTAACAGCGCCCAAAACGTTGCCATAACGCCTCGATAATTTGGCAATAACCCAGAATGTAAATTAATCACGCCCTGTTTCGACAGCGCAATAACGGGCGGCTTTAAAATCACCCCGTAACGAATAGAAATAATTAAATCAGCTGAAAATGCTTGAATTTTTGCCAAACCAGCAACTGAATTTATTTGATTTAAGGTTTCTATCTCAATAGCGTATTGCTGAGTAATGTCAGCATAAGTTTTAAAATTCACCGGTAGTTCGGTACTTGCCTGTACTTGCTCAAGCGTGCGATAAACCTCGTGTTGCTCAAATTGCGCTAACTCCTTTAAGGCTTGTGGGCGTGTACTATTGCCACCGACTTTACTGGATAAAAACACCTTAATATTATGCACCTGTAATGAGGGCAATAATAAATTTAACGCCAAGTTACTGGCAATGTCATTATTGAGCAATAAAACAATGTTCATGATAATAATTCCTCTAGCTATTATTTAAAGTGGCTCAACTAAAAAATTAGATAACACCATAAACTTGCATTAAAACTTCCATAAAAGCCAAAATAACCAAAATAATCTATTATTTTATGTGCTTAACTGTTTCATCATATAGTACCGACAACCAGTTTTAGGATAACCTTGCTGCGTCCATTGCACTTGATAACCGTGTTTTTCATAAAATGGCATAGCTTGAAAATTCAACGTATCGAGTAAGGCTTTATTACAACCTCTCGCTAGCGCCGCCTGCTCTATTTGATGTAATATTTTGCTACCGACTTGTTGGCCTCGCAGTGTATCTGATACCCATAAGGTGTTGATCATTAACCAATCACCAAAGGTTCGTCCCGCGGCGCCGGCAACAACATCACCTTTGTCATCGTTTAACTTCACCGCAATGGCTTTACGTTCACTGACTTCCCAATGCGCCCAGTTAAATTCAGCAATTTTTTCATCTAAAAAAGCGATTAACCCTGCTTCAGGGTTTTCAATAACTTCAATCTTCACGCTTGACTCCCATTAATGATCTTAATCGCTTTTTCACTGACTTTTCTAAAAGTCAGTGAAATGTTTATAAACTATTTAATAACATCAACTCTTTTGGGTGCGGCTTCATATAATATGACTCAGTAATGTAGTCATGTGGGAAGCGTCGAAAATGATGGCGTAATAAGGTTATCGGCACAATCAATGGCAGTAAGCCATTACGGTATTGGTCAATAATATCAACTAGTTCAGCTTTGTCATCAACGCTGATAGAGGTTTTTAAATAACCTTGCAGATGTTGCAAGGTATTCACGTGACCTTTTCGAGTGGCTTTTATTTTTAGTATCACCATCATTTTTTTCAAGTATTGCGACATGACCTCACTAGGTACCTCAGCATGGGCCTGCGCCAAGAAATGGCCTAGCTCTTTTGCCAACGCCTGGCTATGACTCATAAAAATGTATTTATGTTGAGCATGAAAACAATTCAGGCTGTGCAATGAAAACACTTCTGCCGATAGTTTTTGCCAACGAGCATAAATAAATACTCGTTGAATAAAGTTTTCGCGCAAGATGGCATCGCCTAACCTGCCTTCTTCTTCAACAGGTAAATCTGGAAAATTTTCCATCAATTTTTGTGCGTAAATACCCACGCCAATACGATCTGGCATATCACCTTTATAAAGTCTCACACGCTCCATACCACAACTGGGTGAGTCTTTTTTCAATATATAACCGCTAAGCTTTTGTTGCCAAGATTGCTGCTGTTGAGCACAATCTTTAAGTCGTTCAGTGACATCTAAATCTGGCGTTCTTGAACCAACGCAATGCACTTTTTCATCGATCAGTACTAACCTAATGGTTTCACGCGGAATACCTAAACCAATATCCACTTCTGGACAGAAGGGGATAAAATCAAAATACTCGCTTAAGGTGTTATTAATATATGCGTTGTTTTTATGACCTGAATCAAACCGCACTTTATGACCTAATAAACAGCTACTAATGCCGATTGATAGTTTATTATCCATGCTTGTTTCCTATGACTGAAAGTTTTTAGCTTTTGCTGAATTTCAGTATAACTAAAAGCCTAATTAAGATAATCATTTAAATAGTATTTTAGCTATATAGTCGGCTCTGTTCGACAAGACTATGATTAGGTGATGAAGCCTGATGCCTAAAAAGTTAACAAACATCTGTCGCCAGGTATCTTTTTCGCGAGGTATTTTTATCTACAGCAGTTAAATTTCATTTAACTTGATGGACTGAAGTCCAACCTAGATAAAGCTTACGGATGATCATGTCGAACTTTAGTCCGTCAACCGCTAAAAAGGCAATGACCGAGATGGCCAAGAACGGCCATATGGTCGTGACATACCCTTCATCCTGAACATAAAAAAACCCGGAAATTTCCGGGTTTTATCAACAGCTACTAATAAAATAAAACTAATACGCTATTTTTCAAAATAGAATTTATCGCGTTTATTATCGTAATTACCCACTTCATTCATGGTATCGGCATTATACAAACGGCCATTAATCATGGTGTAAATCACTTTGTCAGATAAACGAATATCTTTACTGACATCGCCATCAATGACTAAAATATCCGCAAGTTTGCCAACTTTAAGTGAACCTAACTGACTATCTAAACCTAAGGTATGGGCCGGTGCGATGGTTGCAGTGCGAATAGCATTTAATGGCGACATGCCACCTTGTGCCATCATCCACATTTCCCAGTGCATGGCTAAACCTTCGCGCTGACCATGACCACCGGCATTAACCACAACGCCTAAGTCTTGCAGCTCTTTTGCTACTTTGGCAACATTAATGTGGTTGTAGTGATGCAGCGGCGCTTTGGTACGACGCATTGAACGCGGGTCTAAAAACTCGCTCGGTACATACTGGCTCAAACGTGGATGCTGCCATACGTCTGTCGTGTCATACCAATAATGCTCACCTGAAATACCACCGTAAGCCACACCCATAGTGGGTGTGTAAGCCATTTCAGATTGTGACCATAACTGCTTGATGTCGTCATAAATTTTCGCCGTTGAAATTGAATGCTCTAACGTCGTATGGCCATCAATAATCATAGATAAGTTATGTTGTAGCAGTGATCCCCCTTCTGGTACCACTAATATTTCGGCTTCACGCGCGGCTTGGATCATTTGTTGACGTTGATTACGACGCGGTTGGTTGTAGCTTTTAACACTAAACACACCGGCTTTTTTTAAACGTTCAATATGAAATTTAGCATCGGCTAAGCTATCAACATGCGAGGTATAACCTGCAACCGTGGCTCCGTATAAAATACTACCGGTAGAGAATAAACGTGGGCCAACAATATCACCGGCCTTTTGCATTTCACTCGCCGCAAAAAACTCAGTGGTGTCATTTGACGGATCGTGAATCGTAGTTACACCTAACGCTAAACCTGCGTAGTTTTTCCAGTTTTGCTGTGGAATAATTTCATTACTGCCTTGTGGCCCATGTGCATGCGCATCAATCAAGCCCGGCATAATCGACTTACCCCTAATATCAATCACCTTAGCATTTGACGGAATATCGACTTGGCCATTTTTACCTACCGCAATAATTTTATTGCCTTCAACAAGCACTACACCGTTTTCTATCACTTGCTCACCTTCCATAGTGATCACTTTACCGCCAACAAAAGCGACACGACCAGAAGGTTTATCTGCTTTTTCTTTAAAGCCTAAATAGGTTTTCAGCGGCGCGGGTGTTGATGACGCTGTCGCCTGTTCTTCGTTGCTATTAGCCTCGTCTTTATCAACTATTTCTTTGTCGCTTATATCAAATAAGCCAGCAACATTTGCTTGGTATAAATCTGGACCTAAGCTCCAATAAAGCTCATTAGATTCGCCATTCCAGTTGATACCTTCACCAGCACGTAACGACAACTTTTTCACTGGTAAGTTTTTCGCTTTTGGACCAATATCTATCACTTGGCCACGTTCAACAAATGGCGTTACAAAAACCTTAAAGCGTTCAGCAAAAGCTAAATATTTACCATCAGGTGACACCTTATATTCGGTAGCAAACTTACCCTGATAAAGCGCTTGTTCTTTGTTAGAACTTGATGAATTATCTAAATTAATTTTCACCAGTTGCGGTGTTTCACCCTTGCGTAAGACATAAATACGATCATTTTTAGCACCAAAATGCGGCAGTAAACCTGATTCTGTTACCAGTTTTGGCACACCACCCTTAGCACTTACCGTATAAACGCCTGGGTTTAGGCCCCAAGTTGGATCGGTAATATAACCACCAGCCACTTTACGAAACACCACAGTTTTACCATCAGGAGAAAAACTTGGCTCTATGTACTTGCCCGGCTCTTGGGTTAGTACACTGCTTCTACCGCCACGTGATGATACTGAGCGAATTTCACCTAGCTTTTTATCATCCCAAGTACTATAAACCACTGTTCTGCCATCACGCGAAAAACTAGGGTTCAATTCAAAGTGTGATGTTTGTTTGGTTAAACGCTTGGCTTGACCTTTGACTTGGCCATCGGCAATAGAGCGAACATAAATGTGGCCCATTGACTCGTAAACGACTTTTCGGCCATCAGGCGATATTTCAACATCACGCAACATTTTTACGTCAAAGTTGTCTTGATCAATATCTTGTTGAAAACGTAACGCTGTTTGGATTTTTTTCTCGGTTTTTACATGAAAAGGAATAATCGTGCTGGTGTTACTTTCAAGATCGAGTTTGTTAATTACACCACCTGACCAAAACACCATGCCAGTGCTATTAGGTAGCCACGCCATATTAGGGTAAACACCGTGAATCGCCCACGTTTCTTGCATATCGCGATCTAAATTTTCAAAAATTAGCTTTTCTTCGCCGCTTTTTAAGTCATACAAGTATAAATTAGATTGAAAATCGTCTCGGCTAATATAAGCTAAATATTGACCATCAGGTGACGGCACTGGCCGTATCGCTCCACCTTTACCTGAAATAACCACTTTAATTTCACCGCTTTCAAGTGTTAAGCGCTTAATCTTATAAATGCCCTTCTCAGAGTCTTTACTGTAATGAAAAGTTTTACCCGGTGTCGCGTCTTGCGAGAAGTAAACGTATTTACCGTCAGCTGAAAATGCCGGTTCACCTAAATCTTTTTGTTCATTAGGTCGCTTGGTTAACATCACACCGTTGCCGCCGGTTTTGTGATACATCCATACTTCGCCAGCACCCAGAGAACGAGAGCCAGTAAAATGTTTACGGCCAACAATATAGTTACCATCAGGCGACCATGCGGGGCTATTTAATAAACGAAAAGTTTCACTACTGATCGCTTTGCCCGCACTGCCATCAGCTTTCATGACCCATAAATTATCGCCACCGTCTTCATCAGAGGTAAAAGCAATGTGCTTTCCGTCCGGACTAAAACGTGGCTGCATTTGCCAAGCAATATCGGTCATCAAAGCGCTTGCTTCACCACCTTCAATCGGTAAAGTATAAATATCACCCAATAGATCAAAGACTAAGGTTTTACCATCTGGGCTAATATCAACATTCATCCAAGTACCTTGGCGCACGTCAATTTTGGCGCTAGTAAATTCACCTTGGGGGCTGTTGACCGACCACTTTTCAGCGGCGGATTTTTCGGGCGTTTCAGCCACATCATTGTCAGCAAACGCCTGTTGGCCAGCGCTAAAAACTAAGGTCATACTGAGTGCTAGTGAAGAAATTCGAGTAGTAAATTTAGACATTAAATTCCACCTAATTATTGTTATTTACCTACTAGAACACATCAGCATTGAAAATTTAAGTCGAATGCGATAAATAGTCGCTATTTACCGTTCAACACCCATTATTAGCGCGGGGTAAATATAAATATTTATGATGATTAGCATGAATAAAAAATAGACAACTTTTTTATTTTTCAGTATGATATTCAAACAAATTGCAACACTACGATAACAACTAAACAATAAAAACAATAAAAACAAGGACGAATTTTTATGGAAAGATTAAAACAAGCACAGGCGAGTTTAGTGACCACCTATTCACTTTACAATGTCGCCAGTGAACAAAAGTTACCCCCCATTGATGCTAATGATACTAATACCCTAAAAGCGCTATTAGACGTTATTCAAAAACGTGAAGCGATTGCTTACGTACAAAAAATAAAAAAGAGTATTCCTACTGAAGTCACTGAACTAAAAAGATTACTTGCTGATGTTATGCTGCTGCTTGATGGTGTTGATATTAAAGCCCTGAAAGCAAAAAGCAAAATTTCAGCGAATGCTGATTAGTTTATTATCTGAAATTAATACCGTTAAATAAGTACCTTTAGATAAGTAACTTTAAATTGAAGACCTTCATTAAAGCCATCAGTGTAGCGCTACGTGATGCAGATTTATTAATCCCTACTTAGGTTAATAAATCTGCATGATTAATATTAATTAGTTAGTGTCTTTAGCCACTAACTAACTTAATTGAATTGAAGTGAAGTGCATCGAGCAACCCATGGCATGCTTTCTGTTAGCAAGTCTCACTGTGCAAGCACTCATGGCGCTTGCTAAAGTAAAATACTGATGCAGAATTTGTTCTGGTATTACTATCGGTGTTGCTATCGGTGTTGCTATCGGCGCTAGTATCGGCGTAGCGATTAGTATTGCTTGATAAGCCCAGCGTGACATAATTGTTTATGCCATATTTAAATGACAATTATAACTCAGCAAGCGCTAACAATAATTTTTCATGAATACCACCAAATCCACCATTGCTCATAACGACCAGCGTATCACCTGCTTGGGCATTCGCCACAATATTGGCCACCAACTGGCTAATATCTTGACTGACAAAGCATGGCTGAACGCAGTCAGCAATTAATGCCTCTACAGACCACTTAACTTGCTCGCCTTGATAGACAAACACCCTATCCGCGTCGGATAACGATTTTGCCAAGGTGTCTTTATGCACACCTGATTTCATGGTATTTGAGCGTGGCTCTAATATCGCTATTACCCGCCTGCTGCCAACATTTGCCCGCACACCGGCTAATGTTTTGGCAATAGCGGTTGGGTGATGGGCAAAGTCGTCAAACACTCTAACTTGATTCACCTCACCTTTAAGCTCGAGTCGGCGTTTAGTATTAATAAAGCTTGTTAACGCTTCGATAGCGACCTTACTGGGCACCCCAGCATGACGAGCCGCGGCAATCGCCATTAAACCGTTGTCGATATTAAAGTCGCCTATTAACCCCCAATTTACTCGCCCTTGTATTACCCCTTTAAAGCTAACGATAAATTCACTGCCATCCGCCATACATTTTTCTGCATGCCAACCCAAGAGTTTATCTGCTTCAACAACGCTATATTCAGTGGGTGTCCAGCAGCCCATCGCCAGTGTTTCTGTAATGGCAGCTTCATTTTTTGGTGATAAAATAAGACCATTGCTCGGCACCATACGAATAAGGTGGTGAAATTGACGTTGAATATCACTGATATCATGAAAAATATCAGCATGATCAAATTCCATATTATTGATGACGAGTGTATTCGGGCGATAATGGACAAATTTAGAACGTTTATCAAAAAACGCCGTATCGTATTCATCTGCTTCGATAACAAAAAATGGCGCATTACCTAAGCGTGCAGAACAATCAAAATTTTGTGGCACACCACCAATCAAAAAGCCCGGCTCCATTCCAGCGTATTGCAATATCCAGGTTAACATAGAGCTGGTAGTGGTTTTACCGTGGGTACCGGAAACAGCTAACACCCAACGATCTTTTAAAACATGCTCTAATAACCACTGCGGGCCTGAGGTATAAGCAATTTTTCTATCCAGTATGTACTCCACCATCAGATTACCACGCGCCATGGCATTGCCAACAATCACTAAATCAGGCTCATCGTCTAAATGTTCAATTAAGTAACCTGATTTTAATTCGACACCCAGTTGTGCTAGCTGGGTGCTCATGGGTGGGTAAACATTGGCATCACAGCCAGAAACTCGAAAGCCCATTTGCTTAGCAATAGCGGCAATACCGCCCATAAACGTGCCACAAATGCCTAATATATGAATATGCATAAAAACCTATTTAGATAACTCTGACGCGCGTATGCTAGTTCGAGCTAAAATTTAAATCACAATGGGGCAATATACCTTAATCCACCGAAAATACATATTGCAAAGTCGATGCATTTTCCCCACTATCAAAACGATTAACCCTAACGGAAATCATTAATTACCGACTGTAAATAATTAAACCCTTGGCATCACCATTAGTTACATTTGAGAGCGTTCATGAGTAAGCCTATACTACAAAATATCTATGTTTATCCGATAAAGTCTAGCGCCAGCATTGAGCTATCAAATAGCTGGGTTGAAGAACTTGGCTTAGCCTTTGATCGTCGTTTTGTTGTTGCCAGCCCTGATGGGCAGTTTATCACCGCGCGTACGCAGCCGACTTTATGCTTAATTCAAGCGAGTTTAACTGCAACAGGCCTAGTCATTATCGCACCTAACATGCCAGCTTTAGTGATTGAATATCATCACCTGTGCCAAGGGTATATTGCTGTTAACCTGTGGAATGACACTATTAATGCCCAACAATGTCGAGAAAACATTAATCAATGGTTTAGTCACTATCTTGAAAAACCTTGCCAGTTACTCTTTTTTGGCGCAGATTCTCAACGTTTTGTTAAAAACAAAAATAGCCAAGTGGGCTTTGCTGACGCCTACCCTTTACTCCTTATTTCACAAGCATCACTTGATCACTTAAATAAGCAATATAAAGCTGACACCACCACCATTTCCATGACACAATTTCGGCCAAATATCGTCGTGAATAACTGCGATGCTTTTGCAGAAGATAATTGGCAGCACATTCGCATTGGTGAAGTAGAGTTTGAAATAACCACACCTTGCACGCGCTGTATTTTCACCACTATTGATCCCAAGACTAGTGAAAAACATCACCAGCAAGAGCCTTTAAATACTTTGAAAAACTATCGCCAATTAGCTAATGGTGACATTTTATTTGGCCAAAACTTAGTAGCACTTAATCAAGGCCAAATTAAACGTGGCGATAGCCTTGAAGTATTAAAGCGCCAAGCAGCTCCGGTATTTACTGTTAAAAGTAAGTCCATTATTCGTGCAACAAACACCACCCAAGTAAAAAAGGATTCAACATTGACCGTTAAAACAAACAAACCCGTACTCACCTTTAGCAGCTTTAATAAAACCATTACCGGTAATAACAAGCAAACCCTACTTGAACAAGGCGAAGATGCCGGTTTAATATTGCCTTATTCATGCCGCGGTGGCATGTGTGGTAGTTGCAAAGTAAAATTAGAACAAGGTGAAGTAGAGCAACTTTGTCAAGATGGTTTATCCGACCAAGAGCAGCAACAAGGCTATATATTAAGTTGTAGTTGTACGCCGCTTACCGATGTGGTTATTAGTCATCCCGTACGTAAACGACGTAACATCAGTGATGAGTAAATAGAGTATAAAACATGAAGTTGAACTGTGATTTAGGTGAGTTTAAACATAATAACGATGCCGATATTATGCCATTGATTGATATGGCGAATATTGCCTGTGGCTTTCATGGTTCAGATCCCCTCACCATTAAAAAAACCATTAAACTTGCCCAGCAACATCAAGTGATTATCGGGGCGCATCCAAGCTACCCCGATAGAGAAAATTTTGGTCGTCGGTCTCTCCAGCTATCGCAAGATGAATTAATCGCGAATGTACAATATCAAATTGGCTCGTTGCAGGCATTGTGCGCGGTTGAAAATGCTCAGCTTGTCTACGTAAAACCGCATGGCGCGTTATACAACGATATGATGACCAACTTAAGCCTATTTGATGATGTCTGTTTGGCTATTTCACAACTGAACTCTGGTCATAACAAGCCACTATCTTTGATGATACAAGCCATTGCCAACAACGATAAATTTCAGCAAATAGCGAAAAAACATCATCTTTCGCTTTATTTTGAGGCTTTTGCTGACCGAGCTTATTTGGATAACGGTTTTTTAGTGCCACGAACTTCAGCCGGTGCGGTGTTAACCAACAATATTGATGTTGTCAGTCGTTGCCAAGATATACTTAATCAACAACCCTTACTCAGCATCAATCAACAAGCCTTGCAATTTCACATTGATACCTTATGCGTTCATGGTGACACGCCAAACGCCTTGGCAATGATTAAAGCGTTGCGCCAAACCATTAATCAACAAAGGTCGCGTTAATATGATCAGTAATAATCGAGAGCGTATTAACGCCAAGGTTGGCAATAGCACTGAACATGGTGTTAATTTTACCATTGACCTAGTCGCAGAAAACGCTTTATTACTAAGCTGGCAAGCCAAAATATCGCTCACACAACATAATGAAATTATTGCCTTACAAGCTATGATTACCCAGCAGTTGGGTGAGTTAATTATAGAAACAGTGGCAAGCTATCATTGTTTAATGGTTTATTATTGCCCGCAACTTAGCTCAAGCCTGCAAGTGATCGACAAAATTAACCGCGTCGCCAAAAACGCTAGCGATAAACACAGCAATGGCGATGAGCAAGATAATAATCCAAACAATAAATTAGCCCATCAAGCGGCCCATGAGCATTGCATTAAAATACCGGTTTACTACGACCGTGAGCAAAAGTGGGATTTAGCCGACGTTGCCAAGCGCTGTAATATGTCAATGGATGAGGTGATCAAACAACACAGTGCTCACACTTACCACGGCTATGCTTTAGGTTTTACGCCAGGATTTTGTTACTTGGCCAGTTTACCTGAAAGTTTACAGCTGCCTCGCAAGTCTTCGCCGCGCATAAAAGTACCTAAGGGCGCTGTGGCTATTGCTGAGCAGCAAAGTGCTATTTATCCGATTGAAAGTCCCGGTGGTTGGCATATTATCGGCCAAACCCCCTTACCTATGTATGAAAGTCACCATGGTCAGTTCAATGCCACTATTCAGGTTGGGCAAAATGTGCAGTTTTATGCTATTTCAAAAGCTGAATTTCTTGCATTAAAACAAGGTTTAGCAGAATGAAACAAAATTTCCTTGAAATTATCACCATGAATGGTCAAGCAAGTATTCAAGATCTTGGCCGCCTTAATGCTCAGCATCTTGGTTTTAGTGCCAGTGGCGCCGCCGACGAATTTGCTTTCCTTAGTGCCAATAAACTTATCACGAATAAACTCAGCATTAAGCCTGTGCATAATATTGCCAAAACAAATAATAAACTAGCTAATGATGCCGCAATAGAAATAACCTTAGGGCAAATCAGCTTCAAAGCCAATGCCGCTTGCACCATAGCTATAACGGGCGCTGACTGCCAAGCTAAAATCAATAATGTGACTATCAATAACTGGCAATGCCATCAATTACTTGCCGGCGATATTATTGACTTTGCTATGCCAAAAACCCAGTTACATAGTTATCTGACCATACTCGGTGGTTTTACTTGCCAAACAGCACAACAACCCTGGTTAGGCAGCTTAGCTCAAACCGTTAATGAAATGACCTTAGGCTTCACTGGCGAAGTGTTAAGGGTCGGCAGTAAACTTTATTTTTCAACAAAAAATCAGCCTTTAACTGAAGCCACGCTAACACAACAAACTCAGCTAGAATCACTAAAAGCAAATAGACCGACAACGGCGCCAGCCTTATTTTACTCGCAGCAAAAACTGACCTTACGTGTTATGCCCAGTCGCTTATTTTTACAAATGAGTAGCGCACAACAGCAACAATTTTTAACCACTGAATATGTTATTTCACCTGATAGCAATCGCATGGGTTATCGTCTACAGGTTAAGCCCCCACAAACCTCATCGCCATCGCCAGACAAAAAAATACTGACTCAGCCGTTACGCAGCCAGTGTTTATTATCAATGCCAGTAACTTACGGCATGGTGCAATTTCCTGACAACGAACAACCAATTATATTAATGAAAGAGCGACAAACCATGGGTGGTTATCCCGTGCTTGGCACCGTAATGCAAACCGACTTATTTCGTTTAAGCCAAATGCGTCCTGGGGCGGAAGTGGCATTCACCTTAATTACTTACCCACAAGCCCAGCAGCAATTACGCGCATTTTACCAAAAACTATTCTGATACATTTTTTAGCAAGCGCTAAAGATAACCTAAAGGTAGAATGGCGATCGATAAAAGCTTAGAATAGCGCCCGCTTTACGATTTGGTTTTACGCAGGTACTGCTTTGTTATTAATGATCGACAATTATGACTCTTTTACTTTTAACCTAGTGCATTATTTTCAAGCACTGGGACAGGAAGTTAAAGTCTGTAGAAACGATGAAATCAGCTTAGCGGAAATTGCCGCATTAGCACCGCAATATATTGTTATTTCCCCTGGACCTTGTAACCCTGACGCGGCGGGTTTATCGCTAGCGATAATTGAGAGGTTTAAAGGCCAAATTGCCATATTAGGCGTATGCTTAGGACATCAATGCATTGCCCAGCACTTTGGCGCTAAAGTCGTTAAAGCGAGCAAAGTTATGCACGGTAAAACTAGTGTTATTAGCCATAATGAGCAAGGCTTATTTAGCACATTAAAACAGCCATTAACCGTTACACGCTATCACTCCTTAATTGTTGATAAACAATCTTTACCTGATGAACTAGAAATAACTGCTTGGATCACTGAAAATGGACAGCAAGACATCATGGCCTTGCAACATAAATATTTGGCTATTGCCAGTGTACAATTTCATCCTGAATCTGTGTTAACTGAACAGGGTCACCAATTACTGCAAAATTTTATTGATCAATATGCAAATAAAATAGATGATAATGCTGAGCCCAGTTAAGCTTTTAAGATCAAAATATAAACCTCGAAAAATCAATAGCTCCTAATGAAACAGCTTAATAGGCCGATAACCTAGTGAGCACAAAATATTATAAATTGATAACGAATACTGATAATGAAGTCCTGATGCAAATATTTGAAAATAATAAATTAGTTTACGCTATCTATAGTCGAGCACTGAGTCTGACGATTAGTAAAGACTTTGCCAACCTAAAAAGTGGCAAAATAAATATGACTAAGCAACAAGACAGTGAGCAGTTTCACCGTCGACGTGAGTTACTGGCGGTAGAAGAAGAAGCTAACAAAAAAAAAATCATTCAAGCACATGGCCAAGAACATTTTAAAACACAAGTAAAGACTCAGTTTTTTAAGCGGGTTAATGCCCAAGTTGATAAAGAGTTTGATAATAAAGAAAACCTCTACATGAATGTGTTAAAAATAGAAGATGCTGCACCTTCTATTATGGAAATATTGGCCGTAAAAGCCGCCAGTATTAATCGCATCACACCACTAGCGAAAACATTACCTTGGTTATGTAGTGAATTAATCAATTTGGTCAACAAGCCTCAGTACCGTAAACGCTCAGAAATACAAGTAACAGAGCCCCATTTGGCGTTAAGTTATGTTGGTTTAGACAACCTTAAATTGGTCATGCCCATGTTTATGCTCAAACATTGGTTACCCACCCAGACAACACCTTACCCTTTAATGAAAAGAAAACTATGGAACGATAGTTTATCGGTCGCGCTAGCGGCACAACTATTAGCCAAGGAGCAAGGCTTAGATGAATTCACCGCCTTCACCGCCGGCATGTTAAGTAACTTAGGCTTATTAGCGGTTACCCGTGGGGTTTTAAATACCTATAGTGAGCTTTATAATGCAGAGCTACGCAGCGCTTATGAAAGTAAAGATAAAAAACTCCATGATGCTTTAATGACACTCGACGTGGCACCCGAATTATTGCTTGAGCAGTTACTTCAACGCAGCAGTAAAGTGGCGGCAGATATGGTTGAACTCATGCGTTTTGATCGTTTACAAATTACTGAACCCTTATTCGATTTAGCCTACGCGGTTAATATCGATCACATGTGCCCAATTGCTAAGCTAGTCATCAAGGCCAAAGCTTATGTCACTTTTAGAAGCTTGGCAAAAGAAGATCTGATCAACACAGATGAAGCAAAAATACTGCTCACAGCGGGTAAACTAACAAAAAATGACATTGCCTTGCTCAAGAAAAGCGATATCAAGCATATAAAATTGACCTTCAATTAGCGCCTATTGACCTTTCAATGCAGTGTTTGTGTAAATTTACCCTGCCCTTCCAGTCACTAGCAACAGCTGAGCTCCTTACGCTTATTACGCTTACGTTCAAATAAATGGCGATAAAGTCAGCTAAAAGCTAAATTACGCTAATTTATTTTTGATTAATTATGAAACCTTGCCAGTAATTGCAGTTCACCCTAAGTGACATAAGGCGTTAGCCACAGCCATTGAATTAATGAATTCGACCATTTTCGTGAAAAAAAACAGCAAACATAGTTATGCAGTAATAATGAATAAAAACGGCTAAGCCTTTATTTTAAAAGGGCTTCAGCGCATTTTGACAAGACACTGTCTGTTTTTTCTGTCATAATTCGTGCCTATTTTAATTAGTCCTGCCGTTAATAATGCATACTAGTTAATTCATTTAGTTTTGCTAGCGTTGACGCCCAAAGCTAATAAACAACTATTGATTATACTATCCTAAATATAAGAGGAATTTACAATGTCTAACCACTTCCCAGTAAATCGTGAGTTATTTGATGATGTTATGGTACCTAACTATGCACCGTCTGCTGTTATCCCTGTTCGCGGTCTAGGTTCACGTGTTTGGGATCAACAAGATCGTGAGTTTATCGATTTTGCTGGTGGCATTGCCGTTAACTGTTTAGGACATTGTCATCCTGCATTAGTTGCCGCGTTAACCGAACAAGCTAATAAAATTTGGCATTTATCTAATGTGATGACTAACGAGCCGGCATTACGTTTAGCGAAAAAATTAACTGATAGCACCTTTGCAGATAAAGTTTACTTTGCTAACTCTGGCGCAGAAGCTAACGAAGCGGCTTTAAAATTAGCCCGTCGTTTTGCCCTTGAAAACTTTGGTGCAGAAAAATCACAAATTATTGCGTTTAAACAAGGCTTTCATGGTCGCACCTTCTTTACCGTTACGGTTGGTGGTCAAGCAGCTTACTCTGATGGTTTTGGCCCTAAACCTGGTGACATTGACCATGCTGAATATAACAACTTAGACAGTTTAAAAGCCCTTATGTCTGACAAAACTTGTGCCGTAGTCATGGAACCATTACAAGGTGAAGGCGGTGTTGTTTCACCAACAGATGAGTTTGCTAAAGGTGTTCGCGAACTTTGTAACCAACATAACGCTTTATTAATTTTTGATGAAGTTCAAACCGGTGTTGGCCGTTTAGGCGAGCTATATGCCTATATGGGCTTAGGTGTTACACCTGACATTTTAACCTCAGCTAAAGCACTAGGTGGTGGTTTCCCTATTGGCGCTATGCTCACAACAAATGACATTGCTCAACACCTTAAAGTAGGTACGCACGGCAGTACATACGGTGGTAATCCATTAGCCTGCGCTGTCGCCGAAGCAGCACTTGATACCGTTAATACGGTTGAAGTGCTAGACGGAGTTAAAGCCAAAGCAAAACTTTATGTCGCCGGTTTAAATGCGATTAATGCTAAATACCATATGTTTAGCGAAATTCGTGGTAAAGGCTTATTAATTGGTGCGGTATTAACTGAAGCATATAAAGGTCGAGCAAAAGAATTGTTAAATGCGGCACTGGAAGAAGGTCTAATGACCCTTATTGCCGGCGCTAACATTATGCGTTTCGCCCCTTCATTAGTTATACCTGATGAAGATATTGTAGAAGGTTTAGCGCGTTTTGAAAAAGCCGTGGCTAAATTAGCTAAATAAGTCATTCATTATTATAGCGTTCAAATACCTTAAGATACTTAGGTGTTTGAACGTCTCATTGAGAGTTTTCTATGATTATTATACGCCCTATTCAAAACAGTGATTATGATGCACTTCATCGCATTGCTGTGGAGTCAGGACACGGTTTTACATCACTACCGGTCAACGAAACACTGCTAAAAAATCGCATTTCTCACGCTGAAGTTTCTTTCAAAAGCTCGGTTACTGAGCCAGGTAAAGAAGGTTACCTCTTTGTTATGGAGGATACCGAAACAGGCGCTGTTGTTGGCACCAGTGGCATTGAAGCGGCGGTGGGTTTGGATGATGCATTTTATCATTACCATTTAGGTAAGGTTGTACACAGCTCTCGTGAGCTTAATATATATAATACCGTTGAAACATTGTCATTATGCAATGACTATACGGGTGCCTCTGAAATTTGTACTTTATTCTTGAGCGAAAGTCATCGCAAGAATAGTAACGGACGCTTCTTATCACGTGTTCGTTTTCTCTTTATGGCAGAGCACACAGAACGTTTCGCTGAAACCGTTATCGCAGAAATGCGCGGTGTTTCAGACGAAGACGGTTCATCACCTTTTTGGAAGTGGCTAGAAGAGCACTTCTTCTCGCTAGATTTCCCGACGGCAGATTACCTTACCGGTATAGGTAAAAAAGTATTTATTGCTGAGCTGATGCCGAAATACCCGATTTATGTCAACTTGTTGAGCCCAGAAGCACAACGGGTGATTAACAAGGTACATCCAAAAACAGTGCCAGCGTTAAGACTACTTGAAGCTGAAGGCTTCTCCCGTCGTGGTTATGTCGATATTTTTGATGGCGGCCCAACGGTTGAAACACAAACAGCCTTAGTTAAAACTGTCTGTCAAAGTCAACAATGCCAAGTATTGATTGGCGAAGTAGCAACCGACAATAATTATATTATTTGTAATCGCAAAGTAGCAGATTTTAGAGCAACACAAGCTTCCGTGTTATTACGTGAAACAGCGAATCAAGTCGTGGTATCGCAAGCGGTTGCTGATGCGCTAATGGTTAATGAAGGAGATTGGGTGCGCCTAATTTCAAATTAATCATCTAATTAATACACTCATGAGCGATACACGCACAGAGGAATCAACTATGTCACACAATATACAACTTATTAATGGTCACTGGACAGCAGGTTTAGGCCATGAAATTTTTTCAAAAAACCCAGCTAAAAATCAAATTATTTGGCAAGGAAATACCGCTTCTGT
The DNA here is from genome assembly GCF_014077085.1 of Colwellia sp. MB02u-9. NCBI lineage: Bacteria > Pseudomonadati > Pseudomonadota > Gammaproteobacteria > Alteromonadales > Colwelliaceae > Colwellia > Colwellia sp. MB02u-9. Next base: position 302,621 of record NZ_JACGVF010000100.1, read on the forward strand.
AGCACAAGTTGACGAAGCTGTTATGTCTGCGCGTGCAGCGTTCGACACTTGGTCTAATATGACCATTGACGCACGTATTGCTATTGCCGTGAAGTTTGCTGAATTATTGACTGAAAACAAAGAAGCGTTCGCCACCACTATTGCGCTTGAAACCGGCAAACCACTTTGGGAAACCCGCACAGAAGTGGGCGCTATGGTAGGTAAAATAGCGATTTCAGTACGCGCCAATGAAGAACGTACTGGCACGGTTGAAAACCCAATGCCAGGTGCAAAAGCCTTTATTCGTCATAAGCCTCATGGTGTTGTCGCCGTTTACGGTCCTTATAATTTTCCAGGTCACTTGCCCAACGGTCATATCGTTCCTGCACTTATTGCCGGTAATACCATCGTATTCAAACCAAGCGAATTAACGCCTATGGTTGCTGAAGAAACCTTAAAACTATGGTTACAAGCAGGTCTTCAGGCTGGCGTAATCAATATGGTTCAAGGTGAAGTTGAAACGGGTAAAGCACTCGCCAATCACCCACAAATTGATGGCTTATTTTTTACCGGTAGTTCGACTACAGGTCACTTTCTACATGAACAATTTGGTGGCCAACCTGGTAAAATTTTAGCGCTAGAAATGGGCGGTAATAACCCATTAGTTGTTAAAGATGTCAGTGATATCGATGCCGTAGTACACGACATTTTGCAATCAGCCTTCATTACTACAGGTCAACGTTGTACTTGTGCTCGTCGTTTATTTATTGAAGCGGGTGAACAAGGCGATGCTATTTTAGCTAAATTAGTGGCGAGTACAGCAGCCATTAAAATTGGTTATTTTGACGATGAAGAACAACCTTTTATCGGTTCGATGATTTCTGAAAAAGCTGCGCTAAGTTTAGTTGCCGCACAACAACAGCTGCTTGACCTTGGCGCAACATCTCTTGTGATGATGAAGCACCTTGAAGTAGGTACGGGTTTTATCTCACCCGGTATTGTTGATGTAACCAACATCTCAGGTATGCCAGATGATGAGCATTTTGGCCCATTATTAAAAGTGTATCGCTATACTGACTTTGATGCCGCGATCAATGAAGCTAACAATACGGCATTTGGTTTATCTGCTGGCTTATTGAGCGACAGCGAAGCATTATATACTCACTTCTTCCGCCGTATTCGTGCCGGTATCGTCAACTGGAACAAGCCAATCACTGGCGCCAGTAGTGCCGCACCTTTTGGTGGTATTGGCGCCAGCGGTAACCACAGAGCCAGCGCATTTTATGCTGCTGATTACTGTGCCTACCCAGTGGCTTCAGTTGAAGCTGAAAAAGTATCATTACCAGCGACATTAAGCCCTGGTTTATCAATTAAGTAATCTGCAAAATTTTAATTGAAATGAAACTGCACTGTCCATTAAAAAAAGCTGGGATCCGTCCCAGCTTTTTCAAAAATATCGATCAAATATAGCCACCTGTTCTGAGTGGTTACCTAGTGTGCTGTCCTAAAAATTATTTACCTACCGAGTTAAATGCTTAGTTAAAGACCAAGTTAAGAACTGAGTTAACTAGTTGTTTAAATAATTGTTTAACTACTGCTTAACTACTGGTTTAAATAATAAATAGCCTTACATACCATTCAGCCAACTTACGCTACTGACACTAATTTACTTTATGCATTTAGGATTTTCACATGACACACGTTAAAAATTTATTTAATAACATTTGGCAAAACTACTTAGAAGTCACACCTTCAGCTCATAAATTACACCAGCTGTTAAGTACCGGTGACGATTTAATCAACGACCATGTTGCTTACCGCACTTTTAATATTGCGAAAGTAAATATCACAAAAATTTCTACGCATTTGATTAACTTAGGTTACAAAGAATGTGGTGAATACCACTTTGTGGCAAAAAAACTATACGCAAAACACTTTGAGCACTCAGACACTAATTTACCAAAAGTATTTATCAGTGAGCTATTAGTAGAAGAGTTTTCGTTACCCGTACAAGCTATTATTGAGAAAATGGTTGCTGGCATTAATGAAGCGGATATTAACCTTGATAGCTTTTTATACTCAGGCACTCATTGGCAAGTTAGCCACCAAGAATATCTAGACTTGTTGGCCGAAAGTGAATACGCCGCATGGGTTGCTGCCTGGGGCTACCGCGCCAACCATTTCACCGTCAGCATTAACCACTTAGAAAACTATGACTCAATTGAAGCCGTAAATGCCGAAGTGAAAGCCAACGGTTTTACGCTCAATAGTGCCGGTGGAGAGATCAAAGGTGATGAAGCCGTTAAACTAGAGCAATCTTCAACCATGGCTGATCATGCCTTAGTTGAATTCTCAGATAAAACCCTTGCCATTCCAAGCTGTTTTTATGAATTTGCCAAACGCTACCCGATGAAAAACGGTGAACTTTACACAGGTTTTGTTGCTGCATCTGCCGATAAAATTTTTGAAAGCACTAATACTGCTTAAATAGCACGATTAAAACAGTTCACCAAAATCCATCATGGTTTTTGGTGAACTACAACTTTTTATCTTATCTTTTACCTTTCTTTAACTCCAACTCGACGCCAAATTGTAGTAACCTTTATATTCCATTTTTTGATGTAGATAACAAATTGACTGACTTAGAACTGGCCAACAGTGTCTTAAAAGATGTAAAAAATCAACAGCGTACTAACGCAGCTACAACAATCAAAGCATTATTAGCTAAGAATGCCGTTCTTAAAGATAATTGGGGTGCCATCACAAGGTTAGCCATATCGATAGGTGAGTATGAAAACGCCGTTAATTGCAGTAAGAAATATTTAGCAATTGCGCCCAACGAGCCCAAACGCATTATTCAATGTGCAGCAATTTTAGCAGAGTGCAGAGAAATAACTGCGGCAATTGAGCTTGTAACCCCACTGTTGAAAGAAAAAAACACACCCGACGTATTACACTTTTTAGGCACTACTCATAGTCAAATAGGTAATATCGAACTTGCTAAAAAATACTTAGTAGAAGTAGTTAAAGTTGCTCCAAAATCAGCCATATCTTGGCTCACACTTGCGGCGATCCACCCGTTTTCAGAAAATGATGAGCTTTATGCTCAAATCACTTTAATGCAAAAGCAGTTTGCCAATGATCAAAGTACACACAATGCACCATTTTGGTTTGCCTTAGGTAAAGCATCACTAGACGTAAAAGATGACCAACAGGCCTTCGCATATTTCTCACGTGGCTGTGGCTTAATGCATAATGACAAATCTTACCTTCCCAAACAACACAGTAATTTTATTGATGACATTATTACTCATCAAAATGCCGAATATTTAGCAAAGTTACCAAGCTTAGATGAACCTGACATCTGTCCGCCAGTATTTATTATTGGTTTGCCGCGCAGTGGTACAACATTACTTCAACAAATGCTCAGTGCCCATAGCACTATTGACCAAGGTGGAGAGTTAAAATACTTAAGTTATTCAACAGCAGAAATTGGTCAGTCTAAACTCAACAAATTGGCAGATAAAGAGTCCGCAGATAACTTAGCTGTCTTTCAAAAAATACACTCAGACTATCAACGCTTACGCGCCCAACAATTTAGCTTAGATAAACCTATTGTCGATAAAACATTAAGTCTTAATCACCATTTAGGCTTAATATCTAAAGTGTTCCCAAGCGCTGCTATTATTCGCATTACCAGAAACCCAGCAGATAATGCTTGGTCTTGTTTTCGTAATTTTTTCAATCAAGGAATTGGTTGGAGCTATAACTTAGAGAATATTGCTGAGTTCTTTCATCATGAAAACCGTCTTGCCAAGCATTGGCAGTCCTTGCTAGGTAATAGAGTATTAGAAATTAGTTATGAAGATCTTATTAACAAGCCTGAAGCGACATTAAAAAGATGCCTTCATCACATGGGCTTAGCCTATGAAGCAGAAATTTTATCCTTCTACAAAAACAATTCGTTAGTGCAAACAGCCAGTGTTGGGCAAGTTAGAAAACCGATTAATCAAGCTTCAATTAATACTCACCTTTCAGTGCAAGGAAACTTAACTGCGTTTAGCACACGCCTGCAAAAACTAGAAAGTGCTTAAATAAGGGCAAGAGTTATGGTGATTTAACTATAACTCTCGCTTTTAATTACTTTACTACAACTATTTAGACGCACGACTATTTTTTTGTTATGTCTTTGATGGATGCTCTATGCCCGCTTCGGTCTAATATTCTTAACATAGCAGCTGAATTTTTACCATGCTGCTGAACAAAGGCCAAAATATTCACACCATTACACTGCGCATTGTTAACGATAAATGGCTTGCTATAACCCAACGATTTAATATGGTTATGCATTGCAGCGTGATTGCCTGCTAGCGCAGTCATACATAATTGAGTGAAATTAGAATTATCAGCCGCAACCACTACATTTGCTTGGCTCATCGTAGATGAAGCCCCAACCAAAAATATCGCAAAAACTAGTTTTTTACAGTCATCTTCTGATCTCCTAAAAAAATAATAATTAAACACCGATGAAACCTTATTTATATATAGTGGCGTAGATTTTCAAAATAGTTGTAACAAGTTGGTAGGTAGATGTAAGAAAAAAGCAGCCATGCAGCTCAGCCGTATTAAGCACCATCATCCATTAACTAGCTTGTAATAGAATTTATTTTTGCTTAATAACCGGCGATTAAGCCAGAGACAAACGCTTACACTTGGAAACTCTAGACATAAAAAAACCTCGCTAGCGAGGTTTTTAAGTTCAGGGATTTGACAGATCCTTAATTAAAACTCAGCAGAGACGCTTATACGTACATAACGAGGTTGCTGGAAGTTATTCGGTAAACCATAAGTTGGATTTGCTTCACCACGGTAACCACCAAATGCACCATCATAAGAACTATAACGTTCATTAGTTTCATTTTGTTGCGTTACTTTATCGTTATTAGTCACATTAAAAATGTCAGCACGGAAAGTAATTTTACTGTCTTCAATGTAGTAATCGTAAGTCGCAGAGAGATCTAATGTCCAAGTGCTTGACGTTCTACCTTCAGAGCCACGAGTTACTAATTGTCCTTCTTTAACAAATGATTCTGCTTGATAAAGTGAGGCAAAAGCATCGGTAGGGTGAAAACCGAATGAGTTTAGTGGGCGACCCGTAGTGAAGTTCAAGTTTGCGCCTACAGATAAATCTTCTGTAATCGCATAGGCACCATTAATTTTAAGATTGTGACGACGATCATTCGGTAAGTTACCTGTTGCGCCATCAGTTAAGCCTGGTTGGTCAAAGTTAGTGGTTAAACCAGAATCATCTTGGTCGTTATCAGAACGAACAAAACCTTCATTGTTACCCCAACTATGAGACCAAGTATAAGTAACGTTTAATAACCATAAATCATCCCAGGCTCTATTTAGCGTTAAATCTACCGCTGCATATTGACGCTTAGCTTCTGGATAGCCTAACTGGTCAGCAGTAATGGTATAGTCTTTAAGCTCTAAAGGACCGTCGCCATCTGGATCAGTAGTAATAGTGACATCTTCTCCAGGATTAGTTAACACATAATAATGAAAACCAGAACATAATGTACAAGCACCATCTAAAGAGTCATCAAAACCCTTATCAATAGCAACATCTTCTAGCGAGCTACCAAGATCACGGTAAGTTGCTTTTACGCCAAAGCTCCATGAGTCATTAATAACTTGCTCATAACCTAACATGAATTCATCTTGATACATTGGATCTAAGTTAGCATTAACTGTTTCTTTAGTATCTTTTAATTGTCCATTGGCAAATGTAGAAATAGCACCACCACTTCCAGCCACAAAATTAGGCGTAAAGTCTGCATTGATACTTTCCACATCGAACTCTTGACGTGTGTATAATTCATCACCGGCTAAACGCACATTAGTGTTAGTAGCTACTGGTAAGAAATAACGGCCGTAGTTAGCATACACTTTACTTTCGCCATCGCCATTTATATCCCAGCTTAAGCCTAGACGTGGTGCCCATTGGTTTGCAACATCTACGAATTTATCACCGGCTTTGTTATAGTTTTCAAATGATTCATTACGTAAACCAATACGGGCTGTTAAATCGTCAGTAACTTGCCAATTATCTTCTATGTAAAATGCAGCACTTTTCGTTTCAAAGTCACCTTGGTTTACATAGAATTCTTGTCGAACAGTAGCACAATCAAGTACGTCATTTGCTAATTCAGCTGTATCACAACCATCGTATCTGTATGCTACACCGCCAGCACGTTGAGTATCTTCAGTCGCTTCCATTTCTTCATAATCGATACCAAATCTTAACTTGTGATCGTCATGAACATACCAATCGACATCAAAACGATACGCGGTACGTTTGTCATTTTGTATTGATGGAGTAAATAAACCAAAGCCACCAAATTCTTTAGTACTACGACGTTCATAAATTGCTGGTTTGTCACCTAATGGGTTTTCACCCGCATTAAGATTACTATAACTAGCTTCGTTAATTGAATATTGCGCACTTATTTGCAGGTCATCAGTCAATATACCCGTATATTTAAGACCCCAAGTTTTTCCACCACGCTCTTGGATAAAATCACCTAGGTTTCTTGATTTAGTCTTTGTATCGTGACTATATTGACGCTTATTAGTGTCAAGATCCGAACCGTTGTCCCAACCTGTAAATTCTAAAATGTGCTCGTCTGTTATATACCAGTCAATTTTAGCGGCAAATAACGTATCGCTTGCTTCACGCTCATAAAAGTTTGAAAAAGTAGCATAATCACGATCGCGTTTTTCTTGGTTAACTAAACCAAAAAAGAATAATTCATCTTGAATTAATGCACCACTTGCCCATAAATTGTAATTAGTAGTGCCAGTTTTATCTTCACTATTAACTTCATAATACTCACTGCCAGCTTCTTCAATATTATCAGCATCGGTACGCTTAACATCAGGTGAGCTTGCGCGCATTGAACTAGGTTCCCAAAATGCACTTGCACCAAATTTAAATTCGTTTGAACCACTTCTAGTTGTTGCATTGACAACACCACCAGTTGAACGACCAAACTCGGCAGAGTAACCACCTGTTTTAACTTCAAAAGTTTTATACATTTCAAATGGTAATTCTGAACCACCAAGACCGTTACGGAAGTTAGTGGTGTTTATACCGTTAATGTAATAAGTGTTTTCACCAACTGATGAACCACCAAAAGAGGCGTTTTTACCGAAGTCTGAATCACCAGAAACTGTACCTGGTGCTAATAACGCAACAGAAGTTACGTCACGAGCTACTGGTACTTTGGCTAAATATTCTAAATCGACAACTAATTGCGACTCACTTGATGATACATCAATAGCTGATATATTAGCTCCTGTAACACTGATACGCTCAACATTACCAGATTCTAAAGTTAAATCTGCGCTTGTACGACCTACAGAGCTAACTTTGAGTTTATCTTGCTTTACCATCAAGAAGCCGTTTTTTTTAGCTTCTAATGAATAATTACCCGAAGGTAATAATGGGAACTTATAGTTACCTTTGCTGTCAGTTGTTATTGTACGGGTTAAACCCGTATCGATATTAACGATAGTAACCGATACACCTGAAATTGCATTACCTGAATCACTTAAAGATTTACCTACAAGTAATCCGTCATTTGCCATTGCTGGCATTGCTAAACCTAACGATACTGAAACAGCGACTGCTGTTACCGAACGTTTAAATGTTTTAGAAAAATTATTTCTCATGATTGTGTTTCTCTCCAAGATTTATATTATTTTTATATTGTTGCAACATTGTTTTTGTATTGCTCTTATGCTTTTGCAAATATTTCATATGTTACAATATGTGTAAAATATGTAACATTTTTTACATCTTTACTTGAATTGAAGACAGATACAACCCTTTTATTTGTATATTGTATGCAGTGCACAAATAAAAAGCATAGTAAAAACAAATTATTACTATAAAATCGATAACGATCACTACATTTTTGCAATATCATTCAAAAAGACAAGTATGCCAAAATATTTTTTCTGTTTTATATGTATAATTTTGTGTCGAAAGATATGATAAGTTTCTCAAACCACATTTACTGATATACCTGAGCACTTCGATAGATAAATAAACCGGTTATAGTCGCCAAACCTAGCTGAAAATTTAACTGATCGCTTGATTATCAGCTTAATTTACGAGTAGAGTAGGGTTACAATAAAGTGAGATATATATAAAATGGTGACCAATACTGAAGGTTATATTCATGTAATTGAATATTTAACCGCTAATTTAAGCTTATTTGAAAATAGCACCCATAACGTACAGGCCAAAAGCTCGGTGTTAGAGGTAATAGAACAAGAAATGAGTGAACAAATTATTACCTTATGTAATCAAAACGAGACCTTAGCCTTCAATCAACGAAATACTATTATTCGAGAAGCCGATGCCATTGTTTATGACTTACAAGAAATATTGTCCGGTGTAGTTAACAACTCTGTGACAAACGAGCAGTTAGCATTTATTAAAGAATTTACGATGTTAATTAAAAATTTATTTGATACTGAAATTCATAGTTAGCTTATACCTTTACCGTGCGGTTGAGCTTTATGAAAAATAGCCATATTACCGTAGCAATTTTTCAGCTATGGGGCTCAGTAATTAGGCATTATTAACCTGTTAATCACTTATACCCTATAATCACAAGTAGACCTATGTTAGCTGAATTACCCCAAAACCATTTATGTAGCGTAACCCTCTTGGGTAACTTGGTAAATAAACCTGAGATTCGTTATCAAGCCAATCCGGTTATTGCTTTTGCTGAATTTACCTTGGCGACGCACAGTCGTTGGTTTGATAAAACCAGTAATAAATTTAAAGAATGGACTAGCTATCATACGGTAAAAGTTATCGGTGAAATTGTTGAACGTGCGCTTATTCACGCTGATAAAGGTGACATTATATTAGTGCAAGGCTACTTAATTAATAGTAAAAAAAATAACCGTGAAATTATCCACGCGAGTTATGCACAAACTTTCCCTAAAGGTTACGCACAATCTATCAATCAAATTCATTGCAGTGGCAATATTATTTCTGATATTAACGTCCTGACCACAGAGCACAATAAAACCTTAACCGAAATCATTGTGGAATCGAAACAACATATATTTTCCACTGTTACTCAACAAAGCCATGTAGTGACAATACAACGCCCAGTGTATGTTTGGGGTAAACAGGCACTTTATCTTGCTGAACATGGCAAAAGAAATGATCAAATAATAGTTGACGGAAAATTAAGCTATCTGAATAATAAGGACAAAAATCAATTTATCGATGCACAGCAAGCGATTTTACTTGCTAAGCACTAAACGCATGGACTGCTTATTAGTAATTTATATGGAATTCAATACTTTATGGACAAAAATAACGGGTTTAAACATTTTAAGCTGTATTTTATTTGCACCTTGGTCGCCGTTTTCAGTCAAGTGGTACACGCCATAGCGCCAATCGCCAATGATTTGGAATTATCGGCGATCGCTAACTTGAGTAAAGTGGCATTAAAAAATGACCAATGGCTTAGTGTATTACCTGTTATAGGGGATAAAAATCAATATTTTATAGCCACTAAAGCGGGGAAAATTTATCAATTAAATAATAACGAAATAGCTCAATCCGCTTTTTTTGATTTAAAATTAGCCTTAGAAAATCCCAGCATTATCGCACTAACTGCGATTACCTTAGATCCAAATTTCTCCTATCGTGACCGTGATGGCTACCACACTTTTTACACTGCCCATACCGAAGCCAGCCAAAAGACCAGGTCAAAGTTAAGCCCCAAAAACACAAACATTAACGTCCCTTTCGACGCGGTTATCATGCGCTGGCAAATATCGAGTGTACGAAACACTATGCCTAAACTGACTCAACAACATGAAATTATGCGTATTGCCATTGCTGGGCAGCAAGAAAATATTCAGCAATTAAGTTTTAACCCTTATCTTGCCCCTTGGCACAATGATTTTGGTTTACTTTTTATTGCCCTGACGCGCAGTGATACTTTGAAAAATGAAGCGCTTTACGATGGCGCAATACTGCGTATCAAACCAGGAACACAGGGGTTAAATAGCTATACCATTCCTGCCGATAACCCTTTTACAAACATCGCTGATATTCACAATGAAATTGTTTTTATCGCGGGACAAAAAACTGAACATTTTGACTGGATAAAAAATAGTGCGCCTAGCTTACTGGTACAATTTAACCAACCCGATGCTAATGTGCTCATCACAGCGAACATTGGTGATGACTGGCGAAAAGCTATCCCACAAGCACAGATAAAAAAACACTTACCCGCAGTAAGTACTCAACGTAAAACCTTACTTTATCATGGAAGAGAACAAGAAAATTTCCGGGGTAAGGCCTTGCACTTAAGCGAAATAGAAAACAATTGGCAATTGCAAACCATAGTATTACCTTCAATTTTGAGTAGCGACGATAAAAGTCAAGATATCAACCATAAACTCATCAAACCAAATGCAAACGAAACAGCTAAATTTAGTTTACATCAAAGCCACAATGGCGAGCTGTTGTTGCTTGAACATAACCAACAGCGCTTATACACCATTAAAGTGCCTGAAATCGTCAGCAGTAAAACAGCTATCACGGATAATGCATTAAGCACTTCGAATAACAATAGTGCGTTTGCTTTGATGTTTTTATTGAGCTTTATTGTCGCTGGCTATTTTTGGTATTCTAAAAAAAATACCGTTAAAAAACAAAGTGCTTTGCATGAACAATGGGCCAAATTTGAGCTTGATAAGACAAAAAAATCACTATCTCTGTATAAACGCCACGCCAAAACGGCTGAACTAAGCCTTAACCTATCAACAATAACTCGCAGTGAAGTATTATTGAACGATGAGGTTATTTCAACCATCAGTGCTAATTCAACACCCACCTTCTCAAATGATCTGGAAGATCAAGTACTGACTGCTTTTGCGAAAGAGCATAGATTTAAAATGGTTAATGAAAAACAGAGAAGCATTCAATTATGCTTAACCGATGATCAGCAAAACAGTTATCTAATTTACCTGTATTTTCGGGTTGATGATACGCGTCATACCAAACTTAAATATAATAAAGTTATCGACAATGTTATCGACTGGCAATGGCTATTTGCTCAACATATCAACCCAGATAAAACCCCTAAACGAACTATTAAAGTTAAGGTTCCCCGTAAAAAGCCCGCTAATAGTGTGGCAACACAGTCAACTTCTGCACAAAAGTTACGCGCCGAAATATTAGAAGATGATTCAACACCAGCAAAGCACAGTCTGGATATTTCGCTCGATAGCTCAGCTGAAGATAACCTTATAATGAATACAAACGCGCAAAATAGCGAAGCAGAGGCAAGCAATATTGACACTAAGCTAGTGTTTGCTTTAGACAAACTAGTGATGATGAAAAAACAAGGCTATTTAAATGAGCGTGAGTTTACTATCGCCAAAACAAAAATTTTAAAAAATTTAACCAACAACTAATACCGAATACTTAATACTTAATACTTAATACAATACCAGTGATTTCAACCATAGGTTAACTCGTTAACAGCGCTTGTATTTACTAAGAAAGCAGCGCAAAATGCGGCCAATTTTTCGTATTGGCTTGCTTTATGCCAACCTTGTCGCAACAATTTTTCCTGTTAGTATTCATACTTTTTGAAAATGAGTGCCTGCGACTACGGCAGTATTATCATCAGTCGCGTGACTAATGTTTATCATGGCGCTAGCTTTCGTGTTGATATCGAGCAATAACCGCTACTTATTGGTAAAAATAAAACACAAAGTTGCCGCCGCTGATCTTAAGGGCAAACTTTTACCACCATGGGTTTAATATTTAACTAAGGCAAGGCAATCAATTGTTTAAAACAAAGTCAGCATTAAGGTTAAGCCTGTTCGCCAGCATAATATCGTTACTTTTGGCGCTTACCTTAGCGATGCTATTACTCGGTGACTATGGCATGAGTATGCAAAATTATTTGCATACTTTCATTCCATCCACCTTATTCGGTGGTTTAATATTTACCTTGCTTTTTACCCCCGCAATGGCGCTTGGCTTGCCTCGCCAAGTTGCGGCGTTGAGTGCCGGCTATTTATTCAGTGCTGGCTATGGCATGGTCTTAGCAACACTAGCGGCCGTTTTGGGCTGCTTGATAACACTGATACTGGCGCGCAAATTATTTGCTAAAAAAGTGCAAGATTATTACCCTGGGCAACTAGCGAAAGTTAGCCATTTCTTTAGTCAAAACACTTTTTTAAAAGCCCTGACTATCCGCCTTTTACCGGCTGGGTCAAACTTTCTCACTAACGTTCTGGCAGGTACCGCAGGTTCGCCAATAAAGCCTTATGTCTTAGGCTCAGCACTCGGCTTTATGCCGCAAATGACTATATTTGCATTAATGGGCGCTGGCTTACAAGTCAATGGACAACAGCAACTGATAATCAGCATTGTCTTACTGGTCATTGCCCTACTACTGAGTAGCTACTTGTATCGAAAAACTCGACACAAGTTAACTTTGAGTTAGTTAATTTGGTAAATTAAGTGGGTAGATTGAGTGGGTAGATTCGGCTAAAGCCTGAAAATTGCCACAAGTGATTCAATATTTAGTAACTTATGAGCGTTTTTATTAAGTGTTCCACCGCTGATTTGATGATGAAAAATGTAACTATACTCAGTTAAGCCGAGTACTTTTCCATTATTTGTATGCCGCTCAGTTTATTTTAGCTTACCTGACTGGCACTTTAGTTTTACTTAGACTTTGATTTCAGCTCAGCAGCAGGGAACATTGTTTAGGGTTATTGCATTATTATACTGAGCATAATACACTGACATTGTACTGTTGAATTTACCGTCTCCCCTTTTAATTCAAGGCTATCAAGGCCATTCCTAAAACAGTAAAAACAAGGAAAAGTATTTGTCGATACTTTTTGGTAGTAGTAACACAATATTGATTTTCATAGCGCATACGCAATTGTCAGCGCTAATCATCCGATGAGATACACTTGCATAGCGTGTTACAGATACTCAGTACCCGTATTAACTTTACCAAGGTTTGTTATCCGTTTGTCGACTGGCTAAGTTCAAAGCCAACAATAGCATAACAAGATTGGAGCGATAGTTAGCTAGGCTACTAGGCAAATCCAACGTTTAATGAGCAACGAAAGTGACAATGTCACTTTTATACACACTACTATCTATACAACTCATAATTATAAGAAACCAACTTTATGACGTATACCAAGCAATACCTGTTTATTCTACTACTTTTTGTTGTGTCTAGCGCACAAGCAGAACTGCCGCCCCAATTACCCTCCCCTCTAGATAACTTGACGATTTACTCTAGCGCGGCCATCACCATGGGTGCGAGTTCAATCGTTGGTGGTAATATTCAAGTAGAGGCCGCTGCCACGATAGGTGCAAGCTCAACCGTCAGTGGCCACCTTATCGCCGGAGCCGCTGTCACACTTGACGCCACTGTAAAAATTGGTGGCTTTGTTGAGGCCCGTGATGCGGGTACGATTGGTGCAGACTCAACGGTTGCGGGCCACTTTACCACCGGAGACGCAGCAACACTTGGCGCCACGACCATAGATGGCAATATTATTGTTGGTGGCGACCTTACGGCTGGCGCCGCGATACTTGTCGGTACCAAGGCAGTGATCGGGGGTAATGTTAGGTCCGGAGCTTCCTCATCCACAGACTTTGGCGCAAATTCAATAGTTAACGGCGATGCGACAGCCGGAACCGCCCTAACACTTGGGGCCGATGTCGTTATTGAAGGCAATGCTCAGGCTGGGAGCGGCGCTGTAGCGCTTGGTGTAAATTCAGCAGTAGCAGGTAATGCTAGAGCCGGAACTAGTGTTACGCTAGCCGCAGATGCAACTGTTGGGGGGACAATTACAGAAAACAGTAGTGAGACATTTTCTAATGCCCCCAAAGAGCCGATAGATGATCAGAGTCCGGAACTTGCGGCTATACAAGCAGATCTAGCCGCTATGCAAGCTCCGGCAGCAAATCAACTCACTACGTCGATGACCGTAAGTACAACACTTAAAAAAGGTGTTTATCATACAACAGCACTAACCACCACTGCTGGCATTACCATTACCTTGGATGGCGAAGGTGTAGATGGCCATTGGCTTATCAATAGCGACTCCTTCGTTGCCTTTGGTGCCAGTACGGTAATTGAATTAGTCGATGTAACCCCCAACAGCACCATCACTTGGAATGCAGGAGGCTACATATCTGCAGGCGCAAGTGTCAATCTAGTCGGGTCTTTTTTTGCCGGCTCTTACATCCTCACTGGTGCAAGTACTACGCTAGAAGGCGTCAGTGATAGTTGCGGTGGTTTTTTCACCACCACTGGCGCTGTTACCTTAGGTGCCAGTAACTTAATTGGCACCGTTGGTTGTAAACCTACACCACTACTAGAATACCGCTTCGAGGAAGCTACTTGGAATGGTAGTCCCGGTGAGATTTTCGACCACACCGGTAATAACTACAATGCTCAGGTTAACAATAATTCTACACCTCAAATCGCTTCGCCAGCCCTCACAGGTAATCCTGGCACTTGTGGTTATGCTAGTCAAAATGATGGGTCTATTCAGGCAACAGGCTTGCCATTAAATACCACCACTAATGGCATAAAAACCACAGTAACCTTCTGGATGAATTGGAATGGCGAAGATAGTGTCATGCCTATTGGTTGGCAGGTTTACGATATCTGGATGGTCGCTGGCTCAATAGGATTTAACACTGGAAATAATGATATTTATGGTATTTCGAGCGATGGGTTAGCCAATGGCTGGCATCATGTCGCTGTCGAGTTCACCAACGGTAATGTCACTCGTAACCGCATGCACATCGACGGTATAGAACAAGAGCTAACTCAACTTTATGGCTCACCAAACAATAGTCGAGCTTATGTTGCTAGCGAACTACGCATTGGCGGTTGGTCATATAGTGCTGATTATAATTTTCACGGTCTAATCGACGAGGTACGCGTCTACCAAAGTGCTTTAACCACGGGCCAAGTAGAAACTATTATGGCTGAACGGCATCCTTGCTTAACCACAACACCTTTGGCCGTATATCGTTTCGATGAGCCCACTTGGGCAGGCAATGCCGAAGAAATTATTGATGAAACCGGTAATTTTAATACACAAGCGATTAATGGCGCTTTCACTAAATCAGTAAATCCTTCAATTGAGGGTAACCCAGGAACCTGTGGTTATGGCAGCTTTGATGGTGACAATGATTACATAGCGCTACCTAATAGTTTTGAAAACTTAACCGGCAGCTTCACCATAACAGCTTGGATCAACCCAAGTAATCTTGATCCCGGTTCGAGAATATTTCTTGATGATGAAAATGACACCCAAGGCTTTGGCTTTAGTTTAGGTGATCTAGGTAACGGCCAGCTAAGATTTTATTCTCGCGCTATTAACCCTGTTAGTGTTGATACCACGACCTCTATTACGCCAAATACATGGACTTTTGTTGCGGCCGTACACAACAGTGTCACCAAAACTAGGCAGATTTATATTAATGGTGTTGCACAAACCCTTACAGGAGGCAGCACTAGCGATACCTACACGGGCACTTGGGGAGAGGATAATGGCCCAACAACTATTGGCGGAGAAACAGATTTAGGTGAGATCAACAATCGATTTACCGGCGATATCGATGAAGTAAAGGTCTATAGCGGTGCTTTGACTGAAAACCAAATTTCAGCTGTTTATACTGAAACTCATGCTTGTATCCCTGCTATTCACCATTATGAAATTGCTCATGATGGCCAAGGCTTAACCTGTGACGAGGAGACTGTGTTAATTAAAGCCTGTAGCAATGAAAACTGTTCCAATTTGAGTACTGAATCAGTAACACTTGATTTTCTGGCTAACGCTGCTGTTATTAGTTCTCCAAGCTTTGTCGGTAGTACTGACGTAGTTTTTAATCATAGCCTTGCTGAGACCCTGACTTTTTCGCTCGCCAATGCCACCATTACAGCGGCCAACCCTCTTGTATGTGACGATAGCAATGGCACTAGTTGTGAGATGATATTTAGCGATGCGGGTTTCAGATTTCTCTATGGTGACAGCAATAGCACAACCTTGCCCAATCAAACTGCAGGTTCAGTATTTAGCGAAACTTTAAAGCTGCAAGCAGTGCAAAACAGTAATGGTGTATGTACGGGTTTATTTACCGGTAATACCAATGTCGATTTATCGCAGGAAAACCTTGCACCTAATGGCACTAGTGGTCTCAGTTTTAGTATTGATGGTAAGGATATTGCAAAACACTCAGGCGTCACCCGTACCGAATTAAGCTTTGGCGCCGACAGTATTGCAATAATACCGACACCCTTATATCACGATGCGGGACAAATTCGTCTGCATGCCAATTATGACCTAGACGGCGTAACATTATTCGGCAGTAGCAATCCGTTCTGGGTCAGCCCAGCCGAGCTTGTGGTCAGTGCTACATCAGGAATAAGCGACTTAGATGGCGCTACGGCAACCGCCAGCCCAACGCATGCTGCAGGCGAGAGTTTTACGCTAACCGTAAGTGCATTCAATAGCCTTGGCGTCATCACACCAAACTATTCACCTGCACTTAACGCAATACAGCTTAAGCTTGAGCGCACAGGTCCTACCTTAAATGATAGTGTCGACGGTGACTTAACTTATGCCGCAGCGAGCTCGCTAGCAACTAACATTAGTCCTGTATTCAAAAGTGTGACGCTCAATAACTTTTCTTCAGGGCAGTCGGTTTATACTGACGCGCAATATTCAGAAGTGGGCTTACTAAATCTAGACCTTCAAGACAGTAATTATGGTAATGCCGGTATTGTGATTGATGCTACTGATATCAATATTGGTCGCTTTATTCCTGATCATTTCACACAAACCGTAGCAGAACATGGCGCTTTTATGGCGGTTTGTGATACAGCAACCACCTTCGCTTATAGTGGCCAATACCAGATTGATGCCGCTAACGATAGTGTGGGGACAATTTCATACGCCATCAAGCCGATATTTGCCATTACCGCCCGAAATAAACAAGGTGCTATTACCCAAAATTATTATGAAGACAATCAAGGTAGCGCGAATGACTATATGAAGCTCAGCAAGGCGAATGTAAGTATTACTGCGCCCACATTAGACGAAGGTAACAAACTGCCCTTAACAGCCTATATGACTGCGGGTATCTTGAGTCAAAATGATTTAACCGCACAGCCTACCGTTGCATTACCCAAAGGGGTGTTACACTACCAATTGTCAGAGAGTGATAACTTTTTTTATAACCGCTCTGCGAACACACGAGTGGCGCCATTTAACTCAGATATTAACTTTTCTACTGCGACTATCATAGACACAGATACCGTCAACGTGACAAGCACAGTTGATGCCTCACCAAGCGGTGTTGAAATTCGATTTGGCCGCTTAGTGTTACAAAACAGCTTTGGACCTGAAACGTCAGACTTGCCACAACCGATGCAAATTGAACATTTTACTGACAATGGTTTTATTGTCAGCTCAGATAATAATTGCGTCAGTTATGATACCAACAAGATTACACTGAGCAATATTAGTTTAGACCCTGCATTAACCGGTGTACTGCCAGACCCAGAATTGGCGGCAGCAAAGGGGTATTTCATTGCGGGTAAAACACGGACAATTAAATTGGCCGCACCTGGTGCTCCACATCAAGGACAAATCCGTGTGTCGTATGATGCTTTAGATTGGTTGAAATATGATTGGAACCTTAATGGTGAATATGAAGATGACCCTTCAGCGGTTGCCTCGTTTGGCCAGTTTCGAGGTAATGACAGAATCATCTCTTGGAAGGAAGTGTTTAATCAGTGATAGTCAGTAACCTTGAAATAATGACACTAAGGACTATTTCAAGGTTTTCTATCAAGGAGAGTACTAGTTATTAAGTCTACTGCTTAGAGGGTTGTTTTGTAGGTCGAACTTCAGTCCGTCAACCGTTTAGCGCACTAATTAATATCATGGGCCAACAAGTATCTACAGCGACTATTATTGGGTTTGTCAGCCTTAATGCCAAACACGGTTAAATTTCATTTAACTTGATGGACTAAAGTCCAACCTACATGGGGCAACTGTTAAATGGGAAATTAATCTGATGGATTAACCATTTTTGTCGGTCGGACTTCAGTCCGTCAACCGTTTAGCGGGCTAATTAATGTTATGGGCGAAAAAAACATCTGCAGCAGCCATTATTGGGTATATCAGCCTTAATGCCAAACACAGTTAAATTTCATTTAACTTGATGGACTAAAGTCCAACCTACATGGGCAACTGTTATATGGGAAATTAATCTGATGGATTAACCATTTTTTGTAG
>NZ_JACGVF010000102.1:0-90898 GCF_014077085.1 Colwellia sp. MB02u-9
AAGGGAAAAAGGCAATACTCACCAGGCAGCTGTGCGTTCGTTAGCATTTAAGTGGATACGGATCGTATTTCGATGCTGGAAAACTAAAGAGCCATACAATGAAGCCAAGTATTTAAAAGCGTTGAGCGACAGAAATTCGCCATTACTTTTTAAAGAAAAAGCTTGTTAAAGGTCTCAGGGCGTAGAGCGGACATTATCATCGATAGCTTTTTAAGTTGTTTGTAATGTTCAGAAGACGTAGGTTTACCTTTACCCTGACAGACAACTAAGCCACCAAAGCGGTCATTCATCATCAAATAGTTAATGCTAACTGAGGACATCAGCAAAATAAAAAAGAGATACTTTTTCTAATGGTTAAGTTATCTATCAATGGGGCTAAGGGTCCCTGATGAATGCTGACCAATCACATGAGTATAGATTTGGCTACATACTGAATTTATTCGTTAACTTCAGAAACTAGCGATCTCGATACAACTTAATTAATGCATTCGTTGAACCATCCATATCTAAAACTTCAGTAGGGTCAGTTATTTTTGTTAATACCTTATTACCTAACGACTTGCCTAATTCAACACCCCATTGGTCAAAAGAATTCACTCTCCAAATGACACCTTGGACAAAAACTTTATGCTCATACATGGCAATTAAACTGCCAAGCACCTTAGGGGTAAGCTTTTCAAATAAAAGCGTGTTACTTGGCTTATTGCCCTCCATTACCTTGTGAGTAGACAGTTTTTGAATTTCGGAGACATCACAGTTTGCCTTTTTCATTGCGGCTTTAACTTCTTCAAGACCTTGCCCCGCCATCAACGCCTGACTTTGACCAAAACAGTTTGAAGCGAGCATATCATGATGATTACCCACATCATGATATGGGAATAATGGCATCAAAAAATCAACTGGAATGGGGGTTTTGCTTTGATGGATAAGTTGATGAAACGAGTGTTGACCATTAGTGCCTTCACTGCCCCAAATAATGGGGCCAGTATCATAAGATAAAGACTTATTATCAACTGAAATTGATTTACCATTACTTTCCATATCCAGTTGTTGAATATAAGCCGGTAAACCGCGCAAATAATGGTAATAAGGCAGTAATACTTGCGATTGAGCACCGTAAAAATTGCGGTACCAAATACCCAGTACCGCAAGAATAACCGGTAAGTTCTTTTCAAGCGGCGCATGGGTGAAATGCTCATCCATTTCAAACGCCCCTTGTAAAAAGTCACGGTAATTGTCATAGCCTATCGCTAACGCCAAGGGTAAACCAATAGCAGACCAGACAGAATAACGTCCTCCTACCCAGTCCCACATTGGGAAAATATTTTCTTTCTCAATACCTAGCTTTTGTGCGGCAACAACATTAGAAGAAACACAAGCAAAGTGATGTTTAACTTCTTCATCGCTTGCGGTTGCGACAAACCAATCACGTGCGGTTAACGTATTACGTAAGGTTTCTTGGGTGGTTAAGGTTTTCGATGACGTGATAAAAAGTGTTGTTTCTGGGTTTACCTTAGCCAATACATCGTGAATATGACAACCATCAACATTAGCAATAAAATGTACCTTTAACTGCGGTTGTTGATAAGGCTTTAGTGCCTCTGACATTATCTTAGGTCCAAGAAAGGAGCCTCCAATACCTATACTCACCACATCAGTAAACGCTTTTCCGGTGTAACCTACCTTTTTACCTAATGAAATATCATTGACAAAACGTTCTAATTTAGCCAGTGTTGTTTGTATTTTTGGCATCACATCAACACCATCAACATAGACAGGTTTATTTGAAAAGTTACGTAGCGCGGTATGTAATACTGGACGGTTTTCAGTGGTATTAATAGCAGAGCCACTGAACATTTTGTCACGCTTATTCAATAAATCCGATGATTGAGCTAAATTCATCAACAAGTGCATGGTTTCATCAGTCACACGGTTCTTAGAATAATCTAACATTATTCCAGCCGCAGAAAGCGAAAAATCATTAAAGCGTTCAGTATCTTGAGTAAATAAATCACGCATTTGTATATGTATATTTTTATTGTAATGATTTACGAGAGATTTCCACTCAGGGGTGCTTGGTAACATACAAGTTATATCCTAATTTTTAACATGAGATTGTTCAGTTATTAAGCTAAAAAAATAAAACCTTAAATAATAATTAAATAGCAAAAGTGTAGAATTAAAAAACTATTTACACTATTCCACTCAAAATTTACTTTTTTACTATAAAATGTGTATTGTTAATTTCATCTAAACTTGGTAATGCGGTCATTGCACCAACTTTTGAACAGACCATACCGCTAACTTTTTCAGCAAATGCTACAAATTCTTCCATTTTATCTGCATATAAGATGTCGATACCTGAGCTATTAGCCATTTGATATAGAATTGCACCAATAAATGAGTCACCTGCCCCCGTAGTATCTACAGCAGTTATTTCATATGCGGGAACAATATATTGATTACCGTTTTGAGAAACTAAGCAGCCATCTTTACCAAGCGTTACAAAAACCAAGTTAACTCCCTGTTCATGCAAAACATTACAAGCTTCACCTTGAACACTCATCCCTGTCAGTAATTCCAATTCGTCTTCACTGACCTTAACAACATCAGCCATTTTTATGAAAATACTGCAACGTTCCTTAAACTGTTCTATATTATTTTTCCATAAATCGATTCGATAATTAGGGTCGAAAACAATCAGGTTGCCATTAGAGCTTGCATGATTTACCGCCGCTAAATAGCTATCAAAAAGGTTACCGCCAAGTAAAGCTGTTGCTGAGCCAAAATGAATAATAGAATCATCAAGTAATGACTCAAGCCTTGAGTCTGTTAACGTTAATTGTTCATCTGCTCCTCGATTAAACGTAAACTCTCTTTCCCCTTCGTCAGCTAAAGAAACAAAAGCCAATGTAGTTGGGGTAGATAGTACCTGTACAAAATCAACATTTACGTTATAACTCTGCAAGCGATCCAATAAATAACTTCCAAAGGGATCATTTCCAACCGCACCAATAAACTGAGAGTCACCACCTAAATTCCCGATACAGGCTGCTACATTTGCAGGTGCTCCACCTGCTTTTTTTACAAAATCACAACCTTTTTTTAAACCTGAATTAACTTGCGTACAAACAAAGTCAATCAAAATTTCACCGATACAAATAACTTTCATGATAATCTCTACATACATAGGGGGAGTTAATAAATCTAACATTTTGAACAGGTTGAATTAATCTGAGACTTATTAAATAACTAATATCAAAACATATAAACAACGTTGTCTTTTTGTATTATTAAACTATATTCATTTAGATAGTGCAAGGTATTTCTATAATAAACTCCGTGCTATGTTTACCATTAAACCTTATGTTTAATGGTAAACTGTATAACCTAACAATAATTTGAAAAGATTATTAAATTATCATGTTAATTCATTTAAAATGAATGTGAGTTAATTTGAAAGGAAGAACAGTGGTTACTATAAAACAAGTTGCAGTACATGCAGGTGTATCCTTTAAAACAGTCTCTAGGGTTGTTAACAAAGATCCGACTGTAAAAAAAATCAACAGGGAGAAAATTGAACAATCGATAAAAGAACTTGGCTATCGGCCAAATAGAGCTGCTAGTCTGACTAGAAAAAAGAAATCAGGCATATTTGGACTGATTGCAGACGAGTTACTGAGTACACCTTATACTTTCGATATTATTCGTGGTGCTCAAGATTTAGCATGGAATAATAATAAAGAATTAATGGTCCTTAACGTAGACGAAAAACGCTATAGCGGAGAGAAAGCTGTTGAACATCTATTTGAACATCGTGTAGAAGGTATTATTTATGCTTCAATGTTTCATAGAAAATTAGATATACCACACGAGTTATTAAATATCCCAGCGGTTTTAGTAAACTGTAGTTCTTCTCAAAACAACCTGCCATCAGTAATTCCTGATGAAGTATATGCGGCTGAGGTATTAACTAACAAGTTACTGTCTAAAGGCTATAAACGTATCGCCTTTTTAAATTTGAATGAAAATATTATTGCAGCTCAGGGCAGAAAACAAGGAGTAATAAATGCGTTTAAGCAAAGTAATTTACCAATGGAAAATTTATACATAGAATCAGTAATGATAGAAACTGATGATGGAGAAAAATCAATAACTAGAGAATCTACAAGGCGCATAATTAATACTTTTGGACCAGATGCTATAATATGTGGTCAAGATCCTATGGCAGCTGAAGTATATTTCGTACTTCAAAAGATGGGCTATAAAGTAAAAGATGATATCGGTATTGCAAGTTTCGATAATTGGGAGCCTATTCCATCATTACTACATCCTACATTATCAACAATGGCATTACCTCACTATGAAATGGGGCAATGGGCAATGAATTACTTATTAACCGGCCAAACCGGTATAATTGAACATAAAGAAAAATTTAAGCTAATTGAACGGGAGTCTTTTTAATAAAGAATAGCAAACAAAGACATCCCCGCAGCAAGCGACGAGGTATCACAGTTTTGTTAATCCTGGGCTAACAAGCTGTCTCTTCAACTAGTTCAATAGATTGATGTTTCTCAGAGCTATTCTTTAGTATAAAAATAGATATGAAGGTAAAAATAGCAACAATACTACCTAAAATTTTATAAGACGCTGCAAAGCCTATATTATCATATAAAGTTCCAATACCAACTGACAGTATTGATGCGCCTACTTGACTAAACACTAAGAAACCCACTAAATAAATGCTTGATGATAAGCGTTTATCAAAATTTATTGCAATGTATTTAAATATAGCTACAAGCAATATGGGTAGTTCTACTGCATGAAGTAACTTCATCGCTGATATAAATATAACATCATCAGCAAAACCAGATCCAATCATACGAATAGCCATAATAGCACCACTTAATATTAACCCATTTTTAGCGCCTATTTTATTAACTATAAATGGCGCAACAAACATACCTCCTGCCTCTAAAAACACTTGAAATGAATTTAAATAGCCATAAGTTACATTCCCTTCTTCTTCTGTTGGAAATAGCGATGAAAAATAAATAGGAAATTGTTGATCATATACACTATAGATACACGTAACCCCAAGTACAAATACAATAAACTGCCAGAACTGAGGTAATTTAAACAAGCCAACAATATCGTGAAGTTTTGGTGCCGTAGATACCCCATTAAACTCGTCATGAACTTTTACAAGTGATTGTGTATTAACAAAAACGATTAGAATTAAAAATGCAGCTCCGCATAATGAACTAAGCCAAAAATTATAGTTGGGATTTAAATTTAATAATGAACCTGAAAAAAAAGTTGCTAATGCCCAGCCTAGCGAGCCCCACATTCTTGCTTTACCAAATTCAAAGCCTACCGCTCGACCTGCTCGCTCAATATAAGTTTCAAGTACACCAATACCGGCACTAAAAGCAATAGCAAAAACTAAACCACCTAGAGAAGCCGCAAGATAAAAATTACTAGTTAATAGTGGCGCATAAATATAAACGAAAAAAGGTCCCATCAATATTAATGTAACGGCAATAACGTAAAGTAATTGTTTTTTTAACCCTAATTTGTCTTGTATTAACCCATAAAAAGGCATTACCAGTAAAGCAGCAACAGCATTGATACTAAAGACCATGCCAATTTGCTCTCCGGATAACGATATAACTTGTTTCAACCAAATAGAAAATAATGAAAATGAAAATGACCACGTCAAGAAGAAACAAAATAATGCACCGCTTAACAAATAATAACTCGATTTTTCTATTCTCATCACTTCCTACTCTTTAAAAATTATAACTAAAAAAATAGCATTGGCTTTTGTCAATTATGTTACCAAATAGATTTCAACTCACTTATAGTGAGGTTATCTATATTGAATATGGTGTTACCTTCTATGCTAACGTTAGAGTAAGGTATTGAAGGAAAAACAATAGACGTAATTACGGTTTTACCATTATTTATGAATATTTCAAACGATGAATGATCAACATAAATATCTAATGTATATTTAAGTAAATTTTTAGTAGTAAGTGCTTTTTGTATTGATGGGAAACCTTGTTCAAAATCAACTTTTCCTGAATGAGTGCGATCAAAATTAATAACACCTTCATTAACCTTTATAGTTAATATAGACTTTTCACCTAATTGATTAGCAAACACTAAATCAATTAAATTTGCATCTAAAGGAACAACATCAAGCTCCAACCGATATAATTTCGAACTATCACTCGCCGTGATGAGTTCATATTTCTTTTCACTCGTTAAATTTCCATGGTGTTGCTTATTTTTGACTAATTTATTTAATTCTTCAACGGGTTGTGAAGTTATTCGCAAACCTGACAACGAATTATCCAATTTTAGCGATCTTGGTATGGTCATCGCGCTTCGCCACGCCTCAGTTGGTACTTGATTCGCATATTGCCAATTGCTCATCCAAGCCATAAAAAGCACTCGACCATCATTTTTAGGAACATCTGAAAAAGTCACGCCAGCATAATTGTCTGTGCCATAATCAAGCCAAACACCTGACTCAACAATACCATCCTTACCAATAACCTGTTTAACATCCTCTTTAAAGTCATCTGTTAACGTAAATGTTTTACCATCAAAATCACCAACAAAATACTGTGTTGCCGAACCACCATTAGGACCACCAGGGTTAATACTAACTATTAAAGCATATTTAAATTCACTAGTTCCTTCTATTGGCATTTTAATAAGGTCTGGACACTCCCAAACACCTGCATGCACCCCCCACTCTTTTCCAAAAGTACTCTCTAATTTCCAATCAATTAAATTAGTAGAAGAATAAAAACCAATATGGTCTGCTTGTGCTAATACCATTATCCATTTTTGACTTTCTTCATGCCAAGAAACCTTAGGGTCTCTAAAATCTCTAATTCCAGGATTTGGTAGTACTGGATTTTGACTATATTTTTCCCATGTTCTACCTTTATCCAAGCTATAAGCAATAGCTTGAGTTTGAAAGTCATTTCTACCAATATTTTCAAGCTCATGACTATGATAGGTGTAGATAGCAATCAAAGGAGGATTTTCTGTAGTACCTAATCCAGATGTATTGTTCCAATCAACAACCGCACTACCTGAAAAGATAGTTCCCAGCTCATCAGGATATAAAGCAATTGGAAATTGCTCCCAATGCACTAAATCTTTACTAATAGCATGTCCCCAATGCATAGGGCCCCACACAGTACTTTCAGGATGATATTGATAGAATAAATGATATTCACCTTGGTAATACACCATACCATTAGGATCATTCATCCAATTTTCTTTTGGAGTAAAATGAAACTGAGGACGATACTGATCCGAATAACTTACACCGCCACTTTCGTCATATGGGAGGTTATTGATTACATTTTGATTAGACATTAGACATCCAGATAACGATAATAAAATTAATAAAAACAATAAATTGCGCATAGTACTGACCTATTTTGATAATATGAGAGAGAGGGATTCTAATGATTTACCTTTCGTTTCAGGCATTAATTTTATAACAAAAATCAACTGTAATACCATCATAACTGCAAAGAAAAAGAACACTTGACTAGGTTCGTAGTTTGTAAGAAAGAATGGCATTACCAAAGTAATTATCGCCGCAAAAATCCAATGAGTTCCAGAACCTAATGACTGCCCTTTAGTACGCACACTATTTGGAAAAATTTCTGCAATAAAAACCCAGATAACCGCCCCTTGACCTATGGCATGTGAAGCAATAAAAGCAAAGACAAAAAACACCACCAACATACCACCAGTGCCTGTAGCAAACGCCCACGACACAACAGACAAAGAAATAATATAACCGAGTGAACCTATAAGCATCAGCATCTTACGACCCGCTCTATCAATTAAATAGACCCCTAACATGGTAAATAATAAATTCACCACTCCAACACCAGCAGTGGAAAGCAAAGAGGAGCTACTGTCTAAGCCCGCTAATTCAAAAACACGCGGCGCATAATAAATAATGAAGTTGATACCCGATAACTGATTAAACATTGCAATTAAAAGTGCTAGTAAAATTGGAAAGCTATAGGTTTTTGAAAATAGAGGATCTTTTCGATGACTAAGCGCATCTTGTTGTATCTCTTTCACCACTTTATCGGCTTGGGTTTCACCCAGAGATACCATGACCTCTTTAGCTTGAGAAACCTTATTATCGTGTAGAATTAACCAGCGTGGACTTTCAGGAGCACGCAATATCATAACTAAATAGATGAAAGCAGGAATGGCTTCTATACCTAACATCAGTCGCCAATCAACATCAGAAATGCCTGAAAGTAAGTAATTGGATAAAAAAGCAATTAGAATACCAAAAACAATTTGAAATTGATAAATTGCCACTAAGCGACCACGATTTTTAGCCGGTGCTATTTCTGATATATAAGCAGGCACTACTATTGATGAGATACCGACACCAATACCACCAATAAAACGTAAGATAGCAAAACTATATGGGTCGCTAGCGAGTGCGGAGCCAATAGCCGATAGTAGATATAAAAAACCAATTAAAACTAAGGTTTTTTTACGGCCCAACTTATCACAGGGATAATTACCACCAAGTGCACCAATCACAGTCCCCCAAAGAGCTGAAGACATAACAAATAATCCATGAAATAGTGGGCTAGTTTGCCATAACGCCTGAATAGGCTGGTCAGCGCCTGAAATAACTGCTGTATCAAAACCAAATAAGAACCCAGCAACCGCAACGGTAATGGACCAAAAGGTTATTTTATTCATTTTTTACTCCCCGAAAAATTATTATTTTGACATATTACAACATATAAACAACGTTGTCTTTATTAATTTGGATAATATCCAAGCAAAATATTTTCTTCGATATTATAATTATATATTGATTAAACTATCGTTTTTTATTTAGCCTGAACACTCATATTTACGTGATCAAAACTAACAAAACCACAACCGTCAGTTTCATTATCATAAATACGTATTTTCCAATACAAGCAGAAAATCAATATCTTGCCAATCATCACCGCCATTTCTATATGAAGGGCTACAGGTATTCAGCACAAAGCTTTCAAATACCACTCGTATCAGCACTCAATACCTGCGTTATCACGCCATGAACCTTCAGATGCAGGGTTTCCAACCATTTGTAAGAGCGTTATCAAAGCTACCGATCACTTGAATGAAGGCATCGCCTGAAACATTCACATGGGTTAAAATTCGATCTACGTTAACTTCACTAAATCCTTTATCTACAAGTACAATTGGTTCAGAAATCATTAATTCAACATCACTGCTTAATTCATCCCCTTTAGGATCTTTAATGCCTATTTTACAATCAGTTAATGCCAGCACCGAAAGATAAATTGTGGCTGCTAATTTTTTTTATCATGTATTTCCACTATAATTTTTAACGTACTAGTTCTATTTTTTATTCGTTTATCAGAAATTTTAGACCTTATTAGTATTTAAAATAGCGATTATAACAAGGTTATTTAAAGCGTTAAGTAAACTGTAAAGATATTCATTAATGAATAATACTCCCCGCCAAGGGCTTCGCTTAGGCGAAATTTTCTATGCAAAGAATGGTATATTTAGATAGTTAGGTTATCTTCCTTTTTGCACCGCAAGCAGTGAGAAATAAAACCCAACTAAGATTTAACGATTACCTTTATAAAATATGAACAATTTTGTCTTTTATGGTTCGTAATAAACATATTCAAGTTGTTTCGATGACAATATCTGAGATAATTACTTGGTATTTTATTGTTTTATCTCGATTAGATTATTCACTTCTATATTGTGAAAAATGTTAGTTACACCATTTGGCCATGTAACTTTCAAGCTATTGATCAATTTATTTTTACCAATACCAAAGTGTGCAATTAACGGATCATTAGATAAATAATTAGAACCTAGTCTTATTTCACGTAGCTGTTTGTTAGTACCAATTGTGATACTGATTTTAGCGCCTACCGCATCTGGGTTTTGCTTGTTACCCAATAACTTAACAGAAAGGTAATTATTATCTGCTAAATTATTGTTTTTATATAACGTAGGTGAGGCACCATTATTAGCAATTAAAATATCAATATCGCCGTCTTTATCATAATCTAAACAGCTGATCCCTCTTCCTTGTGCGGTATGTGTGATACCCCATGATTGTGAGGCTTCTGTGAATGTACCATCTTGGTTATTAATAAATAAACGGCTTGGGTCTTGATAAAATTGACCAACAGCAGAGTTCTCTGCAATCCTGCCAGTACGCATGCCATTTGTGTGAAAAATATCAAGCCAACCATCATTGTTAAAATCAGCGAAACAAGCCCCCCATCCCCAGTAACCATGGCGAACTCCTGCAATATCAGTAACATCATTAAAACGTCCTGTTCCATCGTTATTATATAAACGATTCCCTGTAGTACCGCCTTTATAAGCTTTTTGTTCTACGGGGTTCCAAATTGAGCTGACAAACCAATCTAAATCTCCATCATTGTCATAATCGCCAACAGCAGATCCCATGCCATTTTCATCAGAGATTATATCCGCGGTATTATCTACGTATCGCCCATCATCATTTCGAAGCACTTGTGTGGTTTCATAATCAGCAGCTATCAATAAATCAGGGTCATTATCGTTATCAATATCACTAAAAATCGGAACAAAATTAACATCTAATGTTGGGTACAATGGGGATACTCTAGTCTGCGGGAGCAGATGGCTTACATCATCAAACATACCAACACCACTGTTTTTCCATAAATAACCTTTACGGATAGGCGTGATAACGTCTCCCCAATGAGAAGCAAATAGATCTAAGTCACCATCACCATCATAGTCACCAGCGGATAATGAATGAGTAAACCTTTTAAAGCTTATTCCGGCTTTACTATACACAGGCCGCATAACACCACTTGGAAGCTGAGCGTATAGCCTGAAATAACCTTGATTAATATCATCTTCTACTAATAATAAGTCTTTATCACCATCGGCATCATAATCAAAAAATAAAGCACCTAACTGTCGCTCAGACAATTTACCCATTATTTTTTCAGTCACGTCTACAAATGAACCTTTACCGTTGTTAACCAATAATTTTCCAGGCTGCATCGAGTGGCTAATAAATAAATCTAACCAACCATCGTGATTAAAATCATCAACGGCAACACCGCCCCCCATCAAGTGATATTCATCAGAGAAACTTGGCTTAGCCAATGAGTAAGACAAACCGCTTGCAGTGGTAACATCACTAAACCATTTAATTTCATTGGGATTAACAATAACCTCACTCTTAATTATGTCACCTTTAAAAGCGGCAGGCCTGTACGTATCAGGTTGTTCGGTAAAGCTAGCAAATTTTGCTTGTAAGGCTTTGCTATCTGGCCCTAAATCATTATTGGTTAAAAACCACTTTTGTAAGCATGCCTTCTGTAATATACAAGGGTCTGTTAATGAAAATAAAAATGCTTCGAGCTGAGCTGTATCTTGATCAATATTGCTTGGTTCATCGGTACTTTTCATTTGATATTGATCTAGTTGTTTCAGTGCCTCTAAACTTAATGCTTTTGAGCGCTGTTGATTGGCTGAATAGTTAGTAAATTGAGATAGGTGTGCTAAGGAGAAGTCGTAATTGTGTAATGATTTTTTCGGTTGTATATGATGTTTTATTATATTTTTAAGATCGATAAAAGCTCCTGCATGACTCCAAGGTCCAGTCACTTGTACATTCAATAATAGTGGTGTACGAAACTTGTATTTATCTTGTATATTTGAGGTATGAGATAAACGACCATGATCATTACCAAAACCATCTTTACCCCTTCCAATTTGTGGCGTTGCTAAATTATAAAATTTTTCATCACTAAAACTTGCACCTTTATGGCATTGATAACATTGGTATCCACCTTGTTTAGATGAGTTATAAAAAAGCAAAGCCCCTTTTTTAGCTGTAATTGATATAGCTGCTTTGTTACCGTTGATATAATCAAACCAGGGGTTATTTACTAAAATTAATGACTTTTGATAGTGTGCAAGTGCTTTGGTTACATTATCAAGCGAGATTAGTTGATCTGCATTCTTCGTGATGGAGTTAAAGGCTTCTTGAAATAAAGGTAACCAAGGGTTTTTTCTATCCGGATAATTTTTTATTAATTTTTGAATAACCAAGGCCCGTTTTTGCTCATTGCTTTTAAATTTATTTGGACCGTGGCCAAACATTTCATGAAGCGAAGATAAAGGGAATCTTGCCTGAGCTTGAATAAAATCATCGCCAACAGTGCTGTCAGGTAGATTCATTAAGCTATCAGGGGTTCTTAAAACAGTTGACTTAGAGGTATCTGTTTGTTTGTTATCAATTATTTCAATGCGTCCGTCCCAAAAGGCGGCACGTTTTAATAAATGTAAATTGAATATTGTTGATGCATTACGTGGAACATTCGGTCCTCCATCAGCAAGTGGGTCAATATTTCTGTCACCATCATGTGCTCTTCCTGGGCCAATTATATCTTCATTTACAGCGTTAACCCCAACAGATAAGGATAAGCCATCTCCACCACCTAATAGAGGGTGGTGGCATGAGGCACAAGCAACATCATTATTCATGCTCAGTGATTTACTGAAAAATAGTTGTTTACCTAAATCAAACAAAGCACCATTAGCTTCGTTACCCGTTGGTAAATTTTGTACCTGTTGAATTAGATTATGTTCAGATATTTTTTTAATTAATAATTTATCGATTGCATGTTCTTTATTACTAAGATCATCATGCCTTATAGATAAATTTTCACTTGCTTGGGTAAAAAAGCATAATAAGTAAATAAAGCAAAATATTAATATTTTATTTTCTAGATAATATTGGTTAAGCTGTTTTTTTTTAGTTTTAGCATTCATAGAAATACACATTATTAATAAAAAAAGGCCTGAAAAATTACAGGCCTAAAGACTAATTAAGGTTGGGGGTTAATTAATAACCTGGATTTTGAATGTAAATACCACCACTTAAATTAATTTGTAAGTTAGGAATTGGTAAATACTCATGCTTACCTTTAGTAAAGACCGCATCAACTAAGTAAGGCTTTCTAACACTTTCAACAGTTAAGTAACTATCGATAGTTTCTTTAGCTATACCCCAGCGAATTAAATCAAAGAATCTATGCCCTTCAAGACCTAATTCTAAACGTCGCTCCCAACGTAAAGCACGTCGAGCTACATCCTGATTAGCAAAACTTGGATATGTTGAGATTGAATAATTACCCGCATTATTTAACCTACCTGAACTGCTATTAGCACGGGTACGCAAACTATTAATTATAGGTAATGCTTCATCACTTCGATCTAACTCAATTAACGCTTCAGCTTTCCATAATAATACATCGGCATAACGTATTAATACCGTATTCATTGCCCAAACAGTGAATGGACCATTCTCTGCACGTGCTGGGCTATCTGGATGTTCAAGATCTTTCATACCAGTAAAATTGCCGTAAATTGCTGGTGCACGTGCCCAATCATCACCTCCGTGTAGTAATGTTGGATCATATTTAAATGGTTTGCCTTCCATCGCTACCGTGTGATCTAAGCGAGGATCAACCGGATCTGAATAAATATAATTAGAATCATTATAGTGCTCAAACATTGGTAAACCACTAGCATCAGTTTTAAAAGCATTAACAAAGTTTTCTGTGGGTACATGGAAGCCACAACAACCAAATCCACCCGCTAGCGGTGCATTTAATGCGCTTGGCCAACTTGCACGACCATCAGGGCTGCCATCATCAATTGAACGTTGAATAGCAAAAACAGATTCTGCATTATTCTCAAATTCAAATAAGAAATTTTCTGCAAAATCAGATGTTAAGCTATACACACCAGAAGCTTGTATTTCAGTTACTAAATCAACGACTTCTGCTAATTTAGTGTCATCAATAGAAATAACACTATGGGTATCATCCTGTATATAGGCTTGATTGAGTAACGTTTTTGCCAAATATGCTTTAGCGGATAAGGCAGAGGCACGGCCAACATCGTCTTGCACATCAGGTAGATTTTCAGCGGCAAACCTAAAATCATCCACAATTTTGTCCCATAATTGCTGATCGGTTAAATCACGATTAGTCGTCAATAAAATTTGCTCTTGTGTCATACTATCGTCGATATAAGGGATGTGCTTATGATGTATTTTTAAATCAAAATAAAAAATAGCACGGATAAAACGTAATTCTGCTTGTTTTTGTTCTACATTTTTGATTGAACCACTTTCAGCGGCTGAAATCACTTGCAATGCAGCATTAGCTCTTGAAATACCGGTATAATTTCTCCCCCATTTTTTATCATTAAGATCAATTAAATCAGGTGGAAAGGATTCCATTTCAGGTACTAATGGTTCATAAAGTGAAAGTGCATGGTAAGCAAATATATCAGCTGGTCCGTTGCCACCTTTATGTGCATCTCCGGCTCTTAAATTTCCAGTAGGCCATAGAAAGTTTGGAGCAGTATAATGGTCGTTACCTAAATAAGAATAAGCCGCAATAATTAAGGCATCCACATTTTCAGCTGTTGCCACTTGTTCTTGAGTTAACACAGATTTAGGTGCTACTTTCAAATCACCACCACATGAAACAACTGCCATTGATATTAAACTTACTGTTAATAATTTTTTTAAATTTTTCATAATTAATTCTCAAATTTTGTTCTGTCAATGTTACAAATAATAACGATTAAAAAGTCAAATCGATGCCAATACTGATACTTCTTGCAACAGGAAATACTTCATTTGGCGTTTCAGGATCTTGGCTTAAGGTACCATCAGGTGTAATAGTCAACAGATTCGAGCCTCTTAAGTATAATCGGGCATCAACAATGCCATATTGCTCTAAAAATTCATCTTCGGGGGTGTAACCAATAGAAAGATTTCTTAGTTTCAAATAACTACCATCTTCATAAAAGAAGCTTGATTGACGGCCTTCACCATTATTGTCAACAAGTGTTAAAGCAGGTACGTCAGAGTTTGTATTCGTTTCAGACCAAGCATGTAAAACTCTGTCTCCGTAATTAGATCCTATATTAAGTGAAGTGAAATCAGTAAACCCACGCCAACTATTTCTGATACTGCCACCCTCAACACCTTGCCAAAACATGTTGAAATCCCATTGTTTATAGAACAAAGAAACGTTAAAGCCATAGATATAGTCAGGATCTGGATCAGTAAAGAAGTCTTGATCATCAGCATTAATAACACCATCGCCATTTAAATCAGTCCAACGAATACGACCAATTCCAGCAGCTGCTTGCGTGGCATGTGCATCAACTTCTTCTTGGCTTTGAAATAAACCATCAGCAACATAACCATAAATTGAATTGATTGAATGGCCTAAAATAGTCTTATCTTGACCATTACCACCAAATGAATTAACTACATCCTCAGGAAGATAGGTCACTTTGTTTTTAGCTGATGAAATATTAAAAGAAGCATCAAAGAAAATATCATTATCAAGCGCATTAAAAGCGATTGCGTCAGCATATCCAATGATAAATTCAACACCACTATTTTCAATAGTGCCACCGTTTACCCATTTTTGAGCACCTTCACCTAAAGTAGCTATAGGGTTGGTTAACGTTAGTATGTCTTTAGTTTCTTTATCAAACCAATCAAAACTGGCATAAACAGTATTGTTAAATAAGTCTATATCAATACCAATATTCGCTTGGGTTGATGTTTCCCATTTTAAATCGTTATTACCACTTTGAGCACGAACAAACCCTGAAGGTAAGGTGCCGCCATTATTACCGGCAATATCATAGGCTGTACCTTCATCTTGCTCATTAGTAAATAAAGACTGTGTGGCATAACGGGGTTCATAAGTTGTAGACGTGGCCGTACTGGAAATTTCTTGATTACCTGTTTCACCCCAACTCGCTCTTAATTTCAAATGACTAATCGCTTCAATATCAAAAAAACCTTCATTTGAAATAAGCCAACCTGCTGAAAAAGCAGGAAAAGTACCATATTCATTATCTGAGCCAAACTTTGATGATCCATCTCGCCTAACGGTTGCTGCGAGTAAATATCTATCATCATAGTTATAATCAACTCGTGCAAATTGTGAATCTAACTTCCATTCATCACCTCCGCCTTCAACTCTTATATTAGACGTAGCTTGAGAAAGATGAGTAAAATCACGAGAATCTGAAGCAAAACCAGCACCATAGCCAGTAGAATTTTCACTATCAAAGTCTATTTGTTCGACACCAGCTAAAAAGGTAAAATTATTTTTTTCTCCAACTAATAATCTGTATTCAGCAGTTGTAGCTAAGGTAATACTGCGACTCCAATTATTGGTATCTGCCAATTCATCAGAAAAGCTTAATGAGCCTGCCTCAAATGCTCGTGTATAATTACGGAACTTTAATTGCCCATAATCTATTCCTAAGCTACTTCTGAGAGTCAAGTTTTCAATTGGAGAATATTCTACATAAAAGCTTGCCATTACTTTATTATAAGTACTTTCATTATCTTTGTTCATTTGGATAAGACGTACCGGATTATCTCTATCAGTAATACCTGAGACAGGCCCACCCCAACCGCCCACATCATTATAAATAGGAACAATTGACTGTTGCTCAATAGATAAACCTAAAATTTGACCCGCTAAATCATTAACAACGTTAGCCGTTTGATTAGTTACTATAAAACTTTGACCAACTTTTAGGGTATCCTCTATAACTTGGTGATCTGAATTAATGCGAAAAGATAAACGTTCAAACTTTGAGCCATCAACGATACCTTCGGCATCATAAAATCCAAAAGAGGTATAAAAATTAGATTTTTCACCTTTTCCAGAAACTGACAAATTAAAATCAGTAACTTTAGATGAACGAGTAACCTCATTAAACCAATTTGTATCGGCAGGTTGTTGTACATTTTGAGGGTCAGTATAAGCAGGTAGAATGACACTATTTAGCGTTGGATTACTAAAATCACCATTCCAATCATAATTATATAGAGGACTTGCTGAATTAGGATTAGAACCATCATTAACAGCCGCTTGCCAGACCGCTTGACCTCGCTGTAATGTATTTAAAGGATTTAAATCATAGTTAAAATCTTGAAAAGTTTGATTTAAGCGAACATTAACCTTGATATCGTCAGAACGACCACGTTTGGTGGTTACAATAATCACACCATTACCCGAACGAGCACCGTAAATACTTGCGGCCGCAGCATCTTTAAGTACTTGAATACTTTCGATATCATTACTGTTTATTTCTTGTAAACCTGATTTAGTAGGAATGCCATCAATTATATATAATGGGTCATTATTTCCTAACGGACCAAGACCTTGCCCCCTAATGCGTACTGTGGCTGAGGCATTTGGATTACCGTTAGATGTGATTTGTAAACCGGGAACCCTACCTTGTAGGTTCTGCATTACATTACCCGCTGGTAAATCAATAATATCTTCAAATTTAACGGTAGATATAGCACCCGTTAAATCAGACTTCTTCATTGAACTATAGCCAGTTGAAATGACAATGACTTCAACTTCTTTCTCATTTTCAATAGCTGATTTATTTTCTTCCTCTGCATGGACTGATGCTATGGGGAGTAACAATAAAATAGGACTAACTTTGATTACCGCCTTTAATTTTTCTGTGATTTTGTTAATTTTAAAGTGTTTCATTATAGTTATATTTCCTTAAAACGAATTTATTAATAATATGTACAAACTTAAAACAAAGTTGATATTTATATTCCCCCAACTATATTCCCTTCAACATAAAAACAACGTTGTCTTTGTACGGTAATCTACTAGCGAATATATTTCAAACTTTATTTCAAACTTTATTTTAAATATTCATATAACGTTTTATCAGTCACCATCGCATGACGTGGTTTAATGGATTCGACTACACCAGTTAAGACATAATAAGTTTAACTGGTGAGCAGAAATGACAAAACATAACAAATACACCAAAGAATTTAAACTCGATGCAATTTTTTTAGCCAGAGATCAAAACCTCAACATTGCAGAAGCTAGCAGGAACCTAGGCGTTAGTGCGTAAATGCTTGGTTTTTGGCTCAAAGAAGAAGAAAGTGAAGATGGTCAAGCTTTCAGAGGTAATGATTAATTAACACCAGAGCAAGATGAAAACCGTAAATTAAAAGCCTCAGTCAAACGCCTAGCAATGGAACGCGATATATTAAAAAGGTAACGTTCTTCTTTGCAAAAGAAACGAAGTGAAGTGAAATATTCGTTTATTACCTAACATAAGAAGATCTGGCCTGTTAAATTAACGTGTCAGGTTTTAGGCGTAAAAAGTAATAATTATTATAGTTATCAGAAGCGTAGTACAGATAAAACAGATGATGCAACACACCAAGAAATGCTTGGATTAGTAAAAGATATTGCCAAATTAATGAAAGAAGCGAATGTGTGGGTTCGTTATAAAAAGAAATATAAAGTAACAACCAATTGTGATCACAATAAGCCTCTTTATAAAAAAAATTTACCGTAGCCCAGCCAAATCAATCATTTATTGGTGATATCTCTTATATTTGGACAGCAGAAGGTTGGCTTTATTTAGCCGTTGTTATTGACTTGTACTCTCGCAAATTTGTTGGCTGGAGCATCGGGTCGAGGATGAAGGCTCAACTTGTCTGTGATGCGCTAACAATGGCTATTTGGCAACGAAAACCTGATGAAGGGCTAATTGTTTATTCCGACCAAGAGGTTCAGTATGCAAGTCACCAGTACCGGACATTACTCAAGAATAATGGCTTTATTGAAAGTATGAGTAAGAAAGATTACTGTTGGGATAATGCCGTTGCGGAAAGTAGAGATGTTCCTGAGACTATTAACCTAAAAACAATTAAAGCTAATGGACTTATCAGTAATATGACTCAATAAATTCATTAGAAAACATATGGGGAAACTTTTTAAGTTAATTTTCACTTTGCGCACCAAGAAGACCTTCGCAGCAGAAAATATTCATGGCGGTTAAAGTGATTATCTAAGTCTCACTATGCCACTTAGCTGACCTAATTTAGACACGAATTTGTCTTAATAAATAGTCTGCTTAGCCACCAAAGCGGTCATACACTTTTGAATTATTAACGATCACTTTGTGCGCAGTGCGGAAGTTAGCCACTCGTTAATTCTAATGACTATATTAAGCTCATGCGGACAGTGGTATTCAATCTCTTAACGCTAACTAAGCAATAAACGAAACCTTTTCTAACACCCTAAATCAGCGCCAAAAAGGTTCTCTAGGATACGACCTTTGGTTAATTCGATTTGAAAACTCATCTGAGCATTCGAGGCGTGATAAAAATCATTAATATTTTGATGAAATTTATTATTAAAGATAAAAGTTAATTTAAATTTTTATCTTTCAGCAATTTCAATTAACTTAAAATATTCCATTCAGATTTAGGAAATACTTAAAAACCGATTGCCTCTCGGTTTTTTGTGTGGCACTATTCTGACACTTTAAAGATGGTGATAAATATTATGTTACTCGGTGAATTAGAAAAGCAAGTTCTAGAATATTTATGGAAAAGCCAGCCTGCTGATGCCAAGCAGGTACATAGCTATTTCGAAAAAAATCGAGGAGGCTCTCTTAATACTATTCAAAGCACGTTAGAACGTTTATTTAAAAAAGATCTGTTAAGTCGTGTAAAGAACGGTCACGCATATCAATATTTTCCTAAAGTTGCTCGCCAAGAATTAATAGGGCAATTAATTAAAAGTGTTACTCATGATTTTGTTGTTAAAGATGAAAATAGCGTTGTCGCGGCTTTTTCTTCAATTTCATCTGATCTCGATGAGGAGCAGTTAGATAAACTGGAAGCTATGATTGAGCAACAGCGGATAAAATTAAAAACAAAGGTCGAAAAATGATTTATGGTCATTGGGCGTTAGTATTTAATTTACTCACGATTGCCGTGTTAGCTTTTATCGTTGCAAATGGCTTTATTTCGCTTGCTTTTTGGTCGGTAAAAAATAAAATTCAAAGTTATACAGTGTCTACCCGTAAATCGTTACTCTGGTTATGTGTGCTTTCACCTTGGATTATTGCGTTATCTGTAACGCTGTTATTTAGCCCTCTTTTTCAATCAGGGGCAATGTTTGTTTGGCTAACTGAATTAGCTCACTGGCATCATCCTAATATTTATTATTTTTTAAGCTGGCATAGTATTAGTTTAATTCTCTTCATCGGCTTCAGTCTCACCGTTGCTGTTCGTAGCTTAGTTATAGCTTACAAAAATTACTCTCAGATAAGTGTGTTGCGTACTTTAGCGATAAAGAAGAGTGAGAACGTCTTTATAATAGAATCATCGATCCCGACAGCATTCACAGGGGGATTACTCAAACCATCGTGCTTTATATCTACAGGCTTAATGGAGCAACTAGATTCAGACGACATTGAAATAATCATTCAACATGAACTTGCTCATTTACACTATGCTGACCCGCTGAAAAAATGGGTGTTTTCATTATTGTCTTCTTATTTTTCATCTAATGTTAAGAAAATATTGAAATCGATGATGGCAATTACCATGGAGCAAGCGGCTGATTCTTTCTTCGTAAAAACTCAACAACAGGCGCACAATGTTGCTGG
The DNA here is from genome assembly GCF_014077085.1 of Colwellia sp. MB02u-9. Lineage (NCBI taxonomy): Bacteria > Pseudomonadati > Pseudomonadota > Gammaproteobacteria > Alteromonadales > Colwelliaceae > Colwellia > Colwellia sp. MB02u-9. The sequence continues at coordinate 20,623 of NZ_JACGVF010000102.1, forward strand.
TACATTAGTGAGGTTTACCAAGTTAGCGGCTAAATATTCCATACATGAAGAGTTCAAAAGTGAATTACTGGTTCACTTTTGTCGTCAGTCAATTGAACAAAGAGTATTAGCATTGCTTAATGATACTCAACTCAAACCTTTTCCAATGAAAGTGGTTTTACTCACCATAATACTATTAGCCGTCATATCAATGACCTCAGTAGATAGCCTCCATCACGCTATTGAAACGCTATTCGATCATTAAAATAATAATTTAAGGCTTAATCCAAGGTAATAATAATGAAACTATTTACTCAATCGTTCACAAATAAAAAACCGACCGTTAATCGGTTTTTATCAAGGCGTTATTTAAAATTTAGCACTGTGGTACTGATAATCACTTCAACACTCTCAGCTTATACATACTCAGGTTATGCATACTCAGAAGGCAGCACCCTGAAATCGATTGATTTATCTACCGCAATATCTAAAACCATGAGTATGCACCCAGAGCTGAAAGTATTTGCTAATCAAGCTGAAATATATAAAGGGTATGCGCAACAAGCCAGTATTCAGGTTAGGCCAGAAGTTGGACTTACCATTGAGGATGCAATGGGTACGGGTGATCATAGTGGCTTTAAAAGTGCTCAATCCACACTATCGATCTCATGGATTTTAGATAACGCTCTAGTAAAAAATAGAGTGGAAAATGCTAAGGTTCAGGGATCAACCGTTGCATTTACGCGAGAAATTAAAGCACTAGATTTAGCCGCACAAACAGCAAAATATTTCATCCAAGTGTTGGTCAACGAAGAGCGATTAAAACTGTCAAAAATGAGCTTAAAGCAAGCGGTTAAATCATTTGAAGCCGTTACTAAACGTGTAAATGCAGGAAAGTCTTCTTTGGTTGATAAACTAAAATCACAAGCTGAAGTAACTAAACGAGAATTAGTTGTTGAAGACTTAACCCATGAAGTAGATGCCAGTAAATATCAGTTATTAGCGCAGTGGCAAGGACAGGGGCAAAGCGAGCAACATAAAGAAACTAATATCATTGGGTCATTATTATCGTTACCACACTTACCTTTAACCAATAGCAGCGATGTTGATTCATTATTTACTCATCTAAAACAACTGCCTTCGGTCAGTCTTTTCGCTACAAAACAGCGCATTGCTCAGTCTGAAATTGAACTTGCTCGTATTGAAACTAAACCACTATGGAAATTTACAACGGGATTAAGACGTTACGAAACAACCGATGATTTTGGTTTAGTCGCTGGAATTTCAATTCCTTTTGGTGATAGCAATCAAAATCAAGGGAAAATAAATGCGCTACGTGCTTCCCAAAACGAATTAGAAACAGCATCACAAGCACTCGTTCATCAATTGAATACACAGTTGTATGTGCTTATTGAACAAATGAAACACAGCCAACATGTCATTCATACTATGACTAAAAACCTTATACCTGTGCTTGAACAAGCTTTTGTTGAGGCTGAAAAAGCCTACAAGATTGGCCGATATAGCTATACCGAGTGGACGAATACTCAAAAAGAGTTATTGGATGCGCAGTCAGACTTGATTGCTGCTTATCAAAATGCCCATTTAAACAATATTGAAATAGAGCGATTAACGGGTACGTCCCTAGTTGCCATTAATAAAAACGCTAATGCACCTTTTAACGCTCATTCTATTGAAAAAAATAACGAGAAATAATCATGAAATCAACATTTAAAATATTAACACTAATAAGCACTCTGTGCTTTGTTAGCTTAAGTACAAGTTTCTCTAGTCTTGCCGTTTCAGAGCAAAAGGTAGAAGAAGCTGAGCCAGAGAAAGGGCCAAATCGTGGACGTATGTTGAAAAAAGATAATTTTGCCATTGAACTATCCATTTTTGAAACGGGAGTACCCCCTGAGTTTCGTGTGTGGGTAACTGAGGATGGAAAAGCTATCGACCCTGCGAAAGTAGAGCTAAATGTAAAATTAACCCGATTAGGTGATGGTGTTGATGACATTAATTTTTTTCAAGAAGGCCAGTATCTTCGTGGTGATTTGGTTATCTACGAACCTCACTCATTTATTGTCTCTCTAACGGCTAAATATCAGGGAAAAACTTACAGTTGGCAATATGACAATTTTGAAGGTCGAACAAGTATTGAGGAGAAGATTGCTCAAGCAATGGAAATTTCTACTGAAGTTGTCGGGCCATCAACATTCCATGAAAGCATTGAAGTGTTTGGAAAGTTAACGTTACCAGCCGATGCTACCAGTAATGTTTATGCTCGATTCGATGGGTTGGTTAAAAAAGTTCACGTCAAGCTAGGTGATGTAATTAAGAAAGGTCAATTATTACTCACTCTGGAAAGTAATGAAAGTTTGCAATCTTATCAGGTGACATCAGCTCAAAAAGGCATTGTGAGTGCGGTTAACGTTACTTCTGGTGAGCAAACTAAAGGCCGAATATTACTTGCGGTGACTAATGATGAAACCTTAGTTGCTGAGCTAGCTGTTTTTCCTTTGGATTTAACCAAAGTTAATATTGGCGCAAAAACAACGCTTAACATTAATGGTGTTGAAGAAAAGTACACAAGTAAAATTGATAGCCGAGTATTAAAAGTTAGGAATGATCAGGCGAAGCTATTTCGTGTCTTAGTAAGCAATAGTGATTCCTTATTATCTGAAGGCTCTTTTGTGAGTGCAAAAATTGAAGTTGGCTCATTTGACGTAGAAATGGCAGTAAAGCGTAACGCATTGCAGAGCTTTCGTGATTTTACCGTGGTTTATGCCAAGGTTGGCAATGAATATGAAGTAAGAATGCTTGAATTAGGCCGCATAGTGGGTGATGAAATTGAAGTGTTAGGCGGTATATCCGTAGGCACTGAATATGTCACTGAGAATAGTTATATCCTCAAAGCCGATGTTGAAAAATCTGGCGCATCACATGATCATTAAGGGTTTCCCTCTTAATTACAATGGTTAGTAAAAAATTTCACTCCTAAAAGACTTACTTTTAAAGGAAAGATAATGCTCGAATATTTACTCAGATTTTCTATTCGTAGAAACTCAATTATTATGTTGGCGGTACTCGCCTTCGCAGGACTTGGTCTTTGGAATTTTACCAAGTTGCCGATCGATGCCGTCCCTGATATCACCAATATTCAGGTAATGATCAACACCGAAGCCCCAGGCTATACACCGCTTGAAGTAGAACAACGGGTTACTTATCCATTAGAAACCGCATTGGCAGGCATACCAAATTTAGTGAGTACACGCTCTGTTTCACGTTATGGCTTATCGCAAGTAACCGCCATTTTTAGTGATGATACTGATATTTACTTTGCCAGACAATTAGTGAATGAACGCTTAGTCTCAGCAAAATCAGATTTACCTTTTGGATTAGAGCCTGAACTTGGACCTATAGCAACCGGGTTAGGTGAAATATTCATGTTTACCGTGGATGCTGAGCCTAATGCACGTAATGATGAAGGGAAGTTAATAACAGCTACAGATTTAAGAACGGTTCATGATTGGATTATTCGCCCTCAGTTAATGCAAGTGGAGGGTGTGGTTGAAGTTAACCCTATTGGTGGTTTTAAACGTGAAATACTTGTTGCCTTTGAGCCTAAGAAGCTACTGGAATTTGGCCTTAATCAGCAAGATATTATTCAAGCGATCGAAAATAATAATGATAATAAGGGTGCTGGGTTTATAGAAAAAAATGGCGCTCAATGGTTATTACGTATTCCCGGACAGGTAGAAAGTTTAGAGGCTATCGCTAATATTCCTGTTAGGACGACTGAAGGCAGTGTTATTCGAATTTCTGATGTCGCTAAAGTACAAGAAGGAAAAGAGTTAAGAACAGGTGCTGCAACCCAAAATGGTAGAGAAGTTGTGATGAGTACCGTTTTCATGCTCATTGGTGAAAACAGTCGAAATGTTGCTAAAGCTGTAGGCATTAAATTAGACGAAGTTAAAGCGAGTTTACCCTCAGGTATTACCGTTACCGCAGTGTATGACCGTACTAAGTTAGTGGAGAAGACACTCGATACTGTAAAGATGAACCTATTTGAAGGTGCGCTATTAGTTATTGTCGTGTTGTTTTTATTGTTAGGCAATATGAGAGCGGCATTGCTTACTGCTGCGGTTATCCCATTTGCTATGTTAATGACCGTAACGGGCATGGTACAAGTAGGCGTAAGTGCCAATCTAATGAGTTTAGGGGCGTTAGATTTTGGACTACTTGTTGATGGTGCGATTATCATCGTTGAGAATTGTCTAAGAAAGCTCAGCTCAGCTTCTGCGAATGGTCGCACTATGCCAGTTAATGAACGATTATCACTAGTCTATGAAGCGACTAAAGAAGTCATCCGTCCGGCATTATTTGGCGTATTTATTATAACTGCTGTTTATTTACCTATTTTTGCACTTACGGGTGTCGAAGGGAAAATGTTTCACCCTATGGCAATAACCGTTGTTATAGCCCTATGTTGTGCAATGTTCTTATCAGTAACCTTTGTTCCGGCAGCTATTGCTATTTTGTTCAAAGGCCCTGTAAAAGAAAAAGAAAATATCATTATAAAATCATCTTTAGCGCTTTATCGTCCTTCTTTAACGTTTGCGCTTAAAGTTCGCTGGTTTGTTGTGGTTTTCGCTGTTGGACTTGTCGGCTTAGCGGGGTTTTCTGCCAATAAACTCGGTAGCGAATTTGTGCCAAACCTTGATGAAGGTGATATCGCCATGCATGCATTGCGTATTCCAGGCACGTCATTATCGCAAGCTGTCGCGTTACAAAAAGTCTTAGAAGAAAAAATCAATCAAATGCCAGAAGTTGAACGTGTCTTTGCAAAAATAGGCACAGCCGATGTTGCAACAGATGCTGTACCACCCAGTGTTGCCGATAATTTTATTATTTTAAAACCACGCAGTGAATGGCCAAATCCTAATAAACCTAAAGCACAATTTGTTGAGGAATTAGCAGCCGTAGTAGAGCCTATACCGGGTAATCGATATGAGTTCTTACAACCAATACAAATGCGCTTTAATGAGTTGTTATCAGGGGTTCGTGCAGAGCTGGCTATCAAAGTGTTTGGCGATGACTTTGAGACTTTAGGTGTGTTAGGAAAGAGCATAAACACAGCTATTATTAATGTTGAGGGGATTGCTGATATTCAAGTAGAGAGAACGACTGGTTTACCTATAATGACGATTAATCCAAAACTTGCCCAGCTAGCAAAATATGGAATAAGCGTGAAGCAACTACAAGATCAACTTTCCACAGCGTTAGGCGGTACGATTGCGGGTAAGTTCTATCAAGGTGACCAACGTGCAGACATAGTAGTACGTCTTCCAGAAGATCTAAGAACCGATGTTGATGCCTTGGCTTACTTACCAATACAGATGTTCGATAACAGTTATGTTCCATTACAAGAGGTAGCTGAATTGGTATTGGTTGAAGGTGCAAACCAAGTCAACAGAGAAAATGGCAAACGTAGAGTGGTTGTTACCGCTAACGTTCGAGGGAGAGATTTAGGCTCATTTGTTCAGGATATTCAGGCTTCAATTAATGAGTCTGTTGAAATGCCTGCGGGTTATTGGATTGAATATGGCGGCACCTACCAAAAGTTACAATCAGCTTCAGAGCGACTATCTATCGTGGTTCCTATTACGTTGGTGATGATTATTGGTCTGCTTTTCTTGGCTTTAGGCTCATTTAAAGATTCCATGATTATTTTCACTGGTGTTCCATTAGCCTTAACAGGGGGGATTTTTGCTTTACTGTTGAGAGATATTCCTTTTTCAATATCAGCCGCTGTTGGTTTTATTGCTTTATCAGGCATCGCTATTTTAAATGGCCTGGTTATGGTCTCGTTTATACGAGAACTTAGACGCGCAGGAGCTGCTTTAGATACGGCTATTATCGAAGGTGCATTGACAAGGCTTCGACCTGTGCTAACAACCGCGCTTGTTGCCTCATTAGGTTTTGTGCCTATGGCACTTAATACAGGCATTGGCTCTGAGGTGCAACGCCCACTAGCAACTGTGGTGATCGGAGGGGTGATCTCCTCAACTATATTGACGCTATTCGTTCTTCCTGCTTTATATCGTTTGCTACATCGCGAAGAAACTTCCACTAAAACAGCTCATTCAAAGGAAACCGTTAATGTCTAATATTATACAGCGATATGGCTTGTTGAGTTTTATCGCTTTACTTGCCATCTGGTTACCGATTGAAGCCTTTGCTCATGGTGTCGATGAAAGCACACGGGCATTTTTACTACAAAACACGGGCGTACAAATCATCCCTTTTTTGTATATCGGTGCTAAGCATATGGTGACTGGGTACGATCATTTATTGTTCTTAGTAGGTGTGCTGTTCTTTTTATATAGAAGTCGAGATGTTTTATTGTATGTCAGTATGTTTACGCTAGGACACAGCTTAACCTTATTGTTTGGCGTGATCAGTGACATACAAGTTAATGCTTATTTAATCGATGCCATTATTGGGCTATCGGTGGTTTATAAGGGCTTTGATAATTTAGGTGGTTTTAATCGACTATTTGGTAAATCACCCAATGCAAAGCTTGCTGTACTGATTTTTGGCCTTTTTCACGGCTTTGGCTTAGCAACCAAGTTACAAGAGTTTCAACTTCCTGATGACGGCTTAATTACTAATTTAATTGCCTTTAATGTTGGGGTTGAATTAGGACAGTTTACCGCCTTGGCCTTTATTCTTTTAGTGATTAATTTTTGGCGTAAACATAGTAGCTTCACTCGCTTTGCGACAAACACGAATTGTTTGTTGATGAGTGCAGGGTTTATGTTAGTAGGCTTTCAACTAACAGGTTATTTCATTAACTAATTAGCTAACTTAATCAATTTCACTTAGTAAACTTCACCCTATTTTAAGAGATAAAACGATGCAACAAACAACGCCAGAAGCTATCACATTAACGAATACCGCACTGATCAAATACACGCTGTTCAGCTTAGTCTTCGCAGCCGTGACCCTATTTACAGTTATATTACCTGCGGAATACAACATCGATCCCACAGGGATAGGACATAAGCTTGGGCTAACCGTTTTTCACAACGTAAAGACCGAAACGTCTACTCCACTCTCTTCACAAGAAGTAGCCGAAAAATCAAAAGCTGCTAAAGAAACCATTGAAGTGATTGTGCCTGCTGGTCGCGGTGTTGAATACAAATTTATCATGGCGCAATACCAAAAGCTTGAATACGAATGGATAACAGATAGTTCAGCATTGTATTTTGATTTACATGGCGAACCAGAAGGCGACACAACCGGCTATTTTGAAAGTTATGCAATAGCAACACTGAATGAAATGAAAGGGAGTTTTACGGCACCATTTGCTGGTTCTCATGGTTGGTATTGGAAAAACACCTCTGACTCCCCAGTCACTGTTCAACTTATTGTAAAAGGTGAATACATCAAACATGGCCTCAAATAATAGAAAAAAAACACACACTTTGAATGTAATTAAAACAACTGGAGTACCAAAATGAAAACTTTAATAGTAGCCTTATTCATTACATTGATATTTAGCACAAGTTCAGCATTAGCGCATACTGATCACGGAAAAATAAGCCCTAAAGTAGCAACACAAATTGCAGCTAAAGCTACCCAACAACTGACTTTTAAAGATTTAGGTTTCAAGGTTGGAAAATTAGACCAGAGCTGGAAGAGTTTGACCTCAGAAGATTTCAAACTACATGCGGCAGAAGCTAACCGTTATATTGTTAGTGCTAAAAATAAATCAGAAAATAAAACAATTTATTTCCTGATGACAATGTCAGGTGAAGTATTAAAAGTAAATTCTGAAGCGAAGTTTTAAATTATCTAAAGGGTTGTTATACACAGCCCCTTGATTTTTAAACTATGTTTATTGAAAATAGCTAAAGACTATTTTAATCGTTTTGGATAATCAAGTAGATGGGAGAACTTAGGCATCTACAATATATGTTGTTATTTTTTGGAGATAGAGTGTGTCTTGGATTATTACTAAATATTTTATTACAGCAGCGGTTGTTATTTTAGTTTCTGAATTAGCAAAGCGAAGCGATAGACTTGGTGGATTAGTGGCAGCGCTTCCTTTAGTGACGGTATTAACCTTGGTTTGGCTTTATTTAGATAATCAATCTCCTGAAAAAATAGCTAATCATGCTTGGTATACGTTTTGGTATGTAGTGCCAACACTCCCTATGTTTTTGGCTTTCCCGCTTTTGTTACCTCGTTTAGGTTTTTGGCTAACACTAGTGTCTTGTGTTGTTATTACCATGGCATGTTTTGGTGTTTTTGCGTTAGTAATGCGACGATTTGGTATAAATTTGTTGTAATATAAATACCTGTAATAAATTAAATAATGGGAAAATAAGTTGTCCGTACTTTGTCTTCAACATTTTAGCCATTGTTGTTTTACTCATTAAATAGGGGCTGTCGATACAGGATTAATTATAGAAAAAAACAGTCCGTCAGGTAAAAGATAATGCCATCAAATAGCCTTTACAATACCGTCAAAAATGTTTTCTATTAGCGATCAGTTGACCTAAAGAACAACCAATAGTTAACGATTTTTACACGCAATTAGTTGGCGTTATAAATTCATTCTGAACGTGCCCTGTAGTGGCAAAGCGGATAGTGGCAAATCGGACTATTTATGGAGATAAATTTACGCGTGAATTAGGTCTTTTATGTGGCATTAGTTAGCTACCTGAAATGGAGTCCCACTGGCAGCTTTGTTTAGGTTTGTTTGTCATCAGCCACAAAGAAAAACCGAGAAGCACCCTCGACGCTAGTCCGGCTGATGTCGAACAAAGCTTCATTGTGGAAACCGCGAGAACTAGATGCTTACTATGGGGATTGTTATATGGTGGTTGGTTGTTAAGTCACAAAACACTGAGGCTATTAACGATTGATGAGCTATTCTGTCGAGCATAAATCACTTTTATGTATTTGGTCTTAGCCTGAGTATAGGATGTTTTTGACGATTACAGTGTTTTAGACAAAGTGACCCCTTATCGAATGTTCGATAATTTCAATACCTTGTTACCGCTATTAATTCACAAGCTTCATCGGTGGTGCACGAGGTTTGAGCTGACTGTTCAAGATTTCTTTGATAACCATCGGCCCACCACATTCAGGGCAGACAAAAACAGGCGCTTGCGCTTGCTTAATAGGTTTATCTCCAACTAAGTCCTTAGTTTCGGGGATCACTTCAACTACATTGAGTAATTTGCGAGCCTGCTTCAAATTCTTTTTACAGCCTGTGTTAGCAGTCAAGCCATAGTGACGAATACGATGAAAACCTAACGGTAAAGTATGTAGCAAAAATCTGCGGATAAACTCATTATTGCTTAACGTCATGGTACGATATCGTTTAGACACTTTAGCGCGATAATGCTTGCAGCGAAACGTCACCTCATTGCTATCACATTTAACCAAACGACTATTTGATATAGCAACTCGGTGGGTATAACGCGACAAATAGCTCAATACCGCTTTAGGGCCAGCAAAGGGACGCTTGGCATAAACAACCCATTCTTTTTTGCGTAATGGCGTAAGCCATTTAGCAAATGACGCCTTATCTTCAAGCGGTTCATCATTGCCAAAAAACAACAGAGAATGTTGCTGATGTGCTTGATATAACTTTTCAAGGTACAAACGTCTAAACAATCTTGATAGCACTCGAACAGGAAGAAAGAATCCTGATTTGCACGATACCCAATGCTCACCATCAGCAGATAATCCACCACCAGGTACAATACCATGTACATGCGGGTGATGAGTCATTGTAGAACCCCATGTATGCAGCACAAATGTCACACCCAGTTTAGCCCCTAGACGTTTTACATCAGCGCCAATCGTCAGTAATGTTTCTGCCGCTACTTTGAGCAATAAACCATACATCACCGACTTGTTGTAATACGCTAAGTTGGCAACTTCTTTGGGTAAGGTGAACACCAAGTGATAGTAATCCACAGGCAACAGTTGTGCTTGTCGAGCTTCAAGCCACCTTTTTGCCGAGCTTGCTTGGCACTTTGGACAATGACGATTACGGCAGGAATTGTAAGATATGTGAGTGTCCTCACATGCTTGGCAACGTAATAAATGCCCACCTAACACTTGAGTTCGACAGTGTTCAATCGCTGACATGACTTTCAATTGATTTAAGCTTACATGCCCTTGATGAGTCTCACGCCATTGCTGTCCATGATGACGAAATATATCGGCAATTTCTAATTGAGGACAAGTCATGGTGAATACTCACGACTTGTCCTTATCTTTTGTCTTACCCTTGTTTTCTAAGGCATCGAGTGGACTGATAACTTCGCGTAATAAGTTAGTAGCGACTTGTGCATACAAAGCGGTAGTGCTTAATCGAGCGTGCCCAAGTAACACTTGAATGACGCGAATATCAACATGAGCTTCGAGTAAGTGCGTAGCAAAGCTATGACGTAAAGTATGCATCGAAACTTGCTTTGTTATCCCTGCCAGTTTAGCCGTTTCTACACATATTCGGCTTAATTGACGAGCGGACATATGATTAATGGGATCAAGCCCTGGAAACAACCAACCTTCACGATGCATTTGTCCATGCTTATTGGCAAATACCCACCAATGTCGTAAATGATCAAGTAAGGCTGGAGATAGCTTTGCATATCTGTCTCGTCCCCCTTTACCTTGCACAACATGAAGTGCCATACGCTCTTTGTCTATATCACTGACTTTCAGTGATACCACTTCGCTAACCCGAAGCCCTGCACCATAGGCTACAGAAAATGCGGCATGATATTTTGGGTGTGGAGCCGCAGCAAGAAAGCGCTTAATTTCTACGAGGTTCAATACGATAGGTAAATTACGAGCCACAGGTATGGAGCTTAATTTATAAACGAGTTGAGGTTTATCTAACGTTATTTGATATAAGAATCGCAAACCAGTAATGATGCCATTAATAGTTGTTCCCGTGGTTCCATCATTCACCAAAAACAACTGAAATTCACGTAATTCTTTACGCGTAGTGTTTTCAGGTGAGTGTTGCAAATATTCAGATAAACGATTAATAGCTCTGATGTAAGAAATTTGAGTTTTTACGGCAAGTTTACGTAAACTCATATCATCATTGATGCGTTGACGAAGGACTGGGGGGAAATGTGTTGAAATCTTCATAGTAAATACTCCTAGCAAATTGAGGAGGAATACCTCAATACTAAGAGTAGAAAAGAATACAGGAGTTAGCAGGTGATACGAGACTTGAAAAGAACGCTATTACCGCGGAAGCGGTTTAGTTCAATGAGCTTGCAGGAGACACTGATTTCATTTCTTAACCAGTACCCTATCGACTATCAACAAAGCCACCATTGCGGTCGTTCATCATCAAATTATTAATGCTAACTTTGTGCGTTTTATAGTCCTTTCAGTCTGAATAAACCTATAATTAGGGTGTTCAGATCATGTGCCTATCTCATTCGAATATTGTGCGCTCATTATTTTGATGATTCCCTTATGACTTCTAATCTACTAAGCAGACATTAAAATTCACGGCTAAATGTGACCTAAAACAATTGGTATTTAGAAGTTATTATGAGTATTTTGGAAAGCTAAAAGTACCTGTAGAAATCGACACACAAGTTTATTGTTTATTGCCCTCATTCTATTCCTATTGTTCAACGTTAATTGCGAGCCTAGTCGCCGTGATTTTACATCATTTTTTTTGTCCTAATAGAAAAGTATTTAATCATTACTTTGAAAGTTAAGCTAATTCTGAACATGAGATTCAACTTTAATTAATAAATTTACGGGCAATTTTGTTAGTAAATTAACAGGGAAATAATCACCACCTTTATACATAGCTCCATGACCGATAGATCTACTATTGCTGCGTTCATACAATTGCAAACTCGTTGGCTGTGAAAGGGTTAACGTATTAAAAACGATATGTTCTTAATTTTAAGCTATTTTACTTTCTGTCAAAGGTATTGAGAACTGAGCTACAAAAGTATTACCATTATTTGCCAGTGTAATTGAGCCTTTATAGTTTATCGCTATGGTATCTACAATAGATAAGCCAAGACCGGCACCCTCTGCTGAACCGCTACGCCAAAAGCGCGTAGTCATTTTGTCAATGTCTGTGGCGGTAACATTAGCCGTGTTGCTAACATTAATATTTAAAAGGCTTTCTGTAACGTTAATGGCCATTAAAACAGGTGTTTTTGGGGGACTGTATTTTAAAGCATTATCGAGCAGGTTACGGCAAACAATAGCGATCATAGCTGATGGGATAACGGATATGAGTTCTTTTCCTTGTATTGAATAAGCTATACGTTCACTACCTTGCGTTGTCTCATTTATCATGTTTTTAATGAGTAATTCAACTGACCAAGTTTCGTCAGTATGGACTTGGGTGATTGCATCAATATTTGCCAGTAAAAGTAAATTGTCTAATATAGAATTTAAACGCTTTGTGCTTTTACTTACCTGCAATAAAGCTCGTTGTTGTTTGTCTCCTGTTGTTAGTTCAGCAAGTTGGGCTTGAGCCAATATACCCGCTAACGGTGTTCTAAGCTCATGTGCAGCATTACTGGTAAATTGCTTCTCTCTTGATATCACTTCAGCTAATCGTGCCATTAGTGCATTTTGGCTGTTGATCAGTGGTTGCAGTTCTTTTAATGGTTGCTGTATTTGAATGGGAGCAAGGTCTTCACTACCGCGTTTTTCGAGTGCTGAAGTTAGTAGCATTATCGGTTTTATGCCTGTACCAATTGCAAACCATAATAAACCTAACGTAATTAAAATCGCTAATGCAGGGGGAATAAGAATACTTTTAAGCAGATCATAATATAAAGAATCACGCTCAGAAACCTTATCTGCAATGGTTATTTTATGTTGGCTGGTGATTAAAGTGAACGTACGCCACGCTGTACTTTCAGCTTGAATATAATGGAACCCAGATTCAACTGCTGTGCTATTGGGAAAAGTGCTGCTATTGCTTGTTGCTATAATACTGCCGTGCAAAGAGCTTATTTGACAGGTTAATCCCTTTGCCGTACCAACTTCATTGGCTTCCATTATTGCTGGTAAAGAGGCTGACATAGCACTTTGTGGCACATGCGCTAATATATTACTTAGCATTATAGCGGTAGATTCTAGACGTTTATCAAAGCTGACGTCTAATTTATGACTAAGACCCGTCACCATCCAAACACTGGCTAATAGCCAAAAACCAATAAATACGGCTGCCACTAATATTGTTAGGCGAAGGCGCAAGCTCATTGTTCAGTTACTTCAATTGAGCCTAGTCGAAATCCAAAACCCCGAATAGTTTCGATGCCTTTAGTTCCTATTTTTTTACGTAAATTAAATATATGTACATTCAGGGCATTACTGGCTACGTCGTCACATGTGCCGTATAAAACATCTTTTAATTGGCTTTCAGATAAAATACGTTGTGGATTATTAAGAAATATTTTTAAAAGTAAATCTTCGTTCCGAGATAAGGGGATATGTTTGTCATTAATTAATAGTTTGTGTTGTTCTAAGTGATAAGTCAGCAGGCCATGTGAAATGGTGTTTGTTAGTCTGTCGGTTGTGCGTCGCTTTATACTGTACAAACGCGCTAATAACTCTCTTAGGTCAAATGGCTTAACCAAATAATCATCAGCGCCATTCTTTAATCCTGTTACTTTGTCGTCAATTGAATTACTCGCCGTGAGTATTAGTACCGGCAATGAGTGTTGATTTTTTCGCAGCCATGTTAGCCACGTTATACCATTTCCATCCGGTAAATTTAGATCAAGAATACAGAGATCGAAGTTGCTTTTATTCAAGATGTTTTTTGCATGACTTATTGAAGCAACATGTTCCACAGCCATACCTTCACCCGATAAAAAAGTGCTAATGGCATCAGCAATAACGGCATCATCTTCAACTAATAAAATATACATTTTTGCTCAAATACAATTCTTATGCCGCTAAGATTAACGTGAAAAAGCGCAGGAGAACAAGCGATAAATTAAGTTTTTAGCAGGGTTTAGCGAATGAACTTTTTCTTAATGTTGGCTTAATATTAGCGATTTATCATTGGTAAGTTAATGGAAAAAAGATGTGGTAAATAAATGCTAAGTATTGCTGTAGGGCCGATAGTTCTCTCAATTTCACAATTAATTACTCTGGTAGGGTTATTTATGTTTTGGGGAATAACTTATCTTCAAACACGTAACAATGCAAAACAGAAACAGTTTTTAGAGTATATATTCACAGCCATTATTATTGGTTTTTTAACCGCACGATTGACCTTTATAATCGCTATGTGGCAAAGCTACCAAGAGAATTGGTGGCAATTAGTAAATATAAGTGATGGTGGCTTTATACCTAGCACAGGTTGGGGCGCTGGTGCCTTGGTACTGATGTTTTATGCTAGACGTAATAAATTGTTCATTAAAGCTTATTTTACATCGGCATTAATTACTTTTTTCTGTTTAATTATTCCTACTTTTTTTGCTGTTATTTATCAAGCAGCAGTCGAACTGCCTAGCTCACCTTTACGTAATATTGAAGGCCATGAAGTCGATTTAAGACGCTATAAAGGCACGCCAGTTGTTATTAATTTCTGGGCATCTTGGTGCCCACCTTGTCGTAGAGAAATGCCGGTATTAGAAGCCGCTCAAAAACATAACCCTGAGCTTGTTTTTGTCTTTGTTAATCAAGGCGAAAGCCTGCTTAGTGTTAAAAATTTTATTGATTCAACAGCGTTGGATTTAAAAAATGTTTTCATCGACCCCACTAGCAATGTTAGCCGAGAAACTGGCGCCGCAGGGCTACCAACCACATTATTTTATAATGAAAAAGGGCAGTTAGTTACTAGCCATATGGGCGAATTATCTCAAGCTAGCTTGCGTTATTACCTTAATCAAATTAATTCCGTCGTACCTTTAAAAAAAGGATAAACCTATGAAAATATCAATTTTATTTACATTTTTTTTGCCGTTAAATCTTACTGCTACAGAAACAGTTAACTACCCAGCACCCTTAACGTTATTCACTCAGCAAGGTGGTGAAGTGGTCAGTTCTTTTAAAGCGCCGGCAAATATGACTGGCTATATCGCTAACTTTCAAAATGAGACTATTACTTTGTATGTCACTGAAGACGAAAAGTACTTATTTACCGGCCCATTAGTGGATACTGAAGGTAATTCTGTAGGTGAAGAAAAGCTGAATGCTTATGTTAATGGTCCAAAGGCGGTTAAGAATTGGCAAGCCCTTGAAAACAGTCATTGGGTAAGAGATGGCTCTGCGTCAGCCAAGCGTATTGTTTACACTTTTACGGATCCCAATTGTCCTTATTGTAAGCAGTTATGGGATAAGGCACGGCCTTGGGTTGATTCAGGAAAAGTGCAAATTCGTCATATTTTAGTCGGTATTTTAAAAGCAGACAGCTTAGGAAAAGCCGCGGCCATATTAAGCGCGGATAATCCTGAAGAACAATTGAAAAAATTAGCTGGCTCAGGATTATTTCAGTCTATAAAACCAATTGAGAACCCAGAAAAAACGATCCGTGACAAGCTAATTAACAACTATAAAACCATGCTGTCTTTAGGTGCCCGTGCAACTCCAGCTACTTTTTATCTAAATGCAGACGGAGAATTTAATAAACAAATTGGCTTGCCTCCTGAGTCAATATTAGCCGATATTTTTGCCCCAAATGACGGTAAGTAGAGTTTAGTCAGATGAATTATATTTTATTAACAGAGGCTAAATAAATGTGGTTAGTTAAGCTCGCTCTTCGTCAACGTTATACGGTTGGCGTATTGGTTATACTGTTGTTGCTGTTTGGCATTAGGTCTTTACAAAAAACATCTACTGACATTTTACCTTCAATTGATATTCCCTATGTCAACGTATTGTGGCAATACCCAGGTCTTAGTGCCTCTGAAATGGCGTCAAAAATTTCATCATTTAGTGAAATTGCCATCATGAATAACGTTGACGATGTAAAGCGTGTTCAATCTGAAAATGGTAATGGCTACTCGCTCATCCAAGTCAGTTTTCACCCCAGAGCAAAGTTAGCTGTTGCACTATCGCAAATTACCAGTGTCTCTCAAACCATTTTAAAGCGGCTACCAAAGGGAATGACCCCACCGTTAATAGTTAATTATACGACGTCAAGCGTACCTATACTTCAACTCGCCGTTTCTTCTCAAACGATGACTCAGTCTCAACTGTATGATTACGCTCGACTAACTCTAAGACGACAATTGCAGTCAATACCTGGCTTACGATTGAGCCTACCTTTTGGTGGAGCTCCTAGACAACTAATGGTAGATATTGATCCCGATAGATTACAGGTGCATGGACTAACAGCAAAAGAAGTAGCCATGGCTATTTCGCAACAAAACATTACGTTACCGACTGGTATTTTACGTGAAGGAAAAGTGGCCTTTACCGTTTCAACTAATGGGAGTCCGGAAGGTGTAGCTGAGTTTAAAGCTATCCCCATTAAATATAGCGAACATGGTCTAATTCAACTTCAAGATGTTGCAACGGTTCGTGATGGTGGCGCTGTTGCAACTAGTTTAGCTCGTGTAGATGGGCAAGCAGGCGTTATTGTTTCTATTTTAAAACTAGGGAATTCATCTACCGTAGATATCATTAATGAAATCAACCGTCGTTTACCAAACATACAAAAAGGTGCGCCTAAAGGCTTAACCTTAACGCCTATATTTAACCAATCTAAATTTGTTGTGGCTTCTAGAAATGCAGTGTTAATTGAAGCGGTAATAGTCGCCCTTTTAGTCGCTCTCGTCGTTTTAATTTTTATTGGCAGTGTTCGCAGCACAGCCATTGTGCTTACTTCTATTCCATTAGCCCTTTTAGCTTCTCTTACAGGGTTAACTTTTTTTGGTCACACATTAAATCTCATGACATTAGGAGGGTTAGGATTAGCAATCGGTATATTAGTCGATAATGCCTTGGTGGAAATTGAGAATATTAACCGCAACTTAGATTACGGCAAATCAATTCGACAAGCCGTAATTGATAGCGCCAAGCAGGTGGTATTTCCTGAGCTTGTTTCAACGATGAGCATATGTATCGTTTTAATGCCTATATTTTTGTTAAGTGGTACAAGCGCATACGTTTTTGAGCCTTTAGCCTTAGCGGTTCTACTCGCTATGATTGCATCTTTTATACTCTCAAGAACATTGGTGCCCATACTCGCATTTTTATTACTGAAAAATGAACGTGAAAATGTAAACCGAAATTCGTTAGTGCACAAAGTCCACATTAAGGTTGAAAAAAAATTAGACCGAATTATTGCGGTGCATTTATTAAACTTAAAGCGACTATTGAGTTGCCGCATCTTAGTACTCACTGGAGTGAGTATCGTGGCAAGTATCATATTAACTTCTTCGTTTATGATGCTTGGAAAAGACTACTTTCCTAAATCTGACGCGGGCGGAATTCGATTACACCTTAGAGTTGAAAATGGTGTACGACTAGAAGTGGCTGCAAAACAGTTTGCGAATGTTCATCAATTAATTAGAACGATAATCCCTGCTAACGAAATTCAGGCCATTGTTGAGAATATTGGACCTCCAGATGCTATAAATCGAACTTGGATTAGTTCTATGATTAGCACGTCTTCAGAAGGCGAGATATTAGTACAGTTAACCCCTGTTCATGCACCAACTGACCTTTATATTAGAAAAATCAGAGCTCAGTTAGCGTTACAATTCCCTGACTACCAAGTGCTATTTCGTCCTGCTGATATTATTTCCCAAACACTTAATGGCACTGCTAGTTCTGCCATTGAAGTAAAAATCACAGGCCGAGATATAAAAGGAAATTTACAGGCCGCCACAAAACTAATGAGCAAGTTAAAAAATGTTGAAGGTGTTGCTGATATTATCATTGATCAAGTTACGGCCTGGCCTGATATCAATCTCAATATTGATAGAATACTTGCAAAAAAACTAGGTGTGAATATGACTGACATCAGTCAGACCCTATTAGTGAGCCTAAGCTCGAGTGCAAACTTATTCCCAAACACATGGGCAAATAATGGCATCAGTTATATTGTTGCGGCTCAAGTTCCACCCTATCGTTTAGACTCGTTAAACACTTTGTTAAATACGCCAGTTAAAGCCACTAATTCAGCTCAGGGAACCGTATTATTAAAAAGCCTAGTGAGTGTAGAAAAACGCGCTCGACCTGCATTAATTAAACGGCAAATGTTAGCCCCGACAATCAGTATATTGATTAACGTTGATCAACGCGATTTGGGTTCGGTTTATACCGACATCACAAAAAACGTTGCGTCGACAAAGGCTACTCTTAAAGCTGGCAATAAAATCATTATTGAAGGGCAAGCAAAAGACATGCTTTTAGCCTACAGTGACTTGGCTACGGGTATGGTGATGGCTGCAATTTTAGTATTTCTATTGATGGTAATAAATTTCCAATCTTGGGCCTTGCCACTTGTGGCTTTAAGCGCAATGCCTATGGCCATTAGCGGCTCTTTGCTTGCCCTATTCCTCTCAAATACGCCGTTAAGTGTCTCCGCATTTATGGGCATGATTATGGTAATGGGAGTAACAACGGCAAATAGTGTTTTAGTTGTTAGCTTTGCCAGGGCTGAAATGCTTGCGGGAAAACTAGCAAAAAATTCAGCATTGTCTGCGATAAAGACAAGGTTTAGACCGGTAATTATGACAGCTATAGCTATGTTGGTTGGCATGATCCCCATGGCATTAGCATTGGGAGAAGGAGCAGAACAAAACGCTCCTCTTGCACGAGCTGTTATTGGAGGCTTAATTTTTGGCACACCAGCAACTTTGACATTAGTACCACTAATACTGAGCTTTCGAAATAAGCCAATGTTTCAAGATATCGAGGAAAACTAAAATGACAGAACATAAAATCAGACATAGCGCCCAATCTAAAGCCCAAGATTCCGTATTACATAAAGTAATGCACATCATTGCACTTATTGGCCTACTTATATTAACAACCTTAACGGTGCACGCAGAAACGAATCCTCCATCAAGTTATCAAACCGCCACGCTGACCAAAGTTTTGGATCAAAGAACGGTGAGTCTGCCAACCGTTTCACAGGCTAAACAAACGACAAAGTTACATTCTAGAGCCAGTGGTTATATCAAAGAACAATATGTAGAAATTGGTAGTGCGGTCAGTAAAGGCGATGTACTTGCAGTAATTGATGCTCCTGAGATTAAACTACAAGAGCAACAAATACTGGCTGACATTGAGTTTGGCAAAGCCGAGCATGAATTAAATCGATTAACGTTGAAACGAGCCAAGCAGTTAATAAAAGATAACTTAATTAGCAAAGCTGAATTAGATAGGTTGACCGTTCAAACAGAAAAATCAAAGGCTAAAATAGCAAGTTTGTTCGCACAAAAAGAACAAAACCAATTTCAACAGTCATTACTTATTATAACGGCACCATTTGCTGGCTATATTACAGATAAAAATATTGAGATAGGCGACATTGTCAATGGCGTTAACAATCAATTAGATAACTACCTTTATAAACTACAAAACATAAACGAATTGAAGTTAATCACCTATGTGCCACAAAGCGAAGTTAGTAAAATATCAATTGGAGATACAATCGACGCCACGTTTACAGGCTATGAGGGCATCTTTGTATCTGCGACCATTACTCGTAAGGCGCAAGCAATAAGTGTTTTATCCGGAACCATGCTTGTTGAAGCTGAGTTTGATAATCGCGAGCATAATCTACCAACCGGCCTTAACGGAACCATTTCCATTAATATTAATATTAATAACCAAAAGCTCAGACAACCTAAATGGCAAGCACCGTTAGCAGCGCTTACTTATCATAAAGGTGGAGCCGCGATTGCGACCGTAAACGAAAATAATATTCAATTTCAAAAAATAAACATCGTTTCACAATCAACCGAACGCTTTATATTTGTTAGTGAAATTCGTCCTAACAACACGGTGATACTCAACCCGAACGCCTTATTGGACTATATAACTCTCTGATATTTTAGATCTTGTACATCAATTATTTAAGTATTAGTTTAATAGTCCGTAGCCATAATGAACAATTTAAAGCCAAAAGCATATATTCTTGTAGCGATAGATTAATGTTGCTTTTGGTATCGAAACGAAATGATTTTAAAGGTAAATCAATCCAAAAAATGTCCGCTGAAGGCTCATAGTGACTGCTAGATATATTGATTCAGCTCTTAATTTATGACCGCTTACAGCCCAAAAGATGTCGATAGGTGCTAAAACCTTAGGTCTTCAAAGTGGCAAAAGTGAATGTTCAGATACGAGTCGTCAACGGCAGCTTTGAGCTTGCAGGAGGCATGGAACGACAACCTGATTACTTAACATCCTAACAGGCTCCTTAGCCACCAGGCTGTGTAAAAACTCTCAGAGTAAACTTTTTATGCGACGCTACGTGAATTAACAGGTGGTTTTACCTCAAACGTATTACAGAATTTAATCTACGGAGCCTTTTTACGTTGATATTATCCAATTACGTAAGTTCGAAATAGTTTTCACACAGGCTGCCACCACAGCGGTCATGCATCATCAAGGTTATAATGCTAACTTTGCTCTAAGCGTTAGTCGTCGAACCTAGACTTTGCAACTTGAGTAAAATCTGTCGTCGGGTAAACCAAAATATTTAATAGTCTGGCCTATGAGTAGACCTAAAGCCAAGAGGTTTGATTGCGTCCGTTTTCTTTTGATTTATACATCGCTATATCAGCTCGCTTTAGAAATGCACTGATGTCATTTCCTTTTATGATTTGAGTGCCACCTATACTTACAGTGACTCGTAATTCTTCTGAATCAATCAAAAGAGAGGAACTTTCAACAGCCGTACGTATGCGCTCAGCAACAATGATTGCTGAGTCAATATTGGTAGCAGGAAGAAGAAAGGCAAATTCTTCGCCACCAATTCGCCCCATCAGGTCATTTTCTCTAAGAGCCGTCTGGCTGACTTTACAAATAAGTTTTAATACTTCATCACCTACGTGATGGCCGTAAGTATCATTAAATTTTTTAAAATAATCCACATCCAACATTAATAACGATAAGGGTACCCCATAACGATGAGACCGCTTTATTTCAAGTTCCAAAGATACCATAAAAGCTCGCCTGTTGGTGATCCCAACTAGCCCATCGGTTGTTGCCAATCGTTCTAGTTCTTTTATATCTAGCTCAATATGGTCGGCCATTTCATTTAGGCTCAGACTTAGTGAGCCAATTTCATTTTCCACGTTTAGCTTGCAGCGAACTTGGTAATTCCCCTCGGCAATCATATGGGCATCGTGCTCTAGTAAAAATATTGGTAAAACGATTTTATTCCTCACATAAACAGCGATAACAAGCACTATAACTGTTGAAATAACGAGTAGAACAATGATATACCAAAAATATTTTTCTTGCTTAGCTTGAAGAGCAATTGACTCAGAAATCATTCTGTTCTCAACAGCTTCGAGAAATTCTTGAATAGGTTTCATGATCGCTATTTTCTCCTCCTTGTATTGAGTACTAAATAACAGTTTGGTCGCAAAAGCTGTATCTGGTTTCCCTTTAACAGTAAAGTCACCGCTTCCATCATCGTAGCGACCTTTCATTGCAGCAAAAGCCTGTCTCTCCAAATGGACTAATTTATCTGAAAGATTTTGTGATTTACGAAGAAGTAAAAACTCTTTCTCTAAAAACCCCATTTCGCTCATCAGTACCTGTAATGGAACTGGCTTGCCTAGATTAATTGCAGAGGTTCTATCGTCAGTCAGAGAGGTATACCAGTATGATGGTGGATATTTTATTGGTCGCGGAGCATCCCCGTTGCGGATGGCAAATATTTCAAAATAGAACTGTTCATATATTGCGTCGCCAGTTACTACAAATGTGCGAGCCATTCGTGTCAAATCATCAGAGCTTTGACGCAACTCATTGGCGAGATTATGAGAACGCACATAGTAACCTTCATTTTTAATTGACTGCTCTTCAAAAACGCCCATTAGTTGAAAAACAACATAACCATAGGTACTTAGTAATATCAAAAAGCCTAAAAATCCAATTTTGTTACCGGTGGAAATATTCATTAATACCTTCTGGGTTAATGTCGACCACTTTATAATTTTCTGTCTTGTTTATTACTCACTTATTATAGTTATTAAAATTAGTAATCGCTTGATTTTTTAGGTGAAACGTAAAAAAATAAACCATTCTATTAACTTCCACTAAACTGGGGCCGGACCTAATTGGGGGCACTAGCTGATCGTCTTCTCAGTTAAGTGAGAAAAGAACAATTTAAATCGACCTATATGTTCTAAACTCAGACAAAATTAATTTTGACTGCTAATCATCTAAAGCGAACGTGCACAGCCTGATAATTTTACTGTATGTTATGACCACAGTGTAGAAAATTAACATCCAGAGATAAAATACCACCGGCAGCAATGAGCTTGCAGGAGGCATAGAACGACAACCTGATTGCTTACCGCCCTAACAGGCTCTGAGCCACCAAAGAGGTCATTCACGTAATTATGATAATAGTTTAAATTACCTGCTACTAAATTTATCATGCTAGAATAATTTCATTAATTTAAATCAGTATGTTAGGTATTTTATGACAAAGCAATTTATGCTTATGGAGCCAAAAAATGAAAACTTCAATGAGCTAATAGGTGGCTCTAATAAATATATTGTCCCTAGATTTCAACGAGATTATGCTTGGGATATTGAGCAATGGGAAGATCTATGGTCAGATATCAACACTCTTGATAGTGAAGGCTCTCATTATATGGGGTATATTGTTCTTCAAAAAAAAGAACAATATCAATATGAAGTTATTGACGGACAGCAACGTCTAGTGACACTTTCACTTATTATACTGGCAGCAATGAAGTCAATAAAAGAAATGATTTCAAAAGGTGAAGATGAAGATCAAAACCAAGAAAGACTTACAGAAATTACAAAACGATTTGTAGGTAGTAAAAACTTTGTATCATTAGAGGTTATTAGTAAATTAGAACTAAACAGAAATAATAATAAATTTTACCAGAGAATTTGTTCAGATTTCTCCACCCCAAACGCACGGGGAATTACTTCTACTAATAAATTAATTAGAAAATGTTTTGAATTTTTTTGTAAAAAAGATTTCGGAAAAACAGGTGCAGAAGTAGCTCAATTCATAGAAGATTTTTCTTCAAGCATGATTTTTACAAAAATAATTGTTCAAGATGACTTAAACGCATATAAAGTTTTTGAAACATTAAATGCAAGAGGCGTACAGCTTTCCACTCCTGATTTATTAAAAAATTATATATTTTCAATCGTAAGTAAAAGTGACTTGATTGGCGAAAGTGAATTAAATGATCTTGATGAGCGTTGGGCTGAACTAATAGAGCAATTAGGTGAAAGTAATGTTTCTGATTTTATTCGATACCATTATAATTCACAGAATAAAATGGTTACAAAAAAAGAACTATTCTCTTCATTACGAAGGGTTGTTAACGAACCTACTACTGCTTACGAATACTTAAAATCATTAATAAGTTTTGCCCCTATTTACGCTTCATTAATTAATCCCGCTGATTCTTGGTGGTCAGAGCAAGATGTAAAATATAGAGAAGCTTTAAATTGCCTTGTCGGTATAAGATTATTTAATATAAAACAACCTTTAACAATATTATTAACTGCTTTTACTAAATACACTCCAGAAGAATTTGTTAAAACAGTTCAATATTTATACGTATTATCAATTAGGTATAACGTAATTTGTCATTTATCACCTAGCGAACAAGAAAATATTTATAATCAAATAGCGATGAAAGTTTCAAACAATGAATTTAAAAGAGCTAGTCATATAAAAAACAGTGAAGAGTTTAAAAGGCTTTATCCTGACGATAATACATTTTATAACGCATTTGAATACCATAGAATGCCAAGTAGACAAACAGCTAAAAAAATTCGCTTTCTTCTATCTGAATTAGAAAAACACTTAGGTAATAATTGTGATTTTAATAAAACTAGTCTTGAACATATATGTCCACATAATCCTGATGAAGAGTGGGGGCAATATTTTGGTGAAGGTGTAAATGATATAAAAGACCGCTTGGGTAATATGGTATTACTGGATAAAGATGATTTAAAGCGATCAAACTTTGATCAAAAGAAAAAAGCCTATGCCGAAACCGCCTATGGGTTATCAAATAAAGTAGCTGAATATAATACATGGGATTTAGATCAGTTAAATGAACATCAGAAATGGCTATCAGAACTTGCTGTAAAAACTTGGAAAGTTGGTTGATTAAATATTATTATTTATCTTCTACCAGTTAGCTTAAATCTTCACAGTTGATACTTATACATTTTTCTTCTCTGTGGAGAATATAGCATTTAGGTATGATACTGCCACAGGCAGCTTTGAGCTTAAACCTGCCCCACAAACGAGCAGTAGATTTCGGTTAGCATTACGCTGTATATGATAATGGTTTTGCTAAGGCTTAATGTCAGCTTTTGGCTAATTGAAGCCATAAAGTATTCGTGGATAATAATGTCTGCAAATTCAAAAAGCCGTCTTTACAAGCAAATATTATAACCATAGCAACTTGCCCAAACGGTTCTAAAGTATGATGTTTTATTGTCACAATATTCTGCTGAAATTATATGCCGTCTAAATTTGTATGTTACTTATGACCTGTTGCTTTTTCCAGAAAACACTAAAGAATTGGCATAGTAAGCATGTGAAGTATGATACTTCTTTGTCGACTTACAACAGTCCTTTTACTGTGAATTGTTATCGGTAGAGTGTACCGGTAAAGTAATTTAATAAAACGTTATCATTGGGAGCTTTTCAATATTTCACCTCCCATGATTATATCTTGTAATTTACTGATAATATCATCTAAAATTTGTTCAGGGGGAGCTGCTTCATTATTATTAATATCATGTTGTAATTCCAGTAATTCTTCATACAAAGAATCTACAGCGTGTAAACGTTCTAATCCACGATCAATGTTCCCCCATACATTTAATTCATCCCATGCCCAGTCAATATAGTGCCAAAGACTCTCGACAGAACCATGACCTGTTTTAGTTGCTACACGCTTTAGTATTGAACGATAATCCATATCCGTCATCAACTGCCTTGATTTACCTGTACCTTTCATAAACTCTTTAAAGTGAACTATAACTTCATATGTTATAAAGCGATGACGAAACATACTAAAGCAAGTTTGAATATCTTGGTATCCACTCAAAACAGCTAATCGGCTAAAGTCTTTTTCTAATGATGTTTTCTTGATATTACCTCCGTCATTTCCTAAAAACAAAGCCTCGCTGCCTTTTGTTTTATCTGGGAATGCTTCAATAAATTTACTTCTCGATGTTAGATAACGCTTAAATATAGCTGCATCCCTTATGGTGATAGGAAAGCGCCTCACAGGAGATGTTTTTCTCCTTCTTTTTTTAGTTGGTATTAATATTTCTTTTTTTAATAGAATGTTTTTATGTAAAACTACATCAATCTCAACCATCTCTGAAGGACGTAATCCAACTCTTTTCATCATCCAAATCATAAAACGTCGTCTTGAACGGATATATTCAAGTTCGATTTTATAAACATCAATATTATTTTTATATCGACGTAAACTATAATCAGACTGGGTTTCGATAAGGCTTAGCTTTTCAATTGTAAGTTCAATGTTTTCAATAATAGATTGGGCTATTGGCCTTTTAGGATCAGTACTTACATTTGGGGGCATGGATGAATGTTCAATGTAATCCTTATTGTTATACCTGTTCAGTTTATAATTAACCGTAATTTTAGGAGATGACTTCTTTTCTCCTATTAATAATTGTTTGTTTAAAGGGGTAAGGTTATCTTGGTACCATTCCAAAAACAAAAATACTCTCCCTAGTATTGTTCTGATTGTATTATTATTCCTAGCTAGTTCATGTGGAATAATTTCAGATGGCTCTTCTTGTAAATAAACTGAAAAATCATGAATGTAAGCATCAGTTAAGTTATCAAAAGGAAGGCGTTGGTGACTACAGAATCTAACTAAATGGCTCAGTTGTGATGCATAAGTTATTATCGTATCGCCTGTAGTTAATGGCGCAATATCTAAAAAATACATATTTATAGCTTCGCAGGGCCTACCATTACACCAACGCATAAATGGGAAGTTACTGATTGTTTGCTTGTGTATGCGTGATGAATTATTTGTACGAAGGACTGTACATGGTACATCAATATCTAAGCATGTATAAAGCTGGTGTTTATTCATCTTTCTTATTGTCTATAATACGTAAAATGGTACCAGTACCATCAGTTGGTCCTGGTGATAGCAAGTGACAATATAGAATGGTATGATCTTCTAAAATATTATTTAATTTAAGTAATGTCATATCGTCAATGTTTCTTTCTTTTGATAACATTCTCAATCTTTGAAATAAATCTAAATAAGCCTTAGAACGTTGAATATTTAGAAGTTCAACTTGGTGTAGCTTATTCATTAACTCATCATTAGCTCTTTTTTTATTAGCTAAATTATTTTTGTTGCTTCGATCTGATTTTTTATTATCTGTTAATTTACATAGTTTTTTCCGTAATCCGTCAATATACTCAAAGCCATCAACACCATCTTCACCTTTACTGAATATTTCTTCAGAAATTGATTTAATTGTATTTAGAGATAAGGGGGTTATATTATTTTTTTCATCTTTTAAATTAGCAAATTTCTTTTGACCTATTAAAGAGTCCGACAAAGATCTTGTTATATTCTTAGGATTTTCTAAGCCTCTAAGAAGAAGTTTCTCACGCTCAAGCAAGTTATCAATATTTGCTTTCTTTTTTTTATATGCACCAAGTTTATTAGCCATTTATCTCTTCCCTTAAAACAAATAGCACGTTGATTCCCAATGATTCTCGCTCATTTTTGCCTGTTATCGAATATGGTTCTAATGTAAATGCCTCTTCTTTTCTTAGTTCTTTGACATAATCCATCCACTCCATATCAGGAACCATAGAAAGAAACTTAACATTGAAGTGCTCAAGTAAATTTAGATACAATTTATCTAACTCTATGTTCTCACTAGCGTCACCGGTTTCTTCAAAATAAAGTAACCGGTCAATTGCATATTCAGCTTCAATTTCAGGAAGTTCTTCACCTGGGAATTCTCGTTCAATATATTCATATATATGGGATGCATCAGTATGGCCAGCAATCCATCTTGCAGCATCTAAAACATCAAACCTGCCAGACCAAAAAAGTAATAATAAAAACCACTTCCTCATTTCATGTATGCGGATATACCAACGTTTTCCCGTATCGTTCACAGGTAAATTCACGTAATCGCAGAAATTATTAAGATATGAAATTAGTAATGAACCTGAGATAGATTTTGATTTACCTAAAGAATTTGAAGGTAAATTAAATAATTTTCCTGAGTTTTTGTTTGTCACCCCGTAAGATCTTGATACACATTTACTTAGCCTCTGAAGTAACGTGATTGCAGTAGCTGTGATAGTGGGGATTGGTTTTTCTGTTATATCATTAAATTCCCCAACATTTTTTTTACCTAATTCAAACCTTAAATAATATCCGCCTCTCTTTTTGATTAGACAGTTAACATCTAAGTGTTGTACTTCTTCTCTTCTTGATGGTTTCAATAAACCGATACAAACAGTGCAAGCACCAACAAGTATATTGATTGCCTCAAAAAGACTAGGCTTATCTCGTATTTTATCATGAGTCAACTCGACTAAATAACGGGAATACATAGTTGTATCAATAAGCTCACCGATATTTAAATTATCTTTGTCATTTAAGTTTATATCTTCAAAAGCCACATTCTCTCTTGCCATTTCTACTCGGTATCTTTTTTTATGTTTATTTTCTTTTTTATATTCAATGAAATCAATTTGCCCAATCCATTGTTCAAATACCTGGATAATCGCATCACCATAACAGTTTACCCATTTCACGGAATTATTAAGGTATTTTAGTCCAATATCAATTGGTATGAACGGAGTATGTGAACCTGTTTTAGTTTCTTTGATTGACTTTTTTAGAGAAGATTTAGATGATAAAGACAAGGGGTCGGGAATTAGTTCTATATTATGGAGGTGGGTAGAAAGTAAAATATTAAAAGACTCTGAAATACTTTCAATAGTTTTTGTCGAAGATCGTAATCCACTAATGTTAGTTAATAAAGGAGTCTTTTGATCAGGATATTCGGTTTTTTGAATTATTGGTAATAACAAGTTTGAAATTTGATAGTCTCTTTCAAATTGTCTAAAAAAACTAGCAGATCTATTACTACCAGATAGAATTCCCATTTCCTCATCAATAAAAACAGATATTTTTTTTCTATTAATGTATTTAAAACCTGCAAAGGTACCTGATTGAGCTCTTAGGAAATAATCATTATCCTCAAGCCATTCAATAACTTCATTCCTATATTTTATATTCAAATTAAAAAAATCGCATGAGTTTAATATTTCAGGAGAAATACCAGATGAAGATTTCTGTATTTTTGAAATAAATCTAAAGGGAATGTTTAGTGTGTAAAACCACCCCCCAATAGCTAACTCCATAAACAGTGAATCTAAATCATTTTGAGATATAGCCTTAAACCCGTATCTCTGAGGATTAAATCGTTTATCATTTAACACAAGCCATTTAGAAAAGTTCAATAATTGTATGACAAAGTCAGCCCAACGTAATAAACCGTAAATTTTTCCTGTTCTTCCGCTACGTACAATAAAGCTTGTTTTTTTGATAACTAATAATAGGTTCGTATATTTAGGCTCTGTTAATTTACACCCGTCAGAAAAAGTGATATTAAAATTTATATTTTTTGTGTTTTTCCACTTACCGTCTATAAACTCTTCTCGCCCTTTATTAGTAGTAAACCAAAAATCATCATCAAATTCAGACAATAGCCAGTCAGCTGTAAAATCATCATTAGAAAAATTACAATCATTGTATGCTGTTTCCATTATCTGTCGGATAACTTCATTTTCACGTTTTTTATGTTGGTTGGACAAATTAGTATTATTTTTCATCGTCACTCCAGAAAGAATGAGATAAATGCATATTGTCAAATTTATCTAATATAATATCCTTTAGTTTTAGCGCCTTGCTATGAACTAACAGTAAGGATTCATAATCAATAATATCTCTTAGTGCTGGTGATATAGCATTAGTTTCGCATGCATGCTTTATAAACGAAGATAGGTTCATTAAGGCTTGAACTGAGTCAGATATTGCACTTGACTGATTTGTTTTGTCTATTTGAGGAATGTTTTTAAGTGTAAATTCATGGAATGCATATAAGTATGCTATTCCATTGCTACTTAAATTAATGTTAAGAACAGCAGCCTCGTTTTTAACTTTTTTATCTGGTAATTCAGAACTAAAAATATGAATTAAGTTAGCAATAGGGCTTGTACCTTTTTTATACTCAATAACTAATTGTGAAGTAAAGTTAATTAATTCATCCATTGTTGTAAAATCGGTAACATCTAATAGAAAATCTTCATCTTTGCACGCAAGAATAATCAAAGTATTTTGAAACCGTCTTATTATTCGAGTATTCCATTCCTCAATCAAAGAAGATGGAATATAGTGTTCTAAAACAACTCTATATGAATTACCAAGGCATTTACTCATTTCTTGGATAGAGCCAGTTTCAAACCATTTTAATACCCCCATTGTATTTCGTACTTTTCTTAAACTGAGGACTCCACGTGTTAAACCTGCTTTTTCAAGTTCAGGATACATACGAATTAAACTCCTTGATTTTTTACAAGTTAATCCGTCAGAAGTAGCTACCTTCATTTTTCCTACCTCTCCGCCATTTTGTTTACCTAAAAACAAGTATCTCCAGTCAGGGTTATTATTTCGTTTAAGAATATTTCTTAATGGTTGAGTTATATTTATAATGGATAATATTATTTTTTGAGATAAAAGTGTTAATACGGCACTTTTTCTCTTTGTTGCTCTAGGTTTATCAATACTAAAAATACTAATTTCATTGTCATCTGTAGTAATTAAGTGCATTTTTCCTTTTACACCAACTAGTTTTGCATCTTGCAGTGACATAGGGTTAAAGTTAGGATGCTCGATAGTCAATAGTGTGCATATTGCGGCTACATCAGCACCTGATAATACCCCACAAAAATGGTGAAAAACGCCTGGAGCATTCAGTATATTGAAAGCAGATGTTTTTAATGAAGTTACTGGGCTTAGTAGTAGAGATTGCTTATGATTAAAAGGTCTTGAGTGAAAATAAGGTAGCTTGGCTAAGGATTCATTAGAGATACAATCCGTATTATTACTTATTAATAACAATTTTCTTATTATTAATATCGTCCAAATACAACCTTCAGTACTTTCATTATTACAAATCAAACTAAATTTTTTGGGGGGATTATTCACCACCCTTCCACATGGTTCAAAGAGAGTGTTTATTTCAGAGTATTCAGTATGTTCTGTATATTTCTTAAATAAATTATTATCAGCGACTATTGCTTCCCAATGCTGTAAGCATACCGTTTTTAAAATGGAAACTTGGCGTCTAAGGCTAGCTTCAATCTTATCTAGAAACATTTCATCGTCTAAAGCAAAGCTTGTATCAATAAGTAATTTATCTAATGTTGAGGTTTTTTGTGGCAAAGTATTTTGTAATGTTTTCTTAAAGGTGGTTCTAGAAGACTCTTTTTGTAATTTTATGTTTGGTATTATAAGTCCTACCGGGATAACTCCATCATCGGTTAAAATATTTAAGAAAGCTGTTATTCGTGTATGCCAAATTTCAATTTTTGTTGATAATGTTGCTTTACTAAAATTATTGGCGCTTATATAAAAATTCAAGAATTCAAGAATTATAGATTGCCAATCTGAAGAACTAGTAGGGTTACTTATACCTTTATGTATGAAAAAGTATATAAGTGCCTTGCCATTGTTATGTATATACTGGGATTGAGTATGCACAGATTTACCTTGACCATTTCGACAAATGCTTCCACAAATATTATCTATAAGTTGAATATCTACATTTAAGTTAACAATAGATATATACCTATACATTGGTTTATTAATTTCACCAATGGTAAAAGTAATTTCATTATTTAAAATGGAATATTTCACAATTTATATCACAGAAAAAAGTGTCAAATGATAGGTATCAGGTATAGTGCATATTTTAAAATTAAACCACTAAATTTAAAGTGTATTTCAATGATTTTCATTAGTTGATACGTTCTGTATGTCCACAAAAGTTTAAGTTTAATGGAAGCGGTACGTTTACGAGTTCAAGATATCAATTTTGATTATCATTGCATTGAAGTCTGGAATGGAAAAGGGGGTAAGCATCGAACGGTTACATTAGCCCCTGAGTTAACTGAGGTGCTAAAAAATCAAATATCACAAGTAAGAGCTTATTACGTATTAGATATGAATAATGCTGACTACTCTGGGGTATATTTACCTTTTGCTTTAGCACGAAAATATCCAAGTGCAGCTAAAACATTTAATTGGCATTATTTATTTCCATCAAGTCGATTATCGCTAGACCCTGAAGTTAATAAGTTAAGACGGCATCATATAAACGAAACTGTTATTCAAAAGGCAATAAAAGTAGCGTCAATGAAATCAAATATAAATAAAAATGTAACTTGTCACACCTTACGTCACTCTTTCGCAACTCATCTACTTCAAAGAGGTGCAGACATTCGTACTGTGCAAGAACAATTGGGGCATAGCGACATTAGAACAACGCAAATATACACACATGTCATAGAACGAGGTGCAAACGGTGTTACAAGTCCATTATCGGCTTTAATATAAGCAGTTACAGCCTACTGGCTATGTTTTAATAATGGCTTTATGACTATTGAATAAAATTCAAATAAATGAACTGATAGGCCAGGCAAGTAACAATATCTTTTAAAAAAATTACGTTTTTATAATAAAGGAGGATATAACTGGATTTTGGATTTTGGATTTTGGATTTTTTTATTGCCAATTACATTTTACATTAAAATGCTAATTAGATTGAAATCACATATACAAATAAAATAAATTGGCGGAGTGGACGGGACTCGAACCCGCGACCCCCGGCGTGACAGGCCGGTATTCTAACCAACTGAACTACCACTCCGCGTATTTATTTCTGTAGATTTTAAAAGGATTTACAACCTTTGAAACAATTGGCGGAGTGGACGGGACTCGAACCCGCGACCCCCGGCGTGACAGGCCGGTATTCTAACCAACTGAACTACCACTCCACACATCTTGCTTCTGTAAATTTTGAAAGGACTTACAACCTTTGAAACAATTGGCGGAGTGGACGGGACTCGAACCCGCGACCCCCGGCGTGACAGGCCGGTATTCTAACCAACTGAACTACCACTCCACACATCTTGCTTCTGTAAATTTTAAAAGGACTTACAACCTTTGGATTAATTGGCGGAGTGGACGGGACTCGAACCCGCGACCCCCGGCGTGACAGGCCGGTATTCTAACCAACTGAACTACCACTCCACATATTAATCGCTGCTTTCAACACAACTCGTTGAATGCGGCGAGATAATACGGTTAAGATTCGATGCCGTCAACCAGTTTTTTTCATTCATTTGCTTATATGTCTAATTGATGAGCAATACGACGTTTTTAACAGCAAAAATCTATAATACAATACCATTAAGGAATTTTATTTACGCTTTTTACGTCGTATAAAAACAAACATCAATGCGGCAATTATGATCACTAAGGTGTTTCCGCCAACAATATACAAAAGTGTTGCTTGTTGTTGGTTGGCAACTTTAGCTTCTTGCATGGCTTTTACTTGCGCAAGCTTTTCAGCTTCCATTGCTGCATTAGCAATTGCTTGTGCACTTTTTTGCTCAGAGGTTAAATTATTAGACCCGCGGTTAACCGCTAATATACCTCCTTCGGGTAAGCGGTCAACATTAAAAGTAAACTCAGGTAATATTGCTTGAAACTCTCTGCCATTTTGAATATCACCAAACACCCCTACTTTTATCCGGTGCACTCCAGGCTCGGTAAAGGCAATTGTATGCGAACGGGTTAGGCCTTGCTCTTGCACTACAGTAAAAGGTTCTACTTGTTGATCGGGAAAAGTCACTTTACCTTGAATGAGAATACTGTCAGCTTTAACCAAACTATCATCAATAGTAAAGGTAACCAGATGTGTCTTATTTTCACCTTGGTTTGTCACTACTGATATGCTGATGGGGTTTTTCTGCACTACAATCGGCTTTTGTCGTAACTCTCTTGTGATCATAGGCATTTTAACAATATAAATAGGTTGCCACTCGCCTGGTGCAAAATCCAATTCAAATTCACCGGTAAACAAGCTGTCATTGGCACGTTCGTCTAAATCTCTGCCGTTATCATAAAATGAAGCTAATTGAATGGGCGCTGCGCCAAAATTGTCGAAGGCCGAGTTATTGGTACTAAAAAAATCAACATTAAGTGTTAATACGTCTTGAAATAAAGGGTCGTCAATGATCAAATCACCATTAAATAAGCGCGCTACCACTTTTAATGTTTCACCTTTTAGAATAATTTCGGGTAGTGGTGTCACTTCTAATCTAATTTCTGATACCACCATAATTTTGCTGTCGGCTTGTACCTGTCCTATCACTTGCCATGGACCAATCATCGGTGATTTTATCTTGAGCATATCGAAGGTTTCATCATCAAACCATTGCACTGTGTCTTCAGGGTAATTGTTGATGTTTAGTTTTGAACCATCGGGGCGGATAAGAATAATGGGTTTGGCGCCACTGCGGCGATAAAATATCAGTGTTACTTCATCGAGTTGTTCGTCAATACGAAAGCGATTGTCAAAATAAGGAATTTGATTGGTGGCGCTATCATCAACATATTCAATTTCAGCGCCTATTTGCTGTGCATTTGCGCTTAGGCTGAACATTAGTGCCATTATCACCCTAGCACAGCGTGCTAGGAATAATGGTTTGGTGTTAAACAAAGCTATTTTTGCTTTACTTATTTTTGTCGTCTTTATTTCAGCCCTGATTATTTCAACCCTACTTATTTCGACCATAGTGGCGCAGCCCCTTTGTCATTAACAATAACTAAACGTTTTTCGTGCTCAGCTAGTTCATCGGCAGTGGCAACCAAAACCTTTAATTTTTGGTGATTACTATTAACTCTGCGAATGGCGTTGGCATCTTCTCCTTGGCTATCACCTGATTGCAAGTTCAACGTTGCCTGTTTGCGGGTCATTTCAATGTAAACAAACGCCAGTAACTGCGCATCTATTAACGCACCGTGGTAAGTACGGTCAATTAATTTATCAACCTTATAAAAACGGGCTAAATAATCTAAGGTCTTAGGTGAGCCAAATTCGTCTTTGGCTACTTTTAAGGTATCGGTAATACTACAAATATCGGTTGTTTTAGGCAGGCCTCGCACCATCGAAAACTCATGGTCCATAAAACCAACATCAAACTTGGCATTATGAATAACTAAACGAGCACCTTTAATAAAATTAACAAAATCTTGGCTTACTTGCTCAAACACTGGTTTGTCACGTAAAAATTCGTCGGTTAACCCATGAATATTAATAACTTCTTGGTCCATAACCATTTGTATGCCGCGCACCGTTGGCTTGACATAAACGTGAAAATTTCTGCCAGTTAGCTGACGGTTGATCATTTCTACACAACCAATTTCAACAATACGGTGTCCTTCACGAGGGTTAAGACCTGTGGTTTCTGTATCCAGTATGATCAGCCGTTCGTCTTGTGTATTTTGTTCAATCAATGTCTAACCCTTTAATTTTTTGTCATGCCTGTTTTTACATGGTGGTATGAAGGCTTTTAATGTCACTTTTCAGGTAAAGCTTCAGGAAATTCTGCAATGTTAATGGTAAGTCTTTTACTCAATAAAATATAGACAATCGCGGATATTACCAACGAACAATGTACTAGCAACCAGGTTATCGATTGAAGTTGCCAAATAAAATAGCCTAAAACCCCAATAAACAAATCAAAAGTTAACGCTACAATGAGCAATACCTTACATTTTCGCCAACAAATACGCACCCAAGCTTGCGCTTTAGGTCGGCGTAAACTTAAAATAAGTACAATAAACAAGCCAATAACACCTGAAGCTAAATTTAAATAAAACAGTGCAGTTTGTGGAAAAACCCACTGAATCATACCCACGTGATCACGCATATTAGTCACTGACATGATCCAAATAATATAGGCACGCAATATAAACAGTAAAATAATGTAAATACCGGGTGCTAATTTTAAGCAGTCAAAACTATCAAAGTGTTTTGGTAAAAAGTGCGCGTAATATTTAGCTGACATAAAGCATTACTTATCACTAACGTTTTGATTAGTGTTTGTTGTATTACTGGCCTTTGCATGCCTAGCAACAGACTCAAGCTCCAAATACTTTTGCCCTAAAGTAATCGCTTTGACTGCTTTTGAGCGAAATTCGCGGTTGTACAAAGTATAAACAACAAATAAGCTGGCTATCATAAAAATTAATGGATGAAAAAACCAACATAAAGCAGCAATAGAGAAATAATAAGAGCGTAAACCGTAGTTATAAGAATGAGCCGCTTGGTCTTGCACTACGGCCATTTGTTCAGCATATTTTTTCAAGTTTTCATTCTCACCACTTTGGTCAAACGGACAAGCGCCAATCATGACGTTCACAAAACCATATTGGCGCATTGACCAAGTAAATTGAAAAAATGACAAAACAAAAATAAACGTGAGCAAACTGAGCTTTAATTGGATCATGACATGATTAGGAAAGCTAGCATATGGAATTGAGCCAATCACTGACTCAAGTCGCTCTACTTGAGCAAACAATGTTAAAACACCCGCTAATATTAACAAGGTAGAAGAAGCAAAAAAGGAAATATTACGTTCTAAATTAGCGAGTAAGGCGGCCTCACTCACCCGAACATCACGACCAATAATTTCATACATCCAATAAATTCTATGTTGATGCAAGCATCTTGCAACACAGTTGGTTGTTTTTGCTTTTTTACGTGCAAATCCGGTATACCCCACCCAACAAATAAAAAAACAGCAAAGCGCGATAACATCAAGCAGAGAAAATGGCATAGTAATTACAAAGACTTATCATTTTTAATAAAGATGAAGTTATTATGCTCTACAATTTTTTAAGATTCGAGCAATTATTCATTAATTATTCATTAATTCTTCATAATTTCTGAATAACTTTTATATGATAATATCAATTGAAATAACGAATGAGGTTACTTGGCGTTATACTAAAAAAAGCTAAAAAATAGGATGGTAAATTAATCGTGTTAACAAGTAACTAGCTAATAAAAACCGCTTTAGCAGCCAAATTAATTGCAACCTAAATAAGTACCTCGACGTTAAACCTAAGGTAAACTTAAGCAAAACCTAGCCCACTGAATCCCGATGGCAAAAGGTATATATTACTCAATTAACCGATTGACACACTGGCTAGCAATTTAGTCTAAAAATTTTGTACTTTTATTTATCATAGCCACACAAGCCCATTCAACTATTGATATAGCGCCGCATAATTAGCACCGAAAAACATGAACCAACATAGCAAAAAGTCATCTACCAAACGACTCTCTATCGCAATAAAATCAAACTACGAACGGCCAAGTTTGTTCATCAAACCTAGCTATGCTTAGCTTAAATAAGCCTCATAATTCGTCTCATCAATAACACCATAAATAGCGTCATAAGTAGCCATATAAATAAGGCCATATTTTTATATGGCTAAAGAAACCATCATTAAAAGAGTTTTTTTCTACCAAAACAGAAGTTTACATTGCCATTGTTTAGCAAATTTGTAACAATTTGTTAAAAGGAATTCTCGTTAACGTAGAAATTATTACGTTAAAATATAAAATAATAAAAAGATTGGAGTGGTAAATTTGAAATTTAGTATTCGTGGCCTATCTGCACTCGCCAGCGCATTTATACTATTTATACAGCCTAGTGTTGCTCAAGAAAACACCGTAGAACTGGCACAATTAAATATTCCCCATGTCGACCTTAAGTTAGAAATTGACGGTAAGTTAAATGATGCTATATGGCAGCAAGCCCTTGATGTATCGCTTGATATTGTTAACAGCCCTTGGAACAATAAATCTAGCCCAGTTTCAACAAGCGCAAAAATTGTTGAAAATGGTGATTTTCTCTACATCGCTTTTATTGCCCAAGATCCTAACCCTGAATTAATTCAAGGATTTTTAGGTGACCGCGATACTCGCTGGAGAGATGACTTAGTCGGTTTTAAATTAGATACTTACAATAATCGCCGTTTAAACTACGAGTTTTTTGTTAATCCACACGGCGTACAACATGACGCTATTTTCAATGAAATGACCGGCAGTAAAGACGAAGCCTGGGATGGTATTTGGCAATCTGCTGGTAAAATAACGAAAACCGGCTATCAAGTTGAAATTGCGATTCCCTATCATATTTTAAATTTTGACGACAATGATGATGTTAAAACTTGGGCAATGGAGTTAGTGCGCTTATACCCACGTGATACACGTTTGCGGATATCACACATTGAACTTGATCGTGACGATGCTTGTTGGTTATGTCAAATCCCAGAAATAACCGGATTTAAAGACGCTAAAGCCAGCAAAAATATTATGATCACGCCAACATTAGTCGCTAGTAAAAGCGAAAGTCGTGAAATATTTGCGCCAACAACAGATTGGCAAAGTGAAAACGATATTGATGCCGGTTTAGATCTACGTTGGGGCATTAATGCCAACACCTTATTAAATGTTACCGTCAACCCAGATTTTTCTAATGTTGAGTCAGATGCCGGCCAGTTAAGTGTTAATAAAACCTTTTCATTATTTTATGATGAAAAACGTCAGTTTTTTGTTGAAAATTCAGAATATTTTTCCAGTAACTTTGATCTTGTCTACACGCGAAACATTGCTGATCCCGAATACGGCGCCAAACTAACAGGCACCCAAGGCCAACATAGTTATGGCGCATTCATGACCAATGATACGCAAACCAATATTATTCTGCCTGGTAATACTGGATCAAGATTAATTTCATTAGATGAAAAGAGTGAGTCAGGGGCAATAAAATATCGCTATGATGTTAACGACGATTTATCTCTTGGTGTTATTAGCACGTTACGCCAAACCGATAGTTATCATAATTTTGTTTCAGGACTTGATTCAAAATATCGTCTAAATGACTCAAACTCATTCCAAGCACAAATATTGGTGGCTGATACTAAAGACTCAGCACAATTTACCGACAGCGGCCAAGCAGAAAACTTTAACGACCATGCCTTTAAAATTCAGTATGAACATGATTCTGAATATTGGCAGGTGTTTTCAGAACACCAAGAAATAGGCACAAAATTTCGTGCTGATTTAGGTTTTATGCCACGTGCTGATTATCAAAAGAGTAACGTGTTGGTTAATCGCTTTATCTATGGTGAGCCTGACAGTGCTTGGCAAAAAATGAAGTTTGCTGGCCAATGGCAAATATTACACAATGAAAACGGTGAGTTATTGGAGCGCTCAGTCTCTTCAAGCTTCAGTATCGATGGCCCAATGCTATCACTGTTTGATGCAATGCTGGTTAGCGCTGATAAAATTGGCTTACGCCGTCATGAACTAGATTTTAATTTACCTATTGATAACAGCATTGACGGTAACACCCAGCGTTTCCAAGAAAATCAGCTCGTTATCTATGGTTATATTCAGCCAACAGCGCAATTTTCCACTGAGCTTGAATTAACCATTGGCGATAAAATTGATTATGTTAATGACCGACTGGGTGATATTACAGCACTTTATGGCTACATAAATTATAATGTTAATAAACATTTAGAGTTTGAGTTCTCGCACACCTACAGTAATTTAGAGGCCGACAATGCCAACGTGTTTACCGAAAACTTAACTGAACTTCGTGTTTCATATCAGTTTAATATTTATAGCTATTTGAAATTAAACGTTGTTTACACCGATATTGACTTCAACCTAGATAATAATCCCAGCGCCTATTCAGTAAAAAATAACAACTTATCAACACAGCTAATTTATGCTTATAAGATAAACCCACAAACCGTATTTTATTTGGGCTATTCTGATAATAGTTATCAAGATGATAGATTGAAAAACTTAACGCGAGATCAACGTACCATTTACAGTAAAATTAGTTATGCATGGTTGCCATAAGTATTAAGACTAGCAACTTAAATTAATTTTAATCACATCAGCTATCAGTGTAATCAATAACAAAGTAAGCGCTTGATTACGCTAATAACTTACAGTGAAAAAAGATTAATGCCTATCCCTAGCCTGCCTTGTGCCTAAAGGCAGGTAATTTTAACTTTTGTCGTTCAGTACTCAACCAGTATTCGAGGCTGTTTCATAATATCAGTGGTTTTAAGCAACTGTCTGCTCAGCAGTGTTGGTGCTGCTTATTTTACTCTCAGTATCAATATTAGTATCATTAACGACAATTGTTGCTGAAATTTTATCATGAATAGCCTGTCGATTAGGGTCCCAAAATATCTGAGCAAAGCCAAGTAAACCTGTGGCTATGCCAGCACCATAACCACCATAACGCCCAAAACTGTCCCATATTGATAACGGCGTGCCATCAAGCTGGATCACTCTAATACTAAACAGCTTTTTGCCCGGTGTTTGGCCATTCCAAAGTGCGGTAAACATAGTGAAATAAAATGCTGCCCAACCAAAACCTAGCCCCAGATCTTCGACTAAACCTTGTAACCAAGCAAAGCCTTTATATACCGATGAACTCGACGGAACAGCAACCGTAGGTTTATTTTTATCTATTTCGCTTGTGGTATTACTTTGTTCAGCGCCAGTAAACGCAACTTTTTTCTCAACTTTGTCTTTAATCAATGGCGGCTTAGTCTGAGCAGCTAAAGGTAATTGTTCAAGTTGCACACTTAACTGGGTTATTTCTTGCTGACTTAAACGGCTTTGCTTAGCCACACGTTCAAGTAAGTCAGCATTAAATTTGTTAATTTCTAGCCTCGAGGCTGTTTGCTCACTATAGGCCGATGATAAACTTTCACACAACTGCAGCCAACATGGATAATCAACACAGTCAGTCTGAGAAGTTGCAACGCCTGCAGCTAAGGTGAGTGCGGCTTTGATAAAATCATTATCCTCTGAGACATTAGTGTTTGCTTCAGTCATATTTTCTGCATGGCTTTGTATTTTATTACTCGATAATGTACCTTGGCTCTGCCCTGCTTGCTCAACATCATGATTAAAGGTCTCTAATTTAGCAAAGAGCTTGGGTAAGATATCAATCAAGACGACGAAAACAATTAACGCCGCAAAAACACGTAAAATTATTTTGCTTAAAGCACGTTTTTTAGCCAATTTATTACCACGTTTTCTACTGCCCAGTTTAAATAACGTTATCGCCACCAAAAAAGCCAATAACTCGCCCGGAGCACCACTTAACAAAGCGACCAAACACAAATCTACTAACAGTGCCATGCCTCGGCGCCACGGCACAGCTAATGATATACCAAACAGCGACTTATCAATTTTAAAAGCCAGTGGTGTTAATATTTCACGCGTTTCTTCATCAGACAATTTTTTTACTTGAATTTTCGCCATCATTGAAATCTCTTTGTGATACTTTATTAAGTAACTTATCCAAAACTTAGTTTATAAATTACCTACCACCCTTGTCCATCTGTACCTTGGGGGCTTACTGTACTTTAGCTATCTGTAAATAAATTAAATATCTTAATATCAATGAGTTGATTTCCGCCTAACTATTACAACAGCGATATAGATGACATAAAGCTATACTCAAGTATGCAAAAAATCCACATCTAAGACTCATTAGTTAGGTATCTATTCCTTTTTTGCATATAAGATACCGAAATATCACTTCTTTTTCTGCCATAAAGGGTTAACCTACTTGCAATAGTGTTAACCTACTTACAATAGTGTTAATGAACTGAAATAGCTTTTGGTGATTAACACGTAAAATATCTATTAAACCTGTATGCCATACTCGGTCAATGCAATGAAAAAAGGATTAAAGAATGTCGACTATATTTGAAGATAACTCAACATCAATTGGTAATACACCGCTAGTTAAACTTAACCGCATAGTTACGGGTGAAAATACTGCAAATATCTACGCCAAGATTGAAGCACGTAACCCAAGCTTCAGTATTAAGTGCCGCATTGGTGCCAATATGATTTGGGATGCCGAGAAAAAAGGTTTGCTTGTGGCCGGTAAATCTATTGTCGAACCCACCAGTGGTAATACAGGTATCGCACTAGCATTTGTTGCTGCTGCTCGTGGTTATAAAATCACCCTAACTATGCCAAACACCATGAGTATAGAGCGTAGAAAGTTATTAATTGCGCTAGGGGCTAAATTAATATTAACCGACGGTGCCAAAGGCATGGGTGGTGCTATTGCCAAAGCACAAGAAATTAAAGATGCTGATCCAGATAACACAGTACTGTTAGGTCAATTTGATAATCCAGCTAACCCTGAAATTCATGAAAAAACTACCGGGCCTGAAATTTGGCGTGATACTAAAGGTAACATTGATTTCTTCGTTGCTGGTGTTGGTACAGGTGGCACAATTACCGGTACAACGCGATACCTTAAAAGTGTTGCTGAGCATAAAATCACCTCAGTAGCGGTTGAACCTACAGATTCGCCTGTTATTACTCAAGCAATCGCGGGTGAAAAACTAACACCGGGTCCTCATAAAATTCAAGGTATTGGTGCTGGTTTTATTCCTGGCAACTTAGATCTTTCACTTATTGATGCCGTTGAACAGGTATCAAATGACGACTGCATGGCAATGGCGCATCGCTTAATGAAAGAAGAAGGTATACTTGCCGGTATATCGTCTGGAGCTGCCGTTGTAGCCGCTAAGCGTATTGCTGAAAGACCAGAAAATGCGGGCAAAAACATTGTCGTTATTCTTGCTAGCTCTGCTGAACGCTACCTTTCAAGTCCATTGTTTGCTGATTCATTTTCTGAAGAAGACCTGGCGTAATAGCCAAAAAACATCAAGCTAAGTTTTATTGTTAAGTCATTATTATTAAATTATGACAATTTACTGGTTTTTTGACAATTAAACGCTAGCTTGAGCTGAATTTTAAAAGCCTGATTTGAAAGAGTCAGGCTTTTTTTGATCTTAAAATATTATACAATTTATGTCAGTAAAAATTAGCTTACTCTATCTTTGATGCCTACCTTTACGGTAAAATGGCGTTAAGTTCACAAAGTTATCTGTTACCCTATGAATTATTTAAAATTAATCATCTTAAGTTTCGTTGTTTTGTTCTCTGCCTGTACTAAAGAAAACAACAACAAAATTCATAATCTTGACAACCCAGAAGAGGTTGCCATTGAATTTTTTAATGCCTTGTATAATGAACAAAATATTAAAAAAGCTGCATCGGTTTGTAGTCCAAGATTATCGCGCATTATTCTGCACTATCAATCACCCAGAGCGGTTGCTCGCCATTTATTCAATATGTCATACGATAAAGTTGATATTACGCCCGATGATAGTGGTGTTAAAGTAAGAGAACAATTTAAA
Source organism: Colwellia sp. MB02u-9 (assembly GCF_014077085.1). Classification (NCBI taxonomy): domain Bacteria; kingdom Pseudomonadati; phylum Pseudomonadota; class Gammaproteobacteria; order Alteromonadales; family Colwelliaceae; genus Colwellia; species Colwellia sp. MB02u-9. Next base: position 63,279 of record NZ_JACGVF010000102.1, read on the forward strand.
AACTCTGCGGAGATTACTATTTATTTTGACGGTTATTACCAAAATGACCGTATAAAAGATGTTAAACGATTGTTGTTAGTACAAATTGATAATAAATGGATTATCGAAAAGAAACTAAAAGATCCCTTTTAATTGCTCCCTAAAACAACATCGCCACTCTTTCACATCTTCACATCCATATAGTCGTGGCATTGCCGACATAGGTGTAAATGTAGATCTCGGTACTTAGCTTTTGTCGGGAAGAAAAAAGCTGACCATTTATCTTAAATATAAAAACGGCGTCAATATTGACGCCGTTTTGTTTTTTAAACTTTAGCTTTAGTTTAAGTTAAAGTTAATAACCTATGGCTATACCTTCGCGACGAGGATCAGCCCCACCTCGCAATTTACCCTTAGATAATTCAATCGCTTGAATACCACTGTTTAAATCACGCACCACAACCTGATGCCCTTTTGCTTCTAACGCAGACTTAAGCTTGACTAAATCGCTGCCTTTTTCCAATGTGGTGACCTTATTGCGATTAGTGATGTGGGGCAAGTTAATCGCAGATTGTGGATCAAGTTGCCAATCTAAAATAGCGATCATGGTTTGCGCAACATAATTAATAATTCGGCTGCCGCCCGGAGAGCCTAAAACAAGCTTTAAAGCCTTGTCTTGAGTAAATACCATCATAGGTGCCATAGAGCTTCGCGGACGCTTACCTGGCTCTAAACGGTTAGCTACCCACTGGCCATTCTTTTTTGGATCTAATGAAAAGTCAGTCAATTGATTATTGAGAATAAAACCTTCAACCATCACCGCAGAGCCAAAGCCCATTTCAACACTGGTGGTCATAGAAACCGCATTACCGTCTTCATCAACAATTGAGATATGGCTTGTTGAAGGCAATTCATAAGCATTGTCGTCGGCTTGTGCGAGTGCACCTATTGGTGTGCCTGCAACCGCTGTGCCCATATCGCTATCAGGATTAATCAACGCGGAGCGCTGCGCCATATATGGCTTTGAAATCAACCCCTGTGTGGGCACATTCACAAAGCTGCTATCGGCAATATAACGATTACGATCAGCAAATGCCAAACGAGAACTTTGGCTAAATAAGTGGGTAAACTCAACATCTGCTAGCGATAATTTGGCAATATCAAATTTCTCAAGTTGTCCAAGTATTTGAATAACCGCCACACCACCTGAACTTGGTGGTCCCATGCCACACACTTGATATTGTCGATAAGGTCCACATACCGCCGGTAATTCTTTTGCGCGATAATTTTTCATATCAGCTAATGTTAAACGACCTGGGGCAATGGGTGATTGTTGAACTGCAGCAACAATTTTCTTCGCGATCCAACCTTCATAAAAAGCATTGATGCCGTTTTTAGCAATACTACGATATACCGTCGCTAACTTTGGATTTTTTAATAACTGCCCTGCTTTTACTGCCTCACCATGAGGAAAAAAGTAGTTTTTAATCGTCGGTAATTTCGTAATACCGGGGTTAAATTCCATTGCCACCAGTTTTTCTAGCCTAGGTGAAACAATAAACCCTGTTTCTGCTAAATTAATTGCATCTTTAAACAATACCGCCCAAGGTAGCTTGCCATATTTTACATGCGCCTTGTTAAGACTTGCTAATACCCCAGGTACGCCAACAGCATGACCACCAACAACGGCTTTTATCCATGGAATAGCTTGACCATTTTCATCTAAAAACATATCTGTTGTTGCCGCAGCTGGTGCGGTTTCTCTGCCATCAAAAGTGGTTAGCTGCTGAGCTTTTTTATCCCAATGCAACATAAACGCACCGCCACCAATACCTGAAGATTGTGGTTCAACCAAGGTTAATACCAATTGAACTGCAATAGCAGCATCTACAGCACTTCCACCTTGCTTAAGTATATTCAAACCGGCTTTACTGGCATAAGGGTTTGCTGCTGCTACCATGGCATGTTCGGTAACAACGGTTTGCTTAGCGATAATACCTGTTGCCGCTTCTGGCTCACGGTCTTCTCTTTTTTTATCTGGCGCTGCTACAACCAACAAACTGGTGGAAATAAAGAGTAAAGATAATAGCCCTTTCATGGCTGAATTTGACATGCTGTTCCTTAATAAATAATTGACGATAAGTTAGATTAATCTCACTAATTTTCTGATCATTTCAGCTAATTTAAACAACTAGCTATTACAATAAGTGCCTTTTATTAGACCCTTTTATCTGTGTATAAAGTAGACCGGCTCATTAAGGCAACTGGTCTACTTTAACGACCATAACATTGCCCAAGATATTAACACCTTCATTAACAGGTCTATATCTTATTCAGCCATCAGTCACTATGCTGACTAAATGATTGCTGAAATTTATTAAATTTTACAAAACTATTTAACAAGTTTTGATACTTTTCAGGCTCATTTTCTACGCGGGCTAAAGCATGACAGCATGCTTCGAGTGATGATAGCGCATGATCTTTTTTGGTTTTTCTAATCTCATAAAGGCTGGCTATGCCTTGCGGTAAAACAATATGCTTTATATTATGTAAGCAAGCATTGCTCATAAACATGCGATAGGCTTTTTTCCAAGTACCATCAAGTATAATAATGCACTTAATTTCACTCAGCTTAGGCTCTATATCCTCACTTTGATTATTATCGGTAATAGTTAACGCTGGAAAATTCAGCGTTAAAGCCTGCTTACTCGGATATAACAAGACTATGTTGTCAGCGTATTGTATCAAGCGCTGCCTTAAAATATCAGAATCCGCAAAGGTTTCGCCCACTATCACCTCGCAGTTCGTTAACGATTGTTGTAATAAGCTGACCGTACCTTTGCTTTGCTTAACTTCACTGGGATGTTGCAGCACAATAACAGGTATGTGGTTATCAATAGCGACAGTAAAAGCGCAAATACAGGCTTTTTCAGGCCGTTGACATTGTTGACATAAAACTCGGGACATTAATTTAAAATAACAAAAAAATAGGATGGCTAAGTTTACGAAACTTTATCGACGAGTTTAAGTCATTTATTACATTACTTTTTAATCTTGTTGTACTTAACTCATTTCGAATTGCTAATTCAACCAATCACCGCTATTACTTAGGGACGTTGTCGATATCGCACCGAAGCAACGAGTGTTTTTAAACATGGTTGTTTTCAGAATGCATTTAGCAAGGAGTTTTCATGCATAAAACCTATCAGCACAGTTCGGCTAGCGCTTCAGATCATACCTTAAATACTATCTTAAATATTATTGTTGAAGGTGTTTGGGACTGGAACAGCAATACCAAAGTAGTGACCCGTAGCCCAAGCTGGTACCACATGTTAGGTTACGAATTTGCTGCTTTTAGAAAAGATGTATTTACTTGGGAAAATATCATCCATCCAGAAGATTACCCTAGAGTAATGCATGAGTTTGAGCGTTATATATCAGGAGACATTAACGCTTACGATATAGAATATCGTTGTAAAAAATCAGACGATAGTTATTTATGGATTGCAGATCGCGGTGCGATTATAGCAAGAAATACCGATGGCAGTGTTGACCGGATGATTGGCGCACATCATGATATACACCAACAAGTTATGGCTCAAACCGACCTGATTGAAAAAAACAATCTATTACAAGATAGTCACTTATCATTAGAAAAAGTTATTGCACAAAAAACGGATGAGTTAGCCAAAAAAAATCAACAATTAGAACGAAAAATTATCGAGGTTGAGTCTGTTTCAAACATAGACCCTTTAACAGAAATTGCCAATCGTAAGCTTTTTGAAACGGTATTAAATAAAGAGATCATACGCGCTGATCGCTATCACCACCCTTTGACCCTAGTCATGTTTGATCTAGATAAATTTAAAGAAATTAACGACCAATATGGCCATAAAGTGGGTGATAATATTCTTTGTATTATAAGCAAACTTGTTGCCCAAAACATTAGAGATGTCGATTTATTTGCTCGCTGGGGTGGTGATGAGTTTGTTATTATCTTCCCTGAACTCTCTCAAAAACAGGCACATCAAACCAGCGATAAATTACGAGAAATGATTAGCCAATATCAAATAAAGGACAAAATATCAGTAACCTGTAGCTTTGGCATTGCACAATATAACAGCGGTGACTCAATAGACAGTTTATTTAAACGGGTAGATAAACAGCTTTATATTTCAAAAGCACAAGGTCGTAATCAAGTTTACTCTGAAGTTATTTAAACTATTTAAGTTATTTAAGTTACGTAGGAAAAGTTGATTGTTTATTGAAGTGTAACTGAGCAGCTATAGCTATCAAGCTGAATCCATACTCACTGGCCATTACTCGCTATTACTCACCATTACTCGCTATTACTCACTATGCTCACTAAAACAAATGTTTATAAAGCTACAAGCAACTGCTAAAGTGCGTTGAATCATATGACGGTATAAATTTAAACAAATAATAAAAACACATGCTGCAATTAAAACCTTTACCCGTAAACAAAACTCACAGTCTTGGCCCTTTGATCGTATTCACGCTTGCTTTGAGCGCCTTTATCTTTGATGCTCAAACTTCTGACTTGCTCATTTATAATCGCAGCTTAATCACAGCGGGAGAATATTGGCGCATAATATCAGGCCATTTTTTTCATTCTAATGCTAATCACTTTCTACTGAACACTGCCGCAGTCGCTCTGCTATGGGCCTTGCATGGCCAATATTATAGCTATAAAAATTACCTGTTAGTGTTTCTGACCAGTGCCATAGTTTGCAGCCTGGGTATTTATTGGTTTTCTGTCAACATTGAACTTTATGTTGGGCTGTCAGGTGTTCTACATGGCTTTTTCGTTTGGGGGGCATTAATGGACATCAAGCATAAAGAAAAAACCGGCTATCTGCTGTTAATCGGGGTGATGGCAAAAATCATTCATGAGCAAATTTACGGTGCCAGCGCCGATGTAGAAATACTTATCGGTGCAAGTGTTGCCACCGATGCTCATTTATATGGCGCGATCGGTGGCTTGTTAGCTTTTATCTGGTGTTATTTTACAACTAATAAAGCTAGTGCTTAGTTTCGTTATAGGGATGTAATTTATCAAGCGCAATAGATAAACCGTTGTCTTGAATAACGCGAACATGGTGACGGCCTAGACCTCTTGCCTGGGTAACACCACATGAATGTGCTAACAAGCCAACACCGTATAGAATGTACTTATGATAATTGGCAACACGCACAGCTTTACTGATCGGGTCTAACCCTTGTTGTAATCTAGGATCATGCGTAGTTATCCCCGTAGGACAGGTGTCTTTATTACACTGCATTGCTTGAATACAACCTAAAGAAAACATAAATCCTCTTGCTGAATTTACAGCATCGGCCCCCATTGCCAGTGCCCAAGCAACTTTTGATGGTGTGATCAGTTTACCTGCACATATAATTCTAATTTGGTCACGTAAACCATATTCAACGAGTAAATTAACAACTAGCGGTAAGCTTTCTTTTAACGGCAAGCCAACATAATCCATTAAGGGTTGTGGTGCTGCCCCCGTACCACCATCAGCACTGTCTATGGTAATAAAATCTGGCGCAGATTCTGGCCCTTGGCGGTTAATCTCTTCAAGTAAATCTCTTAACCATAACGATTCACCGATAACCGCTTTAAAGCCTACGGGCTTGCCTGTGACTTTGCGCACTCGATTGACCATGGTCAGAATATCTTTCACTGACTTAATTTCTGGGTGAGCATTGGGACTAATTGAGTCTACACCTATGGGTATACCTCGTATGATAGCAATTTCTTCAGTCACTTTTTTGCCTGGTAATATGCCTCCTTTACCGGGTTTAGCGCCTTGGCTCATTTTTATTTCAAACATTTTAATTTGTGGCATCGCCGCTAATGCAGCCAACATTTTGTCGCATAACTGCCCGTGCTCATCCCTTACGCCATATTTTGCGGTGCCTATTTGATAAACAATATCTGCACCACTGGCCAGATGATGTTCACTAACCCCGCCTTCACCTGTGTTTAACCAGCATCCTGCTTTTGCTGCACCATCTGAAAGTGCTTTAATTGCTGGTGCAGATAAAGCGCCAAAACTCATCGCTGAAATATTAAAAATTGAATCTGTGATGTAAGGCTTTCTACATTGACGACCAAAGGTAATAGCGCTCGCCGGGACTGCGTCTTCTTCCAGGGTCGGAAAAGCACAGTTCATAAACATTATGGTGCCAATGGGTTCAAGATTTCGCGTCGAGCCAAATGCCACGGTACGGTCAACATTTTTTGCTGCACGATAGACCCAGCTACGTTCGGCTCGATTAAAGGGTAGCTCTTCTCGGTCCATGGCAAAAAAGTATTGTCTAAAAAACTCCCCCTGCTTTTCAAAAAAATATCTAAACCGGCCAATAACGGGATAATTACGCCTTATCGCCTGTTTATTTTGCGTTTTATCTACAATGTACATATAGATTATCGCTAATACGCCTAGCCCCAACAATAATATAAATAGTGCAGAAAGCGTTTCTACATAACCTAGCATGTTATCCATGTTTACCTCGTTAATCTTGTTGGTTTTTTCAGTTGATTTTAATCTGATATTTTATCAAGAAATCATCGACAAAAAGCTATCGAAAAGACTCAGAATATGGCATTTATCATATCATCATAGAATAATTGATAATGCATAAAAAATGTACCATGACCTTATACAAGCACATATACAGGCAGTATAGTATTGCCTTAATAAAAATCACTTTAGCATCAATCAGTTTAAATCTGTGGCTTTTTCATGTCAGTTGTATATGATGATTTAGTGACCATAAAAGTGGCTTAGTGAATTTTCAAAAAGGTTACTATCAATATATAAATCCTTTTTTTAACTAAGGAGTTCATATTAAAAAATTTCGCTCTACAGCATTAACATTATTGCTACCTGTATCATGGGTTAATGCTGAAAATTCCCCCTCGATACATTTAGTTACCGAGCACCTACCACCATATCAAATAGAAGCCAAAAATAAATCGCTATCGGGCTTTGCTGTCGACGTTATTAAAGCAACAATGAAACGCAGTCAATACGACTATACCTTAAATAGTTATTCGTGGAGTCAGTCTTATAAGTTAGCCCAAGTAAAAGCTAATCACTGTATATTTTCTCTTGCTCGCACAAAGTCACGAGAAACCCTTTTTAAGTGGGTGGGGCCGATATATTACGTCAACAATACCGCGATGTGGGCACTTAAAACTCGAACGATTAAGGTGGGAAACCTAAACGATGTAAAAAAATACACTGTGGCCGTAAGTCGCGATGATATGACCCATATCGGGCTAATAGAACTAGGTTTTAAAGAAAATGAGCACCTTTATGTTTTAGATAATACTAAATCCTTGGTGAAATTACTCTTGACTCGACCCGGGATAGATTTAATTGTAGCGAATGATATGACGATAAAATTTCATACAAATTTAGCTGGTGTGACTATAGATGATCTACAACGTGTCTATGAAATTAAAAGCTTACCTTTGAATTTATTCTTCGCTTGCAGTAAGCAAACCGACGATAACATAATCAAACATTTATCAAAAAATTTGCAAAGCCTTTACCAAGATGGCAGTTACGATACTATTTTAAAAAAATGGCGTGACCAACTGCTCAGCCCTGACTTCTAGTATAATTCAATTAATGGTTAATAAAAAAACACTTAAAACGCCATAATCTTCTGATTAAAAATACATTTTACGCAATTATTGACTAAAATTTAGCTTTCTAATGTTAGTTTTATATGATTAAAATTAAAGAAGATTACAATCATAAATGGGCTTTGGCTTAATAAGGGATATCAATTGCAGAAAACTCAAAATAACCACAATGTTATTGCTCGTCATAAACAGAGTAGCGCAAGTCTGTATATAAAAAAAATATCATACATTGCTTTAACATTATTATGGGTTGCTTTGCCTATCAGTGCTAACAAAAATCCAGTTATACATATAGTTACCGAACATTTACCCCCATACCAAATAGTGACTCAAAATAAACCACTGTCCGGCTTTGCTGTAGATATTATTAAAGAGACAATGGCACGAAGTCATTATGCCTACTCAATGAAAAATTATCCTTGGGTCCGCTCTTATAATTTAGCCCAAGTAAAAGCTAATTACTGCATATTCTCCATTGCTCGGTTAAAGTCACGAGAAAATATGTTTAAGTGGGTTGGGCCAATATCTAGCGTAAGCAATACGGCAATGTGGGCACGTAAAGGTCGCCATATTAAAATATCTAACTTAAATGATGCAAAAAAATACATTATTGCCGTTAATCGAGATGATATCGCTCATACTGGATTAATAGAGCGAGGCTTTAACGAAGACGAAAACCTCTATGTTTTAGATAACACAAATTCATTGATTAGTTTATTGATTACTCGACCAGAAATAGACCTGATCGTCGCCGATGATACGACAATAAAATTTCGTACTGAATTAGCGGGAGCTAATATAAATGAGCTGCAACGGGTCTATGAAATTAAAGATTTACCACTAAATTTTTTCTTCGCCTGCAGTAAAAAAACTGACGATAACATCATCCAGCATTTATCAAATAAACTACAAAGTCTTTACCAAGATGGCAGTTATGATGCTATCTGGGAAAAATGGCGTAACACACTCACCAGCCCTAAGTTATAAATTAGTTTCGATTGAGTTATTAATCAAATATTGGCACTATTTCACCTAACGTGAATAACTTCATTAATGTTGTAGAACCCTATTTATAAGCGATGTAAGTCATCAGGCTAATGCAGGAGAAATTACCGAGGTGGCTAGGAAAGACTATGTGCTTGTAACATTGTCGACATCCTGAAACTAATAAAGGCCTCAAATGAGGCCTTTATTATTACTTATCATTAAAAATTTATAAGGTGGTTTCAAACAACTTATAAATTCTCCGGTATTCATTTAACCAAGAGCTAGGTTGAACAAAACCATGGGGCTCTACTGGGTAAATAGCGGTTTCAAAGTCTTGTTTTTCTAACTCAATTAAGCGCTGAACTAAACGCACAGTATCCTGAAAAAACACATTATCATCGACCATAGGTGCATTAATGAGCAGCGGTTTTTCTAAGCCTTCGGCGAAGTAAATTGGTGAGCTACGTTCATAAGCAATAGGGTCATCACCCGGCATATTTAAGATGTTAGACGTGTAACCATGATTGTAATAAGCCCAATCTGACACTAAACGTAGCGCTGAACCTGATTGAAATAACTCAGGGTCGGTGAACATTGACATCAAGGTTAAAAAACCACCGTAAGAGCCGCCATAAGTACCTACACGGTTAGCGTCAACATTGGCATTTTCCACTAACCAATTTACGCCATCACGCATATCTTGCACTTCGGGCTTACCCATATGGCGGTATATTGCTGTGCGCCAATCACGGCCGTAGCCTTTTGATGCACGGTAATCCATATCGATAACCACATAACCTTGTTGTACTAACATGCTGTGAAACATATATTCACGAAAGTAACCCGACCAACCTAAATGCGAATTTTGCAAATAGCCCGCGCCATGGCTAAACATTACCGCTTTGTTTTTAGCACTGGTTTTATCGTAACCTTTAGGTAAGTAGACTTTTGAGTATATTGGCTGTGCTTGATGTGATGACTCGATAGCGACTACATTAGGTGCTGCCCAAGGCATTGCCAGAAACGCTGCTGAAACGGTATGGGTTAGTCGCATTGCCTCAGTGTTGTTAGTCATGTCTTTAACATAAAGCTCTGGTGGTAAGGTGATTTCTGAATGCTCAATTAACAGTTTAGCTTCATCAGGGCTTAACGTGTAATTATTCATACCACCTAAATCGGTTAACGCAGTGATTTTACCTGACGCAATATTCACTTTGTAAATTTCATAAATACCTGGGTGTTTTTTATTGGCTTTAAAGTAAATATTTTGTTCATCAGCAGATACTGTTAAGTCGTTAACTTCAAAATCACCTGCCGTTAAGGCTCTTGCTTTGCCATTTAGGGGCTTAAGGTATAAGTGTGCATAACCACTTTCTTCTGAAAGATAATATAAACTTTCAGTGTTATTTACCCAACCCTGTTCGTTAAAAGTGTAATTTATCCAAGCATCATCATGTAAACGGTGTTGAGAAACTAAGGCTTTACGGTCAAAATCAACCGTTGTGATCCATCGGTCTTTGTTATCCCAAGCTTCAAGCATAATAGCGACTTGCTGACCATTTTTTTGCCATTGAATTGGGGCCCACGTTTGCATAACATGAATATTACGCGCTGATTTCTCTGATTTATATTCTTTACCTTCGCGGGCATAATTTTCTTTACGCACACTGGCTAGCACGTCTTCATCAAAACCCGGTAAGCTGTCATAACTCAACAAGGCTTTTGTGCCTTGGCTTAAATCTAAAATATAAAGCTGTTCAGCATATTGGCGGTTATCGGCAACGCGTGTTCGCACCTTTTTCGCCTTAATATCGCCGTTGTTAGCAATATAGTTAGGCATAATATCACTGTCTTTACCTGGTGACTTATCCGTTGCCACACTGACCACTAATTTATCGCCGGCCGGAGACAGACTCGCATGCACAACTTCATTGCCTTTACCTAGGTAAAAGTTTGTTTGGGTTACTGTGCTATTTTTTACCCTTAACTGACGTTTTTGCTCGGCACGTAAGTCTTTGTTGCGCTGCTGTAGCGCAACATATTCAATCAGTTCATGTTGCTCAGCAGCGATATAGCTTGGTGTATCGAGAACAGGCTCTTCACCATCAGTCATTTTTAAGTTGGCTAACTCAATAATTTTTTGACTGCTCATATCATGGGCATAAAAGATATCATCAACACGATAAGCGATATTACCATTAGTTAAAAACATCGCCGATGATTCAACGGCCGACGTATAGGTTAACTGCTGCACGGTTTGAGTGGCCAATGCTTTAACAAAAACATTGCCTTCAAAGGTGTATACCTCATGCGTACGGCTATTATTTAATACCGCATTAGTGTCAGCAACCACGTGCATTTGCGCTAATTTAACTAACTCACCATTACCTTGGGTGCTTAAGTTTTTTTGTACTAAATCACGTAATGGGTTGCCTTGACGCTTTTGCTTGTAAAACACAGTTTGGCTGTCGTCACCCCAATACCAAGACTCAGGAGAGCGGCCAAACCAATCAGGATTTGACATGATTTTTTCTAAGGTAATCGTTGTTGCGCTTGTTACACCTACAGATGGCTTTGCTAGCACTTCACTGGCAATAACGTCACTAGCGATAACGTCACTCGTGGTAGTAGTCTGACTGTCTAGTGCAACCTGTTTTTGCTCTGTCGATACACAAGCGACTAAAGAAAAACTAATAGCAGCGGCAATTAATTGTATTTTCATCATTTATTTATACTTATATGGGGTTGCTTATATTAGGTAGCTTATATTGGCTTACTTATAAGGGCTATTTATCTCAACGTTGGCACAAAATTCAATGGCACTGAAATGATTAACCTTGCTAATCATTAGAATCCTGTAGCTAGTTATACTAAAAAATAGCTTAATTTTCAATGTCTCTGCCTTGTAACACGACCAATAACAAATTTTATACGATGAAAGCCTCTATCAGGTAGAACAACTCAGCAGAAAAAACCAAGAGAACTTTTTTAAATGATTTTTTTCTGATAAATCGCCTTATATTGTACTCAATGGGCTAATTCATCCTTTCAATTTTCCTAAGAAAGTTTGGGCTTATATTTTTTAATCACGCGCCTCGTATTTTTCTCTGCTATAATCGCGCGCTTCGTTAATATGACTTTTATTTCTGCAATCGTGCGCTGTGTGAATGTGGTAAATATGACATTTATCATCAAGGTATTTACTTTGTCGGTTAATAGGTCATTGTTAGGCTTTGAAAGTGTGTAATATCACGCTTGTCTCTATTGTAAAAAATTAATTTAGGTAATGTATGAACTTAGCGTCACTCCAGAAAACAACTCCAAAACTATTCGATTACCCTAAGTATTGGGCAGAATGCTATGGAACCGCACCATTTTTGCCGATGTCTCGTCAAGAAATGGAGGTGTTAGGCTGGGATAGTTGCGATATTATTTTAGTAACTGGCGACGCTTATGTTGACCATCCCAGTTTTGGTATGGCCGTTATTGGTCGTATGTTGGAGTCACAAGGCTTTCGCGTCGGCATAATTGCTCAACCTGATTGGCACTCAAAAGACGCCTTTATGCAATTGGGTAAACCTAATTTATTTTTTGGTGTCACCGCCGGCAATATGGATTCAATGATTAACCGCTATACGGCCGAAAGACGTATGCGCCATGACGATGCTTATACCCCGAATGATGAAGGTGGCAAACGTCCCGACCGCGCGGTAACCGCTTATACCCAGAAATGTAAAGAAGCCTATAAAGGCGTACCTATTATTATTGGTGGTATAGAGGCGAGTTTACGCCGAGTCGCTCATTATGATTACTGGTCTGATAAAGTGCGTCAATCGGTACTATTTGATTCCAAAGCTGATCTGTTAATTTACGGTAATGCTGAGCGTCCACTCATAGAAATTGCCCATCGTATTGCCAATGGTGATGATGTTAAAAATATTACCGATGTACGTGGTAGCGCATTTTTAGCAAACCAAGTATTACCCGGTTGGAAAGGCATAGACTCTCGAAGTATTGATAAACCGGGAAAAATAGACCCTATCTATAGCCCATATCAAGACATGACATCGCCTGACTGCGCGACGACATCAGCCGATGCAGCAGCTGCTGCCGCTGAAGACATGGTAAAAAACGCCGCTGAAAAAGATGTGACTAAAACCGCACAACCGATACAATTAAGTGAATTTAGAGCCACTGCACATAAGAATAAATCATGGGAAGATAAGAAAAAACCGTGGGAAACTACGTACATTAACTTACCAACCTTTGAGCAAGTCAGAGACAACAAAACGCTTTATGCGCATGCCTCACGTATTTTTCATCAAGAAGTTAACCCAACATCCGCTAAACCTTTAGTGCAAAAGCATGGTAGCCGACTTATTTGGTTAAACCCGCCGGCTAAACCGTTATCTGAAGCAGAAATGGATGGCGTTTTTGGTTTACCGTATCAACGTGTACCTCATCCTATTTATGGTGATGCTAAAATTCCTGCTTACGACATGATAAAAACGTCAATTAATATTATGCGTGGTTGTTTTGGCGGTTGTACCTTCTGCTCAATTACCGAGCATGAAGGCCGTATTATTCAAAGTCGCTCTGAAGACTCTATTATTGCCGAAATTGAAGATATTAAATTGAAAGTGCCTGGTTTTACTGGCGTTATTTCTGATCTTGGCGGACCCACCGCTAACATGTATAAATTAAACTGTAAAAGTGAAAAAGCAGAAGCTACCTGTCGTAAGCCATCCTGTGTTTGGCCAACTATTTGCGGCCACTTAGACACCGACCATACCCCAACAATTAATTTATACCGCAGAGCACGGAAAGTTAAAGGTATTAAAAAAATACTTATCGCTTCAGGTGTAAGGTACGACTTAGCGATTCAAGACCCTGAATATGTTAAAGAACTGGCGACTCACCATGTGGGTGGTTATTTAAAAATTGCTCCTGAACATACTGAAGAAGGGCCATTAAATAAAATGATGAAGCCTGGTATGGGCAGTTATAACAAGTTTAAAGAAATGTTTGACCATTATTCTAAACTTGCGGGTAAAAAGCAGTATTTAATCCCCTACTTTATCTCAGCACATCCGGGCACTACCGATTTAGATATGGTTAACCTTGCGCTATGGCTAAAGGAAAACGACTTTAAACTTGATCAAGTACAAAACTTTTATCCTTCACCGTTAGCAAACGCCACTACGCTTTATCATACTGAAATTGATTCATTGCGTAATGTTAAAAAAGACAGCGCAACCGTATCTGTGCCAAAAGGCACTATTCAGCGTCGTTTGCATAAAGCTATATTGCGTTATCATGATCCTGCAAACTGGGGCATTATTCGTGACGCCTTAACCAAAATGGGTCTGGCAAGAAAACTGATTGGGAGTAAACCCGGTTGTTTAGTGCCTAATGAAAGCAGAAATGAAAGCCAACAAATGCATTTTAAAAACAACGGCAAAGGTAAAAATAATGCCCAAGGGAATAAAACCTCACCAGGGCAAGAAAAGCGTTACGGTAAAAAACCCATCACCGCTAAAAAAGCTAAACCGGGCGATAAGGCCAAACAAGGCTTAACGCGTTTTTCTGATAATCAGTTTAACGACAGAAAACCTAAAAAAGGCCAAATAAAAGCAGTATGATGTTGAAATTTATTGCTGTGATTAAGGTCTATTTATTAGACCTTAATCAGGATAATGACTCACTTGTCTAAACTCTCTATTACAAACTTAATGGCAAAACCCCCTAGTACGTGGTTTAAAAAAAGTATTATAAGTTTAGCTGACGCTATATTGTGTATTAAGCAGTTAAGCAAACACTACCATGCCATGGGTTTAGCTGGTTTAGAAAAAGTCGCATTCACTGAGGCTTTTATTCAACAGTTAGACCTAAGGGTTGAGACCGCTGATGCCAACCTTTTAAATGTACCAAAATCAGGCGCTGCTATTGTTGTTGCAAATCATCCCTTCGGTGGTATTGAAGGGATTGTTTTAGCGAATATTTTATCGACAGTACGCCCTGACGTAAAAATTTTAGCGAATAAAGCGCTGAAAATCTTTCCTGAATTAGCCGATTTTTTTATTTTCACTAATCCTTTGTCAACTGGCGCCAAGGGAAACTTATCTTCTCTTCGCCAATGCCAACAACACCTTGAAAAAGGTGGATTACTGGTGATATTCCCAGCAGGCAGAGTGAGTTACCCTGAGACTATTTTTTCTCCTATAACCGACCACCCTTGGAATCGATTAGTCGGCTCCTTAATGAATAAGTTTCTTTGCCCGGTGATCCCCTGCTTTATTGGCGGAAGGAATCGAAAACGCTTTTATTGGCTGGGACATATATATTTCAGGTTAAGGTTATTGATGTTGATTCGTGAGATGCTGGCAAGTGATAAAAAAAATATTCCCATCACCTTCGGCAAAGCTTTACAGATAAAATCAGCACAAGGTAATATTCAAATGAGTACAGATTTAACGCGCTTATCAACCTACTTACTTGATCCGGTTTATCGACAAAAGTGGCCTGAAACATCAGCAAAAAAAACACCCGAAGCCATGCAACCTCTAGCAAAATCACAGGCCAAAGGGCAACTATCTAAAGAAGTTGACGCACTAGCTAAAGCACAACAATTAGTTCATTACAAAAGTTATGTCGTTTGTTATGCAACACGCGCACAATGTCCTAGTGTTGTTGAAGAAATAAGAAAACTTCGAGAAGCAAGTTTTAGATTGTTAGATGAAGGCAGTGGCAATCCACAAGATGGCGATGACTTTGATGATACTTATACGCATTTGTTTATTTTTGACCAAAAAAATCAATCTATTATTGGCGCCTACCGAATGGGCCAAACTGATAAATTATTAAAGACAGATGGTATGAAGAGTTTATACCTATCAAAAATGTTTAACTTCGACACTGCGTTTATCAACCAACAGCAAGCCTGCTTAGAAATGGGTCGCTCATTTATCGTTTTGGCACATCAACGTAGTTTTCACGGCTTGTTATTGTTATTTAAGGGTATCAGTGCTTTTATTGCTCAGCATCCCCAATACCGAGTGCTTTATGGCACGGTATCGTTAAGCAAGCAATACGATCCACTAAGCGTTTTATTAATAGAACAGTTCTTAGTTACCAAAACCGATAAAGTAATGGCAAAAGAAAGTTTTAAGCATCCTATTCACCATGAATTATTAAGCTACTTAAAACACAACCCAAAAGATATTGAAACATTAGATACACTGATAAAACAAATTGAGCCTGACGGTAAAGGTTTGCCGGTACTAGTGAAACAATATCATCAGCTAGGGGCTACGTTTCACTGTGTAGCAATAGACCCTAATTTCGCCTCTACACCCGGATTATTACTGAGCGTAGATGTACCTAGCGCCCCGAAACGATTATTAAAACTCTATTTAGGTGATAAGCTTGAGGGTTATTTAGCTAAAGTAAACGCTAATACTTCGTCATGATATTTATCAAACTAAGTTGTTATGGTTGATAAAATGTATAGTTTATAATTTATAGATGTCTCTGTGCTAGTTCAATCTAGCTTGGACTTTAGACCATCAGGTTAAATGAAACTTAACTGTTTTGACCTAAAAATAACACCTGCTTCAGATGGCTATTACCTATCACGTTAATTACCCGCTGAACAGTTGACGGAGTGAAGTCCGACCTACAAAAATAGCCAAGGCTATATCATTCACCTATAGGCTCTATGTAGCTTGAACTTTAATCCACTAGGTTAAATGAAACTTAACTGTTTTGACCTAAAAATAACACCTATTTCAAATGTCTATTACCCATCACGTTAATTGCCCGCTGAACAGTTGACGGACTAAAGTCCGACCAACAACAAAAGTGCCATGCGCTATATTATCAATCGTAAAAATTTTTGGCTAAAATACTCATTCTCTTTAACCTTTTAAGCAGTAGACTTCATAACTTGGCAACAGTGTAGTGAAGCAGAGCCGTATAGATAGGCATTAAGACTTAACTTATCTCACATTGTTGCTTATCAAACGTAGCGGTAGAAGAAGCTAAACCAAAATCAATATCGTCAAACTTTCCTCCTAATAATTGGTACGCGTGCTTTAAAGCTGCATAGTGATGAATCGCATGGCTGCTAGCAAACATTAACTCTCGAGCTAAGGTGCTTTTTACTGCAATGATATGGCAACTACCCATACCCACGTCAGAACGAACAGTAATGATTTCATCTAAAGAGTCCTCAGTTAAAGACTTTATCCATGCTTGTATCACCACTAATTGCGCTAACGCTACCTGTCGACTGGTTTCAACCAACGAACCTCTTTTACGCAATTCGTAATCAACCACCTGAGTGGTAAAGCCTGACTTAACAGAGTGATAATGGTCTATTATATGACGTACGTGCGTGCCCATAGGGCTAGACTTTCCAGCAATGTTAACGCCATATTCTTGGTCAGTGAGTTGTTCAACAAAATTTATTCCTTGCTGAAGTGTTGCAACATAATGCTGACATGATTTTATCGTTTTTATAATTTTTTTTATTCCGATTATTAATGATACTCGTTAATTAGAACCATAATAGCGTAATTTAATTTCATTTTATTGCTTTAATGATAAGCAGTTATCAAATCACCGTGACTAATGTAAAACAAATAAAAAACCTGCACATTCAAGCCTCACTAGAATTCCAAACAACGTCATCATACTGTATAATCTCGCGCATTATTTAAGGTTAAACTTAGATTAAAGTTCAACTTACACTCATCTACACAATCGCTACGGAACTTATATGTTAGCTGCAAACAATATTACCCAACAATTCGGTGCTAAGCCGTTATTTGAAAACATTTCACAAAAATTTGGTGGCGGAAATCGCTATGGTTTAATCGGGGCCAATGGCTGCGGTAAATCAACCTTTATTAAAATTTTAGGTGGTGATTTAGAGCAAACCTCGGGTAATGTTAATTTAGATCCAAATGAGCGCATTGGTAAACTTCGTCAAGACCAGTTTGGTTTTGAAGCAACGTCTGTCGTTGACACCGTTATTATGGGCCATACTAAATTGTGGGCAATAAAAGAAGAGCGTGATGAGATTTACGCTTTGCCTGAAATGAGTGAAGCAGATGGTATGCGTGCCGGTGATTTAGAAGCTGAATATGCTGAAATGGATGGTTACAGCGCAGAAAGTCGTGCCGGCGAATTATTAATGGGTGTCGGTATTCCTGTCGATCAACATTATGGTTTAATGAGTGACGTTGCCCCAGGTTGGAAATTACGTGTGCTATTAGCCCAAGCCTTATTTTCTAATCCTGATATTTTATTACTTGATGAGCCAACCAACAACTTGGACATTCACACTATTCAATGGTTAGAAGAGACCTTGAACGCACGTGATTCAACCATGATCATCATCTCGCATGACCGTCACTTTTTAAACAGTGTTTGCACCCACATGGCTGATCTAGATTACGGTGAATTACGGTTATTTCCGGGTAACTATGACGAATATATGTTGGCGTCTACGCAAGCTAGAGCGCAATTAATGTCTGACAACGCCAAGAAAAAAGCACAAATTGGTGAACTACAAGCTTTCGTGGCGCGTTTCTCTGCCAATGCTTCAAAAGCAAAACAAGCAACGTCTCGTGCTAAGCAAATTGATAAAATTCAATTGGCCGATGTAAAAGCATCAAGTCGTGTTAATCCGTTTATTCGCTTTGAACAAGACAAAAAATTATTCCGTAATGCTCTCGTACTTGAAAGTATGAGCAAAAACTTTGGTGATAATAAGGTCTTAAGCAACCTTAACATGATGATTGAAGTTGGTGAGCGTGTCGCCATTATCGGACAAAATGGTGTGGGTAAAACTACATTCTTACGTACTCTAATGGGCGAAGCTGAATATCAGCCAACATCAGGTTTATATACTTGGTCAGAAAACGTTAACATTGGTTACTACGCGCAAGACCATAGTTATGAATTTGAAAATGATATGACTTTATTTGAATGGATGAGCCAATGGCGTCAACCTAGCGACGACGAACAGGCCGTTCGTAGTTATTTAGGACGTTTATTATTCTCTGCTGATGACATTAACAAATCAGTAAAAGTACTTTCAGGTGGCGAACAAGGTCGTATGTTGTTTGGTAAAATCATGATGCAACGTCCAAACATTCTCATTATGGATGAACCAACAAACCATATGGATATGGAATCTATCGAGTCATTAAACATGGCAATGGAGCAATATGAAGGCACTATTTTGTTTGTGAGTCATGACCGAGAATTTGTCTCAAGCTTAGCGACTCGTATTATCGAATTAACAACCGGTGGTTACACTGATTTTGCTGGTGGCTACGACGAATATTTAGCGTCAAAAGTATAAATTAGTCATTTAGGTAAACGTACTGTAATAAAGCTATCATGAGTTAATTTTGATAGCTTTATTTTTTATTATTTCAATTGCTATTACGCTATTTTAAGGAGCCATTGTGCTCAGTTATCGCCATGCTTTTCACGCCGGAAATTTTGCTGATGTTTTAAAACATTCGGTATTAACCTTAGTACTAGAATATATGACCCGCAAAGATAAGGGCTTTTATTATATTGATAGTCATTCGGGCGCTGGCATGTATCAGCTGAGCGACGATTACGCTCAAAAAACCGGTGAATATAAAAACGGTATTGCTAAGTTAATTGAAAATGAAGACTTACCCGAAGCCCTGCAGCCGTATATTGATTTAGTCAAAAATTTAAATCAGGAAACTGGAGAACTTACACTCTATCCTGGCTCTCCAGGTATTGCTCGCCAATTTACTCGTCGACAAGACAGCGCACATTTATTTGAGTTACACCCGACTGATATTGAACACTTAAAAGCATATAGCCAACGGTGGAATAAGTCCCATGTTAAGCAATCTGACGGTTACCAAGGTGTGTTAGGTTTAGTGCCGCCGCCGAACCGTCGTGGTGTAGTCTTAATTGACCCACCTTATGAGTTAAAAGAAGATTACTTAAAAGCCGTTCGTACGGTTGTTAATGCTTATAAAAAATTTGCTACTGGCACTTACATTTTATGGTATCCAGTCGTTAAACGTGAACTTGTTGAACAAATGCAGAGCGCCTTTACCAAGAGTGATGTGCGTAACTTAATACAAGTAGAATATTGCCAAGATGCAGATACTGAAGAATATGGCATGACCGGCACAGGCTTATTTATTGTCAATCCACCATGGCAATTAACTAGCCAGTTAGATGAAATACTCCCCTATTTAAAAACAAAACTTGGTCATACTGAAAGTCAGTATAGTGTTAAGCAATTAATTAGCGAATAAGTAAAATAACCTGAGCTTTGGCTAAGTACATTTTAGCCTTCAAAAAAATATATTGCCAAATCTCAGGTCATACAGTACAAAAACTCATTGCACCACAATGCGAGGATCATAAGGGTTAGTTGCACAGCCTTTGACATTTACTTCGTAGTAATAGTCACCTGTATTTTTAATTTTACAACGCACTTCACCATCGCGACCTGCTTGATATTCACATCTTTTGAAAGGCGAACCCTCGGTAAAACGAATATCAAAGGCATCACCCGTAGTTGTTTGCCAAGCAATATATTTCTCCTTTTGTGAACAAACACATTCGGGATCATTCCTACAGGGGTTTTTACTCTCTGAATATAACAATGCACAATTACTTTCATTGACGGAGGGAGTTACCTTGATTGCGCAATGTGTTGAGGGGTCAACATGAATGAGCAATTCTTTATCTTTAGCGCTGTTGCTAGCAGCAAAAGCTGCCAAGGAAGTTGTCGCTATTAAGAGTATTAAACCGCTGATCATTTTTTTCAGTAATTTGATATTTTGGCTATTCATTGAATTTTCCTTATTCAGGTTAATGGATTCAAACAATTTCTTTTATCCAATGTTTATAGTCGTAAAACTGAGGATCCGCCAATAAAAGCTGTCGGGGATAGCCTAAAAAGATAGCTTTTTTAATAAATGGCTTCATGTCATTAACGTCGAAGCAATTAATAGCTACTATGGCTAAGTCATAATAAATATAGGGATCATGCACGTTATTGTTAAGTACTATTTCTTGGTGTTTCTTTGCCTGGTCACATTGAGTTAATTCAGAGTAATAACGAGATATTTGTGCTTGCAGACTTGGATCCTTATCATTTATAACCGCATTTTTTTGAGCTAAATCAAGTCCCTTTTTATAAGCCGCTTGAGCCTTTAGTGTGCTATTTTCACTGTACTTAAATGCATCACCCAAATTACCCCAAACGGTAGGATCTAATGATGATAATTCAGCACTTTGTAAATACATTTCAGCGGCATTTTCAAAGCGCTGCATAAAAAACAGTACGGTACCTAAATTTGAAAAAGTTAATGCTGTTGGCTTAATTGCCAGTGATTTAGACCAAGCAATGTTGGCCTGCTCAAAATTTAGTACCATATAATAAACAGCCCCTAAGGCATTATAGGCCATAGCCGTGCTGTTATTGATTAGTATTACCTTATTAAATTGGCTAATTGCATCTTCATAACGGCCCGAATTAAACAAAAACAAACCGTAATCATAGTAATTTTTCCAATTACCTAGCTCAAAACTAATCGCTTGTTGATATAAACTTTCAGCCTTATCACTTTGCTCTAATTTTGCGTATAAATCAGCCAATGAAATAAAAACTTCACTGGACTCTGGTTTAATTAGTTTTGCTTTGTTTAAGTGTGTTTCAGCTTTTTCATATTGGCCATTGACACGATAAAGTCTACCAAGTGCTAATTCTGATTCAAACGATACGGTCCGATTGCTGGCAATTAATTGACAAACATTTAAACCTTTTTCGTATTCCTTTGTATCATTGCTCAGTAAATATTTATCCAAGTAGGTTTGACATAAGGCTGACGAAGCTTGAATAAAATCAGGGTCCAATTGTAAGGCAGTAATAAAGAGTTTTTCTGCTGCGACTAAGCTGTTGATGTTTTTTGAATTTCTGTACTTTTCTTTGCCTTGTAAATAAGCATCATAGGCTGCAAAATTTTCTGTTGGCATGGCATTTATTTTGTTCTCTGCGTTATCGCCAACGATAAGCAAACGCAATGCATTAGTAATTTTACGAGACAAGTCACTATAGAGTATAACCAGCTCATCTATTGAGCCCTTAGATTCATCAGACCAAACCTGAAAGCCAGTCACAACATCTGTCATGATAGTGTTAATAATTAATACACTGTTGACAACTTTAGAACGCCCTTCTACGATATATTTAACGCCTAAAATATTTTTAATTTCTTCAATGCTTGCTTTAGGTTCTAATGCATTTATCGCCCTTATTGAAGACACCTTAAATACAGCTTTTAATGTTAATAGATTTACCAGCTCTTCTTGCAAACCTGAAATGAAATATTGAGGATTATTGTCTAAATCGGTTGCATGAAAAGGCAAGATAGCAACAGCATTTTCAACCACATTGGCGATGGGCGCTTTGTTATCAACAATGACATTAAGTGGCTGTGAATTACTTTCTCTTTCTATTTTCTCAATAAGATGAGTAGACAGGTAATATATAATCAACAATATTATTAATATACAGAAACTATCGACAGAAAGTTGTTGATAAATAAATCGGTGGTTTTTATTGTTTTCATACGCAAACTTTTTTCTTATTTTAAATTCTTTATACCACTGAAAACTAATAACAAGAGGAAAGCCAATAACTAAACATAAAGCCCCCACCTTACCCCCCCAAGTTGGCACATCAAAAATAGGTAATATAATTGAGAATACTTGTAATAAAACCCAAGATACCACTAAATAAGCAGCACTAGCGTTAATTAAACGGCTACTTTTTAATAATGAAAATGACAATTGCCATTTTTTTTCTGAGCCACTAATTTGGTGTACCTGATCAGCGGGGAACGGCCAAATACTATTCACTGACTTTGCCACTGTCGGTAAAAGCATACGATAACCTTTGCGAGGAATAGTTTGGATATAAGTGGGACATTCTTTGTGATCATCAAGTACATGTCTAATTTCACTGATGACGTGGGTAACATTGGTTTTTGCCGCATGATTATCACCCCAAGCAAAAGCCGAAATTTGCTCTCGCGAGACAATCTCACCATTAGTCGATGATAAATAAAGTAGAACCTCCATCGCTTTAGGTGCTAAGTGGTATCGTTGAGCATTTCGAATAACGATGCCTAAATCAGGTTCAATCACTAAACTACCTAATTGAAAGCCCTGATGTAGCTCCGCATCTACAACAAAGTGCTGCCTAACCTTGTCTAATGAAACTGAGACTTCTGGTTCATTGCTCGCTGACACGTGATGCTAACCTCACAAAAAAGAGCACAACATGCCTTTAGGCACTCTTTATAAATTTTAGGGTTTAATCAAAATATAAGTATTGTTGAGATTAGAAAAAATAGCGAGTAGTCGCTATGATCAAGCCGCCTCAGCGCTCATTTAGTTAAGGTTTTTCTGTGGTTGTTAACAGAGATTTTTTCAAAAAAATCTCTAATTGTTACAATGGATGGCCCATCATAAATACTTAAGTGAATTCACAATCAAGCACTATAGAAATAAAAAACCCGCTATACCTTTTTAATATTGAGGCATAGCGGGTTTATAAAAGCTTAATGGTTAAGATAACTGATCAGGATCAATCCACTTCGTCGATAGCCGAATTATCAATATCTTGTGGGGTAACTGCTTGCTTACGTTTTAATACCGGTAACTCACCAGCGTCTTCCGCTAAAAAGGTATTCTTAACAATTTTCTTTGATTTTGGTTTCTTAGCTACTACGACTGACTTATTGCTATCTTTTACTTTGCTATCGACTTTCGCTTTCTTAGGTTTAATACCTTTGAACTTAGCTTTTAAGCCATCAACAGTATCAAAAGTCAGCTTTTGTTGCAGAAAGCCTTCTACATTTTTAAAGCTTATCCAGTCTTTAGGTCCAACAAATGAAATAGAGTCACCTGTGCTACCTGCGCGGCCAGTGCGACCAATGCGATGAACAAATTCTTCGGTATGCTTTGGCATATCGAAATTAATAACGTGCGAGACATTAATTAAATCTAATCCGCGAGACGCTAAATCAGTCGTGATCAGTATTTTTTGCTGCCCTTTACTGAAACCGTCCATTATTTGATTACGTTGACCTTGGTTTAGCTCACCACTTAAGGCAACAGCACTTAAGCCTTGCTCAGTTAATAATGTCGACAACCTGTCGGTATCGGCGCGGGTCGCAGTAAATATGATTATTTGCTGGTGATCTTCAGTCGCAATAAAGTGTGCCAGTAGCTTTTCTTTATGGCTTAAGTTATCACAAAGATAAAAACGCTTAGTAATGTCTTTATGTTCAGTATAGCCACTGCCGATAGCGACACGCTTTGGCTTTTTCAATAATGCTAAAGCAAAGTCATTAACTTGTGCATGATCTAAAGTCGCAGAAAACAGCAGCGTTTGGCGTTTACGATGATCGGCAGCTTTATTGATTTGTGATAACTGATCGGCAAAGCCTAAATCTAACATACGATCTGCTTCATCAAGGATGAGTAATTCTAAACCACTCAGGTGAAAATGCCCTTGCGAAAGGTGATCGGCTAAACGCCCTGGTGTAGCAACAATAAAATGAGGTTCTTTTTCTAATACTTTAACTTGGTCGTTAAAATTTTCACCGCCAAGAATAAGTACCGCTTTAAATGCAGAACCCGATGTAAACATTCTTAGCTGAGTAAAGACTTGCTTGGCTAATTCGCGAGTTGGCGTTAAAATAAGCACACGTGGATCACGCTTACTTAAGGCTCTATTTTTTGACAAGCGCTGCATCGCAGGAATAATAAAGGCTAACGTTTTACCTGAGCCGGTCTTAGATGAAGCAATCAAGTCATGACCTGCCATGGCGGCAGGAATTGCCTGCTGCTGAATTTCACTAGGCTCACTAAAACCTAAATGTTCCACAGTTGACATTATTTTACTATCCAATCCAAAATCACTAAACTGCAAGCTTACTCTCCACGTTATTTAACTTATATCTGTTAGACAATATAATTGTTACAGACACATAAAACCAAAAATATAATAGTGTATTGTAACCTGTAATTGCCGATGTTTAGCCAAACTATTTTGGTTTAAAAAGAATTATTTCTAATCTAGCTCATGGTTGCTCGTTTGTTTGATTTAAATTCACCTGTTAATAGCTTATTTGCGCTAATTAAATACCAAAGAGTAAATCAACACATAAGTTCAAGCAAAGTTTCATTTACCCTAACTAAAGCAGCAGTATATGCAGGTAAATATATCGGTTGTTTAACAAAACGATTAGAATTAGTTGATACTTAATACGATTACAGGTTATTCAACTGTAAGTCGATTAGCAAAGCGATGATGTTTTATAGCTTAATGGCTCAGCTTGTTAGTAAAGTTAAATAAGATAGAAGATCCGTAAAGGCCTAGTGTGGAATAACTAAGTAAAATAAATTAAATTAACACTGTTGAATAGAAATAAATAAATGAATCCAGATGCTCCCTTCTCGCCATACACAGTTATAAAAGCAGTAAAGACAGATAAAAAAGATATATTGCGCTTTTATAAAAACCAGCAATATGCAGCAAGCTTTATCGGACATGACCAATGTTATATTGTTAAAATTAATCAGTGCATTATAGCGAGTGTAATCATATCTGCCGGTCAAGAGCCGGGGAGTTTTTGGCTACTACATGGCTTAGTTACCGACAAAGCTCAACGTGGTAAAAATATCGCAAGCTTAATGCTACATGCCATTATTTCTGATAAAAATGAGCGAAAACAAGCAAGATATAAGAACATTATTTGCTTTGCTGATGAGGCGTTACAAACATTTTATTTATCAAATCACTTTATTCATCATAACACTTGTGACGACATAGCTCAGCTACCCATAGAGTTTAAACAACGATTGATTCGTTATCGAGAGAAACAGAAAAATTTACACTGCTTTCGTTGCAGTGTAAATGATTAAACCGAGCAGCGGTTAATTTCTGTTCTATGCTAATAACCGTATGTAAGAGCTATTTTACCATTCAAGCCATTTTACTTGCTCTCTGAACTAACTAAAAAATCAGCTTCCTTGAAGATCAGTACAGTTTTCAGATCGCTAAAAATTTGCAGTAAAATATTAACTTGATTTTTAAATCTCTAATGACTACACAAGGTAAGCGCTAGCGCAGACTATTTTTAGCCGCTGTTAGCGTATTTTTTAATAAACAAGCAATTGTCATTGGCCCTACGCCACCCGGAACAGGCGTAATAGCTCCACATTTAGCAATAACCGCATCATAATCTACATCGCCAACCAGTTTTGATTTGCCCTCATCGGTTAAAACTCTATTGATGCCTACATCAATAATAGTAGCCCCTTCTTTAACCCAAGCAGCTTTAACAAATTTAGCAATACCAACAGCGGCAACTAAAATATCAGCTTGCTGACATACTTCAGGTAAATTTATGGTTTTAGAGTGCGCAATAGTTACCGTACAATTTTCTTGCAGTAACAACATAGCCACAGGCTTACCAACAATATTAGATCGACCGATAACAACAGCATGCTTACCAGATAAATCATCACCTAAATGTTGTTTTACCAAGATCACACAACCTTGTGGCGTGCAGGGTACAATAGCCTCTGTTTCACCATTAAATAATCGACCAGAATTTATTGCATGAAAACCATCAACATCTTTATTAGGACTAATAGCTGAAACAATAGCACTTTCATCTATGTGTTTTGGTAAAGGTAACTGAACTAGAATGCCATGGACGCTACCATCATTATTTAATTTTTCGATCTGACTTAGTAAATACTCCTGAGAAGTATCACAGGGTAATTTTATCTCATTGGAGATCATACCAATTTCTTGTGTTTGTTTGACTTTATTTTTTACGTAAATATGGCTAGCAGGATCTTCACCAACAAGCAGCACGGTTAAACTCGGCTGAATACCATGACATGATTTAAACTCAGTTATTTCTACCGCTAATTTATCTCGTAATTTTTTAGCTACTAACGTTCCATCAATATTCATTATTATTGTTCTCACTGGTTAAATCAAAATAGTACCTGGCAATTAACACCATTTGATTAGTCAAGCCATCTACTTTTTAATGCAAAAAATAGATAAATACAAAGCATAAAATTTTATAAGTAATTATTCTATTTATAACACTATATTTTTCATATTAACCATTAAAAATGAACAGATAATTAATCAACTTGGTATAAGTACAAGAATACACTAATGCTATGATACTTATCGAAGTTTTAGGTGCTTAATACGTCAAGCTATAAGGCGTTTCAAGTTGCAGTAATACCATTTTGATTAAATTTGTGATCTAATTGGTTTCATTTTTCATACATTGATATCAGTCGTTATGATCACACTTGAATCCATTGATTTTAAATCTCTTATAGCAAAAGAAACTAATGGGCGAATGCGGGTTCGTTTGATGGCGCTTTCTCATATCAAAAGTGGCGCTAATAACACACAGACAGCACGAAACTTACATATTAGTCGACGTATTGTTAATGACTGGGTTAAAAGATTTTATGAACATGGTCTTGATGGTTTAAAAGAAAAACCTCGCTCTGGTCGACCTTGTAATCTCAATGAACAACAGCTCTCTCAGTTAAGCCAGTACATTCATGATAATAGTATTAAACTCAAAGGCGGAAGACTTAAAGCACAAACACTTGTTACTTATATTACGCAAGAATTTAAAGTCGACTATTCAATTGATAATATTTATCGGCTTTTACATCAGCTAGGCTTCTCGTGGATAACGAGTCGGTCAAGGCACCCGAAGCAATCAGATGAAGTACAAGAAGCTTTTAAAAAAATTCGAAATGGAAATGATCCGTACGATCCCGTGGAATGTCAGCCTTAAAAATGTAGATGTGTGGTTTCAAGATGAAGCACGCTTTGGCC
>NZ_JACGVF010000103.1:0-331 GCF_014077085.1 Colwellia sp. MB02u-9
GAAGAAACTAACTTTCTTTAACAATTAGTTATCATGCAATTTGTGTGGACACTCACATTAACGTTGATTTTACATAGTTATCCTCGGATAACAAAAAAAACAGCTTAATATGATGTCACACAAAAATAAGTATCATTTAGACTTTCCTTTTTAAGGAATGAATGAATAATACGTTTTATGTAGTTACTTTGTTCCTAGTCGGGATTGAGTGACACGACAGAATTCATTGAGCAGATGTCTTTTCTTGGTTCACTTCGGTGAGTTAAGGTGAGCATCACAAACGATTTTTAATTGAAGAGTTTGATCATGGCTCAGATTGAACGCTGGCGGC